>CAZTLX010000120.1:0-12998 GCA_964614575.1 uncultured Phycisphaeraceae bacterium | reverse complement strand
AAACCGCCGTCGCGGGTCAGCGCCACGAAATGCTCGGTCAGCTCCGGGTCGAACATCTGCCCGGCGTGCTGTTTGAGCTCGCCGAGCGCCCGGTCGTGCGGCCAAGGTTTTTTGTACGGCCGCTCGCTGCGCAGCGCGTCATAGACATCGACCAGATGCACGACCCGCGCGGCGAAGGGGATCGCCTCGCCGGCGAGCGCGTCGGGATAGCCCGAGCCGTCCCAGTTCTCGTGGTGGGACCGGGCGATCTCACGGGCGGTGTCGAAGAACGGCTGCTGCGAGAGGATGCGTTCGCCGATGAGCGTGTGGTGCTGCATCTCTCGGCGTTCGTCGCCGGTGAGCGGGCCGGGCTTCTTGAGGATGTCATCCGCGATGTGGATCTTGCCCACATCGTGCAGGATCGCCGAGTAACCGATGCGCTGCGCTTCGTCCGCCGACCGGCCCGCGGCGTGCGCCAGCCGACGGGCCGAGGCTTCGATCCGCCGCACGTGCGACCCCGTGTCCGCGTCGCGCGCTTCGGACGCCACCGCCAGCATCATGATCGCTTCCATGTTCGCGGTGTGCAGCTCGGCGGTGCGCTCCGCCACGCGCTGCTCCAGCGTCTCGTTGAGGCGCTTGAGCTGCATCGCCTGCTCGATGACCGTGTCGCCGAGCCGGGCGACATCCTCGTAGGCGGTCTTCTGCGCGGTGATGTCGATGACGGTCGCCACGCGATACGCCGCGGGCCCCGTATCGCCCGGCAAGCGCAGCGGCCGCCCGGCGAAGACCACCGGCACGCGCGTGCCATCGCTGCGCGTCAGGTGAAACTCGCCCTCGGCCGGCTGCTCGAACCGCGAGAGGACCTGCTCCACCTGCCGGCGCGAGAACGCGTCGTCGTAGAGATCGAACATCGGGCGGCCCAGCAGTTGATCGATCGGGATGCCGATCAACTCGGCCAGACGCTGGTTCACATGGACCAGCGCCCCGTCCCGCGCCACGACCGCGGCACCGCACGGCAGCGCGTCGAGCAGGCAGCCGAGTGAGGCGGGCAAGGCGGTGTGCGACGTCGCGGGCATCGGTATCAGGATAGGCGTGGGAACGGCGGGCGGGAACAAAAAAGCCCCGGGGCCGACATGGCACCCGAGGCCGGGGTTGGGGCAGGCGGTGTGTATCTGGATAACCGTTCCGCGGGCGGCAATATTCCACGGCCCGCCGCTTGCGGCTTCGCGATTGCTGCACCGCGAAGCCGAAAACGGCGGCGGAAGCGGTCTTAACTGCCTGCCCACACAACGGTTTGCCGATAGGGGTAACATTCCCCCCGCGCCGCGGGACCGACGCCGCGACAGGAGCCGCCGGTTTGATCTTCTTCCCCACCTACGCCAGCTTCGACCCGGGCACCGACCGTTGGACGGTCGATCTGCACGCCTGGGCGTACCGCGTGGTGGAAGACTCGCGTTCGCGGCGGGCGGTGGCGCGGCTGTTTCGTCGTGCGCTGGGCCTTGACCGGGCCCACGCCAACGAACCGCTGTTCCGTCACCGGGCCGCGCTGTTCCTCACCGACACGGTCATGCACCGCCGCGTCGCCGTGCGGCTGGCCGGGACCACCTACGACCTGGGGCAGACGGCCAAGTCGGGCCACCTGACCACCACGCTCGAGCTGCCCGGCAACCTGGTCGCGCACGAGGCGGCCGACGGCCTGCTGCGCTTCGAGCCCAACGAGCCGCAGGCCCCGCCGAGCGTGCCCGTCCGCCTCATCGCGCCGCGCGGCGTGTCGGTGATCAGCGATGTCGATGACACGATGAAAGCATCCTATGTGTGGAAGAAACGCAAGCTGATCCGCACTACCTTCACACGCGTCTGGAAGTCGACGCGCGGGCTGGCCGAGGTCTATCAGCAGTGGGCCGCGGCCGGGGCGCAGTTCCATTACGTCTCGACCATGCCCTGGCAGCTCTACCCGTCGCTGGCGCAGTTTACGCAGCGCGTCGGCTACCCGCCGGGCACGTTCCACCTCAAGCGGCTGCGCTGGAGAGACCGCAGCTTCTTCGACCTCTTCGCCAAGGCCGACAAGTACAAGCCCACGCTGATCGAGCCGATCCTCGAGCGCTTCCCGCAGCGGCGGTTCGTGTTGGTCGGCGACAGCGGCGAGCACGACCCGGAGATCTACGGCGCGCTGGCCCGGCGGCGGGGCGAGCAGATCGCGGCGATCCTCATCCGCAACGTCACGGAGCAGGGCGAGGACCACGCCCGCTGGGCGGTCGCGTTCGCCGGGCTGCCCCGTGAACGGTGGCAGGTGTTCGATAAGGCCGCGGCGATCCGCACCACGCAGGTATTCGCCGGCATCAAGATGACCGACCGCCCCACGGATCGCGAGGTGGCGGCATGACGCGCACCGCGCCCGCGATGGTGTCGGCCCAGCCCCGGCCATGGCCGACGATGGTGCCGATCCTGGCCAATCCTTACAGCGGGCACGGGGCCAACCGCAAGCGGGTCGAGGCGCTGGTGACCGCGCTGCGCAAGCAGGGGCTCGAGGCGAAGCTGGTGTGGGATCGGGCCGAGCGTGCCGAGTTGCTGGCCGACCCCGATTTAGCGTCGTGGTGCCGATGCGTGGTTGCGGCGGGCGGCGACGGCTCGGTCGCGGATGTGATCAACGACATGTCCCCCCGCAAGCAAGTCCCCCGGGAACTTGCGAATGGGCATGAGCCCGGCGGCGCGGTGCCGGCCGTGCCCTTTGCCACGCTGCCGATGGGCACGGAAAATCTCTTCGCCCGGCAGCTCGGCTTCGACCGCGGGCCGCGGCGCATCGCCGCGGGCATCGCGCGGGGGCAGACACGCTGCATCGATGTGGGCATGGCGACCACCGCCCAGCAGACGCGCCTCTTCACCCTCATGGCCAGCGCGGGCTTTGATGCCGACGTGGTGCATCGCCTCGACCAGTGGCGCAAGGTCGGCGAACACGTCCGCCGCGTCAACCGCCTGACCTACGCCCCCAAGATCATGAGCGCGCTGCGGCACTACGACTACCCCGCGGTGACGCTCGAAGTCGATGGCCGCCAGATCAGCGGGGCGCACGCGTTCGTGTTCAACATCCCGCAGTACGGCGGCAACCTGGGCATCGGTCGCCACGCCGACGAAACCGACGCGCAGCTCGACTGGATCGTCTTCGAGAAGCCGGGCCTGGTGAACCTCGCGAGCTACGGGCTGGCGGTCATCCGCATGCGCCACCTGGGCAAACCGGATGTGCCGCACGGCAAGGCGACGTCGCTCACCCTCCGGGCCCAAACCCCCGTCCCGCTGCAGGCGGACGGCGACCCGGTCGGATTCACCCCCGCGACCGTCGAGATTCGGCCCGGCGCGGTGCGCGTGATCGTGGTCTGAGGTGCCGGTCGATCGTTTCGCGCTCGACGGGGCGAGAATCCATGAGATGGCGTCCGCTCCTGATCTTGTTGCTCGCGGGGCTTAGCCTGCTGGGCTGGTGGGTTTGGCCGACCGCGCGGGTCGAGCGCACGGGCGGACCGATGAGCCGGGGCGCCTTTATGTGGCAGCGTGCCTGGGGGGTGGCCGAGCGTGAGGCCGTGGCGGAAGCATCGCTGCGTTTCGAGCGCCTGCTGGTGCTGGCGGGCGAGGTGGACTTGCGGCACGGGCGGGCGGTGGTGGGGCGGCCGTCGTTTGATGTGCTGCGCGACAGCGGGGCGGCGATCGGTCTGGTGATCCGCGTCGAACCCTGGCCGGGGCCGTTTGATGCGAATGATCCTGTCGTGGCGGTCGCGCGTCAGGCGGTGCGGAAGGCGCGCGAAGCCGGCGTGGAGCCGGTTGAATTGCAGATCGATTTCGACTGCGGGGAACGCAAGCTCGATGGCTATGCCGTGTGGCTCGCCGCGGTCCGCGCCGCGCTGGACGATTTGGGGGGTGAACGGGTTCCGCTGACCATCACCGCGCTGCCCGCGTGGCTGGATCGCGGCGCGTTCCGTCGGTTGGCCCGGCAGACCGACGGCTACGTCCTGCAGGTCCACTCGCTCCAGCGACCCGAGACGATCGACGAGCCCGCCTCGCTCTGCGACCCCGCGAGCGCGCGGCGGTGGGTCGAACAGGCCGCACGCATCGGCGTGCGCTACCGCGTCGCCCTGCCGACCTACAGCTACGTACTCGGCTTTGAGCCCCCGCCCCCGCAAGGCGACGGCACGTTCCACGGCATCGCGGCCGAGGGCGAGTTGGATACGCTCGACCCGGCCAAGCGCTGGACGCTGCTGCGGGCCGACCCCGCGGCGATGGCGGCGCTGGTTCAAGGCTGGTCGGACGATCGGCCGATGCTATGCGATGGTGTGGTCTGGTTTCGTCTGCCGGTGGCGGGCGACCAGCTCAACTGGTCCTGGCCGACGCTTGATGCCGTGCTCGCCGGCCGCATGCCGACCCAGGCGCTGGCCGCCGAGGCGCAGGCCATTGAGCCGGGGTTGGTTGAAGTGCGATTACACAACACCGGCGAGGCGGACCTGCCCTGGCCCGCGCGGGTGCGGCCGAACTGGGCGGGGGACGCACCGGTGGCGCGCGACGGCTTGGCGGGGTACCGCTGGGCCTCGGATGGCACGCTGGAAAAGCCCGCGGCCGCGGCGTGGGACCGGATCGCGCCGGGCCAAAGCGTCACGATCGGCTGGATGCGTTTCGCGCAAGACACGAAGGTCAACGCGCATGTGGAGTAAACCGACAACCCGTTGGCTATGGATCGCGGCGGTGGCGTTGCTGTTCGCATCACACGCGATGCCCTGCGGGCCGTACACACCGGCGCGTGTGCTGCTGCTGGATGATGAGCGCGCGGTGTTGTCGCTGCCGACCGCGGACTTCCTGCGGGAGGTGAACCGCTTGCTGCCGGAAGACGACCCCGCCTTCCGCGTCGAGCCGCCGAACGATGAGACGCCGTTTGACCAGAGCGCCCGTCTGGGCCGAGACGATCTGGCGGCCGCGTTGTCTGATGCCGGGTTTCACGGCGAGACGCACGCGGCGCTGCTCAAGCGGTACGACGAAATCCGGCAGGCCCTGTCGCAACTCGAT
Source organism: uncultured Phycisphaeraceae bacterium (assembly GCA_964614575.1). Classification (GTDB taxonomy): domain Bacteria; phylum Planctomycetota; class Phycisphaerae; order Phycisphaerales; family Phycisphaeraceae; genus JBGTLW01. The sequence continues at coordinate 7,976 of CAZTLX010000120.1, read as the reverse complement.
GAACGCAACCGCCGGGCGCGTGAACTGGGCGTTGCGCCGGCCGAGGTCGGGGGCCCCGCCATCCCGCTGCCCGATCCGCCGAACCAATACCCCGCGGAGTTTGGGCTCTACCTTGAGGGCCTGTCGGCCTACCACCTGGGCGAGCCGAACGTCGCAGACCGCTTCTTCCGCGAGCTGCTCGACCTGCCCGAAGATCAGCGGCGTTATCGCTCGGTGTGGGCGGCGTACATGTTGGGCAAGACGCATCTGCGGGACGATCCGGACACCGCAGTCCGCTGGTTTGAGCAGACGCGCCGCCTGGCCGCGGCGGGTTTCACGGACCCCTTGGGCCTGGCCTCATCGAGCTACGGCTGGCAGGGCCGTGCCCACCTCAACGCCGCGCAACCGGATCGCGCGCTGGCGTTGTATTTCAATTTCTGGCACAGCGGGGACTACCACGGCCTGGTGTCGATGCGCGCCGCGGCCAACGCGCTGGTGGAAGCCGAGGGCGAGCCGCTGCGCCGGGCCGCGGGCGATGCGCTGCTGCAGCGGCTGGTCACCGCTTACCTGCTTTCCGAAGGCTGGTTGGAATCCAATGCGTTGCGGCCGGACGATGCGAAGGCCTCGCGCGCCTGGTTGGCCGCGGTCGAACAGGCGAACCCCGACCCGGCCGCGCAGTCTACGCCCGGTGCCGACCGCCTCGCGTGGCTGGCGTATCGTCGTAACGAGATCGACGCCGCCGCGCGCTGGGCGCAGCAGGCGGCCGACACGCCGATCGCGGTGTGGGTGCGGGCCAAGCTCGCGCTGCGGGCCGGCGAGGTGGATCGCGGCGTCGAACTGCTGGCCGCCGCGGCCAGGGCGTTCCCGGTCGATGAAGGCTGGTATGCGCATCACCCGGCGGGTGATAATTACGACCAGATCAAGCCGCGTCGTCTGGCCGGCGGCGAGCTGGCCGTATTGCAACTGGCCCGCAGCCAATACACCGACGCGTTGACGCTGTTCATCCGCCACGGCTACGCCGACGAGGCCTACTACCTCGCCGAGCACGTGCTGAGCATCGAGGAGGTCCAGGCCTACATCGCGTCGGATCAGTATGACCCCGAAGTTGAAATCCAACCCGCATTCCGCCCGTTCGCGGCCGACGCGCTGCCTCTTGAAGGGTTACTGGCCAACCGCCTGACGCGTGCGGGGCGCTGGCAGGAAGCCGCGCCGCTCTACGACGAGGCCCGGCGTGAAACGTTGATGGACTACATCAGCGCGATCCGCGCCGCGAATAATCAACGCGAGTCGGCCGACGCGCGGGCCGAGCATTATTGGCTCGCGGCCACCCTGGCGCTGACCGACGCCGCGCCGCTGCTGGCGTTCTACGCCGAGCCGCCGCACCACGTCGAGAAGCGGAACTGGATGGAGCCACGCTACGCGCAGAAACGCCCGCAGCGTGAGCCGGCGGAGTTGTCGGCGATGAGCGATGATGAGCGCAAGCGGTTAACCGACCACGCGGAGGAGTTTGCCCGCGATCGCCACGCCGCGTTCACCGCCGCGGCGCACGCCTGGCACGCCTGCGCCCTGATGCCCAATGACGACGACCGCACCGCGTATCGGCTGACGATTGCCGGCAACTGGATCATGTACCGCGACCCCGAAGCCGCGGACAGGTTTTACAAAGCGCTGGTCACACGCTGCGCCAACACCGAGCTGGGCAAGCGGGCGGCGGAGCGGCGCTGGTTCCCCAAGCTGACCGACGACCCGCTTTACCTGACCAAGTAGCGCGAACCGACGGCCGCTCAGCCGCAGCCCGGAAGTTTCACCCCGGAAGTTTTCCCCGGACGTTTCACCCGGAAGCTTCCCCGGAAGTTACACCTTCGGACATTTATCTCCTGGAAGCCTCATCCCCCGCCCCGGAAGTCGGTCCCCCGGGCGGTATGATGCGGGTGCGGATCTTGCGGATCAAGGCCGCGGCCCGGTCGATCTGTTCGCTGATGTGGGCCAGCGCATCCATCGCCATGAAATCGATCGGAGGTTGCGCTTGGAGACGGCGGCGGCAGGTCTCGGTGTCGAAGGCGATGCTGGTCAGCGGCTCGGCCAGGTCCAGCAGCATCTCGTGGACGTCCTCACCGGGGCGAAGCGCTGGCGGCAACTCTGCGGGCGGGACTTCGTGCGTGGTGATCCAGGCGGTGACGTTGTGGTGCATGATCAGCAGCATCGGGCCAGACGCGTCGTCCAGCCGCCGGGCGCTGAGTTGGAACCACCGCCGTTCACGCGGCGCGTGGCACGGGTAGGTGTGGCGATATTGCGTGCGCGGTCCGGCCAGGACTGCCCGCAGGCCGTCGGCGACGTTGTCCATCTCGGTTGAACCCAGATACGCCAGGTCGCAGATGTCGAAGTAGTTCGCCCCCAGAAAACCGTCGCCGCCCGGCACGCCGTTGTCCTGCGCGAAACGCACCCACGCCTCGTTGACCGCGATCACCTCACCCGACACATCAAGCACGCAGATCTGCTCGGGCATCGCGTCGAGAATAGCGGCGGGCAGTGAAGCTGCCGCGTCGTCGGCTTCGAGAAGGGGATCGGCGAACCGCATGAGATGACCCTGACGTATCACCTCATTATACGGCGAAGTCGGCGCGACCGTAGGGAAAAAAGGGCACTTTGTCCCGCCCGCTAAACACCGGCGGACACTGCCGTTCGTTCAGCGGGCGGCACGAAGTGCCGCGTTTGACCCAGGGTTACTCGGCCCTCGCCGCGTCCAGCGCCTCGGCCTTGCGGGTCAGCTCGATGAACTGGGCGCGGTAGCCACGCGGGTCATCACCCTGGCTCATCATCGCCAGGCCGGTGACCAGCTCCCAGTTGGCGGCACCCTTGTGGGGCGAATTGCGCAAAAGCATGCCGAAGCCGGCGACGGCCGCGGCGAACTTGAAGTCGCCGCTCGCGTCTTCGAGCGAGGTGCCCGCGTCACGGATCGGGAACTCGAGCAGCGTGCTGGTCCCGGCCTTGGCCTCGGCATCGGGTGCCTTATAGCGGAGCTTGAGCGTCATCAACTCGCCGCCCGCCGCCGCGTCGGTCAGCGCCGGCGTGGCCTGGTACCTCAGCTCGTCCACCTTCGCGGGTTGGGGGATCGCGCCGAGCTGCTGCCGCAGCGTACGCATCGCGTCGCGGTGCTCGGTGATCTGCGTGTTGAGCTTCGCCAAACCCTCCGGCGTCATGCGGGCCATCGTCTTGAGCGCTTCGATGTTGTCGATCGACGCGCGGTGCTCCTCGATCTTCGCCTCGAGCTCCGCGCGCTTGGCCGCGTGATCGACCGGCACCACTTCATAGAGCGCGGTCACCGTGTGCCCCGCGCCGATGTCCCCGGCATCGACGGTGTCGTCCGCGAAATCCTCCTTGGCGAGGATGCGGTTCTCGTAGCCGATCAACCGGTACGACGCGACCTGCGCGGGGTTGAACTCGACCTGGACCTTCACATCCTTGGCGATGGTCACCAGCGTGCCGCCCATCTGCTCGACGAGGACTTTCTGGGCCTCACGCACGCTGTCGATGTAGAAGTAGTTGCCGTTGCCGGCGTTGGAAATCTTCTCCATCATCTGGTCGTTGACGTTGCCCGAGCCGAAGCCGAGCACGGAGAGATAGACGCCCTTGCCGGCGTGGTCGGAATCTAGCGGCGGGTTGGCTTTGGTTTTGATCAGGTCAATGAGTTCCCCATCGCTGGAAGTGCCGACGTTGAAGTCGCCGTCGCTCGCGAGGATGACGCGATTGGCACCGCCCGGGATGTAGTTTTCCAGCGCCACCTGGTAGGCGAGCTGGATCCCCGCGCCGCCCGCGGTCGAGCCGCCGGCCCGCAGGTTGCTGATCGCGTCGAGGATCTTCTGGCGGTCGGCCGCGGGCGTCGAGTCGAGCACCAGCCCGGCGGCACCGGCATAGACGACGATCGCGACGCGGTCGGTGTCGGCCAGCTCGTTGGTCAGGCGCTTGAACGCCTCCTGCAGCAGCGGCAGCTTGTCGGAGCTGTTCATCGACCCGGAGACATCGAGCAGGAACACCAGGTTCGCGGCCGGTCGCTCGTCGGCGTTGGGCTCGATGCCTTTGAGCCCGATGCGGACCAGGCGGTGCGCCTCGTTCCACGGCGCCGGGGCGATCTCGATGGAGGAGGCGAAGGGGGGATCCATGTCGGGCTGGCCATTGATTTGACCGCGGTCGATCTTCGCAGGTTGCATGCCGGCCGAGTAGTCGTAGGTGAAGTAGTTGACCAGCTCCTCGATTCGCACCGCATCGGCGGGGGGCAGCCGATTATCCTTAAGTAAAAACCGACGAACGTTGGCGTAGCTCGCGGTGTCCACATCGATCGAGAAGGTCGAGAGCGGGTGGTCGAGCGCCGCGCGGAAGGGATTGTCGGTGATGGGGTCGTAGCGTTCGCGGTCGGAAGGCTCCCGCCAGCGTTCGAGGTCGGGCAGGAGGATCTCCTGGCCGGGCTGGAGCTGGTTCGGGTCGGCGATGGCGTCTTTGTTCAGCTTGGCGATCAGTTGCCACCGGGCCTCGTCGCCGAGTTTGTCCCGCGCGATCCCGGCGAGGGTGTCGCCCTCGGTGATGGTGAAGGTTGTGGTGGGCAGGTCGGCGAGAGCGACGGTGCTGTCGTAACGTGGAGCCGCGGGCCCGTCCGGGGCGGCGCCGGACGCACCGAAGAAGAAAATGCTTTCCGATGGGCGAGCCGGTGCTGTCGCGAGCGGTTGTACGGCAGGTGGCGCAAAGTCAGCCGAACGACTTTCCCAGCCGTCTTCCGGCATGACTCCCGATTGCCGCATGCTTTCTTCGAGCTGAGCCGTGCCCGAGGCTTCGGTTGCGGTATTCAACGCCAGCGTATCCCCCGGCTCGGTCGCGTCGCCCCCCCCGATCCGCGGCAGGATCACCAGCAGCGCAATGCAGGCCGCGGCGGCGAGGCCCGCGGCGATGCCCAGGGCGGCGGCGATGGAGGGCTCGCGCTGGCGGTCGCCGATGGCGTCGGTCAGGGCTTCGTGGTGTTCTTCGGTCAGCGGGGCCGAGCGAGCGTGGAAGGCCCGGCGGAGCACGCGCGCCTCCTCGCGGACCATCTCGACGTGCCGCCGGGCCGCCTCGTCGCCGGTGATCCAAAGCTCGACCTCGGCCGCATCCGCCTCGGACAGTTCGCCCAGGGCGTAGGCGGTGAGCTTGGCTTGGTCGGTCTGCGGGTCCATGGGTTTGATGGGCTGGTCGGGCATGATCGGTTCTCCGTTGGGGGCTAGTAAGTGGAACGGATGAGGGGCGGCGGTCTTAGAAAAAAAGATTTAAGTAAAAAACTATTTATAGCCGCACATGATCGCGGATGAACGCGAATCAAGGCAGGCAAGACAGTCACCACAGATTTCACAGATGACGCAGATTTCTGAGCATGAAGTCGGTTGAGACCTGTGGATAGCCCTCGGCCGCAGGCTTGGATATTTCTAACCGCGAAGGCACGAAGCTAGCGAAGTTCGCAATTTGACTCAGGTTAAGAAATCAAGTGTTGCTTCGCGGCTATTCAGAGTTCTCATCGGAGTCATCTGTGCAATCTGTGGTTAAAAAACGCCTTGATTCGCGTTCATCCGCGATCATTTGCGGCTAATAAAAATAAGCTAAAACTTAAAAGGTAAATAAGTTTAATCTAAAATAAATAAGCTTGGTTTTTCTCGACGCGGCGAGGTTGATGGGGTGGGTTGCCGTGGCGAGGGAGCGGGAGAAGGGGCGGCTCAGGCGGAGGCGCGGGTCTGCTGCGTCTGGCTGCCGGCTCTTTGGCGCAGGGTCTTGAGCCCCTCGTGCAGCAGGTAGCCCACGTAGCTGCTGGTCAGGCCGGTGAGGTCGGCGATGGCCTTGTAGGACAGGCCCTGCTCGAAGCGCAGGTGGATGACCTCGGCCTGCTTGGGCGGCAGATCGTCGATCATCGCGATGATGCGATCGGCCAGATCAAGCTGCGCGGCGGCTTCCGCGGGCGTGGGGCCCGGGGCGGGGCGGGCGGGCAGGGCGCTGCCGGCGGGGAAGGCTCGGCCGGACCGGCGCGCCACATCGATCGCGAGGTTGCGGGCGACGACGAAGAGCCAGCCTTCGAGCCGGGATTTCTCACCGCTCAACAGGCCTTGCAGCGTCTCGGGGGGCTGCTGGCAGAGGCGCAGCAGGGTGTCCTGGGCGATGTCCTGGGCGGTGGCGAGGTTGAGGACCCAGCGTCGGCTGAAGCTGATCAGGGGCCGTTCGTAGCGGAGGATCACGGCCCGGAGGGCGGGCTGGAGGCGGGGATCGACCGTCCGCTTGGGCCGTGCGGGCTTGGGTGGTGAGGGCGTCGAGGGGTTTACAGGCATCCGAGATCAACCCCGTGTGAGCCAGAGGAAGGGGCCACGTCATGGGTACAACGTCCGTGACGTGAAGATATTAGAACACAGGGAGGCGATTTGGTAAACCCGTCGACGGGAAGAATCTTGTGAGGCGGCAGGTCCCCCGCCGAAGCTCCGGGGCGCTGGGAAAAAGCGGGCTCGGGGGGTCTTCGCGGGGGCAACGCGGGGCCGATCAGGCAAATCGCGGGCCACCGGGGAGTAAATTCAAGAATTTTTGGGCGGGCGACTTGTGACGCGGAAAAAAATGCTCTATAGTGCTGCGTTCGCGGCAAGAGGCGTGATCGGGACCCGAACTCACAAAATCCTGACCTCCCCGCTATCCCTTTAGCGAAGCACCACTGAGGGCATCGATGCTGCTGAACTCTGTGCGCGACTTTTCCAAGCGCGGCGACGCTCTTTCTATCCCCGACCTGGTTGAGGTGCAAGGCGCCGCTTACGAGCGGTTCCTCCAGCTCGCCAAGACTCACGACCAGCGCCAGACCGACATGGGTCTGGAGGCGCTGTTGCGTGAGGTGTTCCCCATCGAGAGCTACGACGGGAACATGGCCGTGGAGTACCTCTATTACAAGCTCGATGAGCCGCGCTACACGCCGGACGAGTGCCGGGAGCTGAGGCTCACCTACGGCATGCCGTTCCGCGTGGGGGTGCGTCTGGTCCGCAAGGACAACCCCAACATCGTCGAGGAGGAGATCTACCTCGGCGAGATGCCCATCATGATGGGCGGCGGGGAGTACATCATCAACGGCGCCGAGCGCGTGATCGTGAGCCAGTTGCACCGCTCGCCGGGCGTGGACTTCTCGATCGCCTCGGCCGAGGCCGACCGCCCGCTGCACTCGGCCCGCATCATCCCCGAGCGTGGCTCGTGGATCGAGCTGGAGGTGTCCAAGAAGGACGTGCTCCAGATGCGGATCGATCAGTCCACCAAGATCCCCTGCACCACCTTCCTGCGCGCGTTGGATGAGGGCTTCTCCACCACCGCGAAGCTGATCGACACCTTCTACGAGGTCGAGAAGCTCAAGACCGCCGATCTACGGCCCGAGCACTACGCCGCGGCCGCGATCATCGACACCGAGACCGGCGAAGAGCTGGTCGCGGTCGGTCATCAGATCGGCGAGGAGGCGCTGGAGCAGATCCTCGCGTCCAAGCTCAAGACGGTGGAGGTGATCTCCGCCGCGTCGGACATGCTCATCCTCAACACGATCGCGGATGAGAAGCAGACCCACCTGCCCGAGGGGGTCGAGGTCTCCGAGCACGAGGCGGCGCTGCTGGCCCTCTACGCCCGGCTGCGCCCCGGTAACCCGCCGCAGGTCGATAAGGCCCGCGACCTGTTCGCCGAGAAGTTCTTCGACGAAAACCGCTACCGCCTGGGCAAGGTCGGCCGGTTCCGCATCAACCGTAAGTTCGAGGGCCTCAACAACTACGAGGTCTGCGAAGAGTCGGTGATGCAGATCCGTGCCGCGGACTTCCTCGCGGTCATCAACTACATCCTCGACCTGCGCAACAACCGCAACAAGGCCCACGTCGATGACATCGACCACCTGGGCAACCGCCGGCTGCGCACGCTCGATGAGCTGGCGGTCGAGGAGATGCGCAAGGGTTTCCTCAAGCTCCGCCGCACCGTGCAGGAGC
>CAZTLX010000119.1:0-13052 GCA_964614575.1 uncultured Phycisphaeraceae bacterium | reverse complement strand
AACCCCCGCACCACCCCCCGCCCCATCGTCCAGACACAACGCAGTTTCGCGAGGAGGGACATGGGCTGATCTTACGTTGGAGGCGTGGGCCGCTGAAGCGACCAGCCGAGGGGGCCCCGTCCCCACGGCCTGCTCATCCTTACCAATACCGTTCCAGATGGATGTTGCCGTCGGGGTGTTCGCGGTCTTTGGTGACGAAGCCTCGGTCGGTGAGCAGTGCTTCACACTGGTCGATCATCTGCGGGTTGCCGCAGAGGAAGACGTGGCAGCTCTCGGGGCTCATGTCGAAGCCGGTGAGTTTTTTGAAGGCATCGGGGTCGAGGTGGTCGGTGACCCGGCCGCGGGGGCCGTCGTAGGTCGAGTCGGCTGGCTCGCGGGTGACGGTGGGGATGTAGGTGAACGTGTCATCTTCGCGCGCGATCTTGTCGAACTCGGGTTTGTAGCCCAGGTCGCGGGCGTAGCGGCAGCCGTCGAAGAGCACGAACTGTTTCCAAGGCTTTTTATCGCGGAGGTGGTAGTACATCGCGCGGTAAGGCGCGAGGCCGGTGCCGGTGCCGATCATCACCAGGTTCTGGCCGTCGGGTACGCCTTCGAGGGTGAAGTGCCCGGTGATCTTGGTGCCCATGAACAGGCGGTCGCCGATGCTCAGTTCCCAGAGCTTGGGGGTGAGCGCGCCGCCCTCGACGCGGACGATGTAGAAGCCGGTCCAGTCGGGGTTGCCCGGGGCGGTGGCGATGGAATACGCGCGGCGGATGAGCTTGGGTCCGCGGCGGCGGTGGGAGCCGGGCTTGGGGTCTTGGGTGGGTTGTTCTTCGGGCGGGGCGAGCAGGCCGAGGGTGGCGAACTGGCCCGGCTCGTACTCGGGGACGGTGCCGTCGTCGAACTTGATGCGGAACTCGGCCAACTCGGGGTTGAAATCGATCCGCTCGACAAGGGTGGCGTTGTAGGGGTCCTGATCCATGGTCGAGACTGACGCCTCCGATGGGGAACTGCGGGAACTGCAGGCGGGCCGAGGCCGGCAAAACCGTAGGCCTGCCGACCGGTCCGGCATGGTAGCAAACCCGCGGCAACGCGTTGGGAGGGGCGGTAGAGCGCGGTTTGTGGCAAAAATCAGGATACGCCGATTGACATCATTGTTGATTATTAGAACAATAATGATGACATGCCCGGCGGCAACCTCGTGCAATCCGTCTCCCGTGCCCTCGACCTGCTCGAGTTGATCGCCGCCAGCGACGACGGGCTGACCGTCGGCCAACTCGCCTCCCGCACCGGCCTCAAACGCCCCACCGTTCACAACCTCGCCCGCACACTCGCGGCCCGCGGCTACCTCGCCACCGTCAGCGATCCGGTCCGCCTCCGCCTCGGCCCGGCCGCGGCCGAATTGACCCAACAGTCGCAGGCCCGCACGCACCTGCAGCGCGTCGCCGACGCCCTCCGCACCGCCGCGGCCGCGGGCCCCGAAGCGACCTGGCTTTATGTCGAGACTGGATGGTCCGAATTGCGCGCCGCCCTCCGCATGAGCGCCGACCGCCCCGGCATCCTGCAGCGGCCGGCCCGTGATGTGCTGCACCCCTACGACTCGGCCACCGCGCTGTGCCACCACGCCTTCGCCGGCGACCACGCCCGCGCCGAGCACCTCGCCCGCTTCCCCTTCGAGACCTACCGCGGCCCGCTGTGGGAAGGCTTCGAGCAGTTCGAGGCCTTCGCCGCCCGCGCCCGCCAATCCGGCTACGCCCAGCCGCCCGAGGGCACGCAAGGATCGTTCCGCGCCGCCGCGCCCGTCTTCGGTCGCGGTGAGGAATTGGTCGGCATCCTCGGTGTCCACCACCCCGCACGCCTCGACCACGCCCGCCGACGCCGACACCTCGACGTGCTCCTCCGCCACAGCCGGACGCTCTCCCCAGTCCCCGCCGAGTCTCTCGTATGACCACGATCCCCTCCCCGACCCCCGCGCCACCCAAGGCACCCGGCCGCAAGCTCAACCTCATCGACGCGGATGTGCATCACCACACGCGCCACGGCAACGATATCGCCCAGCACCTGCCGCGCTTCTGGCGCGAGGTGGGGCTGAATCTGCCCGGCGGACGGCCGTGGGCCAACCCCCACGGCGTCAACCGGCGCGACGCGGCACCCGAGGACGGGCAGGCCGGGTCCGATCCGAAGTTCATGGCCGAGCATCACCTCGACAAATTCGGCATCGACTACGCGGTGCTGCAGCCGGGCCAGGCGCTGGGGCTGTGTGTTCACCCGAACCTTGACTTTGCCGCGGCCTACGCCACCGCGCTCAACACGTGGCAGGCGGAGGTCTGGTGGGACGCGGACCCGCGTTACCTGGGCGCGATCGTCGTGACGCCGCAGCACCCCGCCGCCGCGGCCGAGGAGATCAAGCGCTGGGCCGACCACCCGAAGGTGGTGGAGGTGTACATGGCCAGCGCGACGCGGACGCCGCTGGGTGAAAAGACCTACTGGCCGATTTATGATGCGGCGTGCGAGGCGGGCCTGCCGGTCGCGGTGCATCCGGGGCAGGAGGGCGTGGGCATCGCCGGGCAATCGATGGCCGGCTGGCCGAGCACCTACCTCGAATGGCACACCGGCCTGAGCCAGAACTACATGGCCCAGATCGCCAGCCTCGTGTTCAACGGCGTGTTCGAGCAATTCCCGACGATGAGGTTCATCGCGGTCGAGGGCGGCTTCGGCTGGCTGCCGCACCTGATGTGGCGGATGGACAAGAACTGGAAAGCCCTGCGCTTCACCGTGCCGTGGGTGAAACGGCCGCCCAGCGAATACATCATCGAGCACGTCCGCCTCACCACCCAACCCATCGAGGAGCCGGAGAAAGACGACCACCTGCGCGCGATCTTTGAGATGATCCACGCGGAGAAGACGCTGATGTTCTCCAGCGACTACCCGCACTGGGACAACGACAACCCCGCGAAGTGCCTGCCGCGGCTCGACGACGCGCTGCGGCAGCGCATCCTCTGGCAGAACGCCGCGGAGTTGTACGGCCTTGAAGGAGTAAGCGGATCGCCATGAACCTTAGCCCAGCACCATCCCCGCGCCGCTTCGCTGCGGCATCGGCAGGCATGACACCTGCCATCCCGCGGACGGGCCAGCGGGCCTCGTTCGGCTGGCCGTGCTTCGCGCTGACCAATCAGCCGATCACACTGAGCTTTGACCAAGCGCCGCCGGGCCGTAGCGTGCTGCGTGTGGCGTTGGCGATCGATCTGCGATCCCCGGCTGTGGTCGAAGCGCGTCTGACTGGCGACGATCAGCCGCTGGGCAACATCGACCTGCGCTTCGGCACCGTGGCGCAGGTCGGCGAACTGGCCCTGACCGCCGAGCAGACCCGCGCCGCGGCGAAGCGTGGCCTGATGATCCGCCGCGCCGACGCCTCCGACCCGATCTACCTCTACGCCCCGGGCGCGACCGCCCCGCCGTTCGCCCCACACCTGCTGGAGTCGAGCGACGCCCCACCACTGGCCCGGCTGCTGGGCGCGCTGCGCGACGACGATGCGGCGATGACCCAGTTCGGCTGGATGGCCATGTGCGTGCTCGACGCTCAGATCGATCTGGGCTATCACACCACCGTTGATCATCAGCTCAATCGATACTTTGATGACCACGGCCCGATCTACGAAGACAACGGCAGCTACCCAAAGGATGGGATCGTCACAGACGCCGAGCGCACGGGCATCTACGCCGCGCTGGCGCAGCGTCGGCCGCAACACCCCGGCGTGGAACTGGTGATCGACTTTATCCGCAAGCACATGCGATCTGTTGCCGCCCAAGACATGCCGCGCGTCGTAGCCGAATACAACTACACAGTCGCCTACCCGCTGGCGGTGATCGGCAAACAGCGCGGCGAGCGGGCGCTGATTGAGACGGCCGTGAAGCAGTTGCGACTAGCACGCGATAGCCTGCGTCACGATGGCGTGCTGTGGCTACGGCGACTGCCCGACGGCTCGCGGACCTACCGCGGCTGGTCGCGCGGGGTGGCGTGGTACCTTCAGGGCGCAGCACGCACGCTGCGGGTGCTGGCCGATGACCCGGGCCTCGATGACCTGCGCGACGATCTGGCCGATGGCTGCCGCTGGGCGCTGGCCCATCAGCGCAAAAACGGGCTGTGGGGCTCGTACCTCGAAGAGCCCGACACCGCCGAGGAAACGTCCGGCTCGGCGGGCATCGCCGCGGCGGTGGCGATCGCGGCAAACCACGGCTGGCTCGAACGCGAGGCGATCGACGCGGCCCGACTGACCCTGGCCGGCCTCGAACCGTTTGTCAGCGGCGACGGACTGCTCGGAGGCATGTCCCAATCCAACAAGCGCGAAGCCGGCGAAGACGTGCAATGCAGCACCTACCGCGTGCTGGGCCCCTGCGCCACCGGCATGGCAGGGCAACTGATCGCCACACTCGATCACTAACGATAAACAGACTATTTATGCCTAAGACTTCCACCGCCCACATCGTCTGCCGTGTCGATGAACTGCCGCCCGGCTCACGCAGGATCGTCGAGGTGGCGGGCAAGTCCATCGGCGTGTTCAATGTCCACGGCACGTTCCACGCCATCCGCAACGTCTGCCCGCACCAACTCGCGCCGCTGTGCGAAGGCGTGGTCACGGGCACCGCCACGTCCGATGGCCCCGGCAAAGGCCAGTGGGTGCGCGACGGAGAGCTGATCCGTTGCCCGTGGCACGGCTGGGAGTTCGACATCGCCACCGGGCAAAGCGTCTTCAACCCCCACCGCTGCCGGGTCAAGAGCTATCAAGTCACCGTGCAAACCACCGGCGGCCAGACAACCGCCCGCACGATCGGCCAAGACGAGCCCGACCCGGCCGTCGAAACCTATCCCGTCAGCGTCGATCGCCAGCAAGTCATCCTCCACGTCTGACCGCCCGGCTCCGTTACCTCCCGCCTCCCGCCTCCCGCCGACAACCCCTTCCGGGAACCGCCGCTTCGCGGCGATGCGCTGCCCTTTGCCGCAAATGACTGGAATGCCACCCCCCGCCATCGTAGAATCAGATAGTTTGGAGCACCCCCCGCCTCCGAGGTATCACGCATGCGGTTGAGTCGATGCACGAGCCGGACGCTGTCCGTTGCCGCGGTCGTGGCCATTCTCAGTGCCGCCGGCCCCGCAAGCGCTCAGGGGGCCGATCCGCTCCGCCTGCGCATGCTTGGCGTCGGCGCCTCACCCGACCGCGTCGCCGAGCGCGACACGAAATCGGATCAATCACCCGCCGACGCCGGGCCGCCGCTGACCCAGCGGCAGATGATCGACCATGTGCTGGGTCGTCTGACCTTCGGCCCGACGCCGGGGCTCGCGGAACACGTCGCCGCGGAGGGCTGGGAGGCCTGGGCACGGCGTCAGCTCCAGCCGGATAAGATCGATCAATCCGAATTCGAATCCGACCTCTTGCAGCGCTACCCGTCGCTGGCGATGTCGATGAGCGAGGTCTTCGCCACCTACCGACCGCCATACGAAAACAACCCGCCCACGCCCGAAGATCAGCGCAAGCGAAACCAATTGCTCAATCAGGTCCGCCTTGAGCTGCGAGAATCGGTCCTGCACCGCGCCATCCACAGCGAGGCGCAGTTCCATGAAGTGATCTGCGAGTTCTGGCGCAACCACCTCAACGTCGATCAACAGAAAGACGACGTCGGCTACCTGGCCAACCATTACGAGCAGCACGTCATCCGCGCCCACGCCTTCGGCCGGTACGAAGACATGCTTCTGGCCTCCGCGCGTCACCCGGCGATGCTGATCTACCTCGACAACATCGTCAGCCAGAAGCCACTGGACAAGTACGACCAGAGGCTGCTCGAACGCTTCGAGGGCCGCGACCGCAAGCCACGCTCCGTGCAGGCGCTGCAGCGCTACCGCGGGCTCAACGAAAATTACGCCCGCGAACTCATGGAACTGCACACCCTCGGCGTCGATAACGGCTACACCCAGCGCGATGTCACCGAGCTCGCCCGCGTGCTCACCGGCTGGACCGCACGCTGGGACGGCAACGGCGATTACGGCTTCTATTTCCGCGAAGATGTCCACGACACCAACGACAAGCGTCTGCTGGGCACCCTGCTCCGCCGCGGCGGCGAGGAACAGGGCATCGCGGTCATCAAGGGCCTGGCGAAAGACAAACGCACCGCGCGCTTCCTGGCCGAGAAACTCTGCGCCTATCTGGTCAACGACCAGCCGCCGCAGCGCCTCGTGGACGAGGTCGCGAAGGTGTACCTGCGGACCGATGGCCACCTGCCCAGCGTGTACGAGGCGATCATCTTCTCGGATGCGTTTGCCTCGCGGGCGAACTACCGCACCAAGTTCCGCACGCCCTTCGAGTTCGTCGTCGCGTCGCTGCGCACGACCGATGCCCAGGTCAGCGATTACGGCCCGACGCTCCGGGCGTTGCAGGCGATGGGCCAGCCGATCTATCAGCAGGAAGACCCCACCGGCTACGACGACCGCGCGGAAGACTGGCTCGACCCCGGCGTGCTGGTGTACCGCTGGCGTTACGCGCTGCAGCTCGGCCGCAACGATGTCAAAGGCGTCCGACTGCCCGACGGCTTCGGCCAACGCTTCGCCAACCAGCCCCCGGAAGCTTTGAAAAACGCGCTGGTCCAGGCGCTGCTGCCCGCCGGCGTCGATGAACAAACCGATCGCATCCTCCTCGAAGAATTCCAACGCAACAACAGCTTCAGTCACGCGTTAGGACTGGTGCTCGGCTCCCCCGCGTTCCAACAACAGTGAGGGGATTTTCGATTTTCGTATGTCGATTTTCGATTGGTTCGCAATCGACACGAAAATCAAAGGCCCTCTCGACGGATGTGCAACACGACTTCGGCTTGAATCGAAAATCGGAGATCGAAAATGCCTACCCATCCCACCCGCCGTCAGTTCATGATCCGTTACGGTGCCGGCCTCGTCGGCATGGCGGGGCTGGGCGCGATCGATGTCCGCCGCCTCGCCGCCGCGGCCGTGCCCGCGACCGATGAGCCGCCCACCCTCGTCGTGCTCTACCTCCGCGGCGGGGCCGACCCGATCAACTCCGTCATCCCCTACGGCGACGCGCTCTACAAACAGATCCGCCCGACCATCGCGATCCCCTCGCCCGGCGAACTGCAAGACCCGATGCAGTGCGTGCTGCCGATCAACGAGTACTTCGGCTTCCACCCCGCGATGAAACCGCTGGCCGAGCTGTGGGACGCGGGCCTGATGGTGCCGATCATGAACGCCGGGTCCACCCACCCGACGCGTTCGCACTTCGATGCGCAGGACTTCATGGAGCGGGCCGCGCCCGGCATCAAGTCGGTCACCGAGGGCTGGCTCAACCGCTACCTCGAAGACACCGCCAGCGGCGAGGACCGCGACCTGCGTGCGGTGTCGCTGCAGCCGACGCTGCCGCGCTCGTTGCGCGGGCAGTACCCCGTGCTGGCGGTGCCGGACTATGGCGCGGACGAAGCGATGGCCGCGTTCGAGCGGCTGTACGCCTGCGACTCCAACGCCGAGGCCAAAGAGAAGAACGGTGCGATGCCGAAGAACGATGAGGCGGCCGTGCCCACCCCCGAGGAGGCGGCGAGGCAGCGCATCCTCGAAGCGGGGACCGAGGGCATCGCCAAGCTGCGCCACCTCAACGGCATCCTGCGTGGCAGCGGCAACAGCGAGGCCGCGTACCCCGACTCCCACCTCGCCCGCCAGTTCCGCGACCTCGCCAAGGTCATCCGGGCCGGGGAAGGCCTGGAAGTGGCCGCGATCGATTACAACGGCTGGGACCACCACGCCTTCCAGGGCGGGCCGGACGGCACGCACGCCAACATGCTCGGCAACGTCTCGCAAACCCTCAAAGCCTTCACCGACGACCTGGGCCCGGTCCGCATGCAGAAGACGCTCATCCTCTGCATGAGCGAGTTCGGCCGCACCGTCCGCGAGAACGGCAACAGCGGCACCGACCACGGCCGCGGCGGGTACATGATGGCGATCGGCGGCATGGTCGAGGGCAAGCGGTTCTACGGCGACTGGACCGGCCTCGACCGCCAGAAACTCGTCGACGGCCGCGACCTGCCCGTCGCCCGCAACGGCGACTTCCGCCTCATCTTCGCCGAAGCCCTGCACGCCCTCTTCGGCTTCGACGCCGACAAAACCGACTTCTTCCCCGACTACAAAGCCCGCGAAAAACCCCTCGGCTTCCTCAAACCCATCACCGCTTGAACCGCCAAGACGCGCAGCGCGCCCATTAAGGCAGGAGTTAACCACAGATTTCACAGATGAAGCAGATTCAAGACCGAGTGGCCACAAGAAGGCACCAACACACAAATATTTGTCTTTGACTTTTGTGCTTTATGTGACTTTTTGTGACGAAACCCAATCTGTGAAATCTGCGCAATCTGTGGTTACCTGCCTTCTACCTTTCTTGGCGCTCTCCGCGTCTTGGCGGTTCACGCGCCTTGGCAGTGTGATCACTCCGCGTCGAAGAGGATGTTGTTGCGTTCGAGCAGCGAGCCGGTCGCGCGGTCGTAGGCGGTCAGGGCGTTGGCGTAATCCACCAGCGCCTGGACCTCCTGGAGCTCGGCGCCGGCGAGGCGTTCCTGGCTTTGAAGCTTGAGGTTGATGAACTCGGGCGTCAGCGCTGCGCCCTCGTTTTCCTGCACCTGCAAGGCACGCAGGTTGTCCGCCGCCGCACGACGGGCGGCCCGGGTCGCGCCGATCAGCTCGTACGCGGTGCGGATGCTGCGCATCGCCTGCTTCACATCCAACACCACCCGTTGCGCAACGTTCTGGTAATTGAGCACCGCCTGCTGACGCCGCAGGCGGGCGGCGGTGTAGTCGGCCTCGGCGGCGCGGTTGCCGATCGGCTGCTCGAAGTTGGCCGAGAGCAGGTAGTCGATGTAGTCGCCCTCGAAGCTGTTGCCAAACGCGTCGCCCGGGTCATCGATATCCAAACCGTTGTAGATCACCGCGGCGCCCAGGTCCAGCAGCGGCAGGCGGGCGTTGTCGGCCACGCGCTGGCGCACCGTCGCGTCGTTGATCGACAGCAGCGCCGAGCGCAGCTCCGGCCGCCGACGCAAGGCCGTGGTCACCGCGTCGAGCAGCGACAGCTCGACCGCGGCCTCGCCGGGGTCGTCGGTCGGCAGCAGCATCGTTTCCCCGGCGACCGGCAGCTCATCAGAGTTGATCAGACGCTTGAGCGCATCACTCGCCTCGCGCACCGCCTGCCGGGCGCGGATCACATCGCCCCGCCGCAGCTCCACGAAGCTGTTGGATTCGGTGACCTGCACGGGCGCGGCGTCGAACTCGGCGCGCTTCTCCAGCCGGTCGCGGTCTTCGGTGGTGCGCTGCAGCAGGCGGGTCTGGATCAGCAACTGCTGCCGGGCCAGGTGCAGGTCCCAGTAGGCCGCCTCCGCCGCCTGCGCCTGGTCGAGCAGCTCCTGCCGCAGTGTTTCGATGTCGCGGTCGCGGGCGTTTTCAGCCAGGACGATCTGCGCGGTGTTGACATCGACGCCGAACCCGCGGAGCAGCGGCTGGTTGATGGAGAGCGCGAGGTCGTTGTCGTAATACGCGGGCGTGCCGATGACCGAGGGAGTGCGTTCGAGGCGGGAGATGGTGTTATCGATCCTGACGACACCGCCGGTGGTCAGCGGTTTGTTGAGCCCGGTGGTCAGCTCGAAGGTTTCGGATTGCACATCGCCGGAGAGCCCGGGGATCGCGCCGGCGGGCTGGGGGGTATCGAGCTTGCCCCAATTGGCGGTGGTGAAGAAGGTCGCGTCGAATGCCGCCTCGGCGAAGACGACCTGCGCCCGACTGATGGCGGGGGCCAGCCGCGCGGTCTGCACATCGAGGTTGTTCTGCACCGCCAGGCGGATCGCGTCTTCGAGCGAGATGGCGACGGCCTGGGCCTCGCCGTCCTCGCGGCCGAGCAGGTCGGTGCCGAGCTCGAGCGGGTCGTCGGCATACGCGCGGACGCCGGACATCTTGTCCAGTTCGTCGCGCCGCTCGGGGGTGAGCTTGGCCTCGACCTCGGAAGGGTCGCGGGTCACGGCCACCACGCCGGCGTCGGCGATCGAGGTCATCCGTGTGCGGTACTCGATGATCAACTGCTCGCGCAGCGCGAGGTCGCTATCACGATCCATCGGCCCGCGGCAGCCTCCCGCGACCAGCCCGACCACCGCGCCCAGCCCCAGCGTCCACAGTGTTTGAATGCCCTTCATGATGCCGGATCGTACGCCGTACGCCCGGCCGGGTAAAGCCAGACGCAAAGCTCCCCTCGCCGGGCTTTCGCTGGATGAACGATGCCCGAGGGGCGTGGAGATTTACTTCGGGTCGGGCGATTCGGTGACGGTCATGGCCTCGCCGGGAGGCGGGGTGCTTTGGGCCGTGGCATCGCGCTGCGGGGTGCGCAGCGAGCGGACCAGCTCGGGGGAGACCTTGCGGAGGCGCAGGTCCACGACCTGGTCGGCGGTGAGCGGCGTGAACTCATCGGAAACCAGCGCGAGCACGTAATCGCTGGGCACCTGCCAGCGGCGGAGCTTGAGCAGGTCGGCGATGCTGAAGTCGTAGCCCGCTTTTTTGAAGGCAAGCGCATCATCTGCCTTGACGCCGGCCTGCTGCATGACCAGCAGTTCCGCGGCGCCGAGCCTGTAGCCGGCCTCCTTGAAGGTGTCGATGATCGTCGGTGTCACCTCGGCGGTGTGCAGGTCCAGCAACGTCTGCGGGCTGTCGGCGACCTCGCGCTGCCGCAGCGCGGCGGCGTAGTCGGTCGTTACGTCCGCGGCACGCAGGCGGATCAGGTCGTCGGCGGTATCGGCGTAATCCGCGTCTTTCATCCCCAGCGCGTAGCTCGCCGAGACATCCCCGCGGTGCAGCGCAATGAGTTGGTCGGCGGTGTAGATCAGACCGCCTTGGCGCAGCGCAACCGCCTTGCCGGTGGGCACGCCCGCGGCTTTGAGCGTGATCAGCTCATCGACCTCAAACGCGTAGCCCGCGTGGTTGAGCTCGGCGATGTAGGTCGGGTCCACGGCGTGATCCGCGAGTGCGAGGACCTGCTCGTAGCCGGGCGCTTGGTCGAGATCGGCGTAGCCCCGCAGTTGCTCGGCGGACAGATCGCGCAGGCCCAGCAGCAGCAGTTGCTGCACGCTGAGCTTGGGCGCGATGCGTTGGGCGGCGGCGACGAACGAATCGTGCAGGGTGATGCGGGCGATGCCGTCGTGCATCGTCGCCGAGCCGCGCCGCCCGCCGACCGGTTCGCCGGCGAACGTCATCGACAGGCCCGGCCGATCCACCACCAGCACGATGGGGTTGGCCTCGCCCGCGGGGTCGTTGAGCACGCCCGGGGCCGCGGCCTGCCACGGGGGCATGCGCACGGCGTAGCTCTGCGGCGGGACCTGTTCCGCATCAGCACCCGCCTGACGCAGGCGCACATGCACATCGATCAACTCGGTGTCCCCGGCGTCCTGCTCATCGGCGACGTCGTGAGCCGGGAGCGGGCGACCCGCCCACGGCCGCTCAAGCACCGCGGGGAAAAAGTTGCGTTCGGCGTAGTCCTCGGCTTTGAGGTCGAGCACGGTCACGGCCGCGTTGAGGTTATCGTCGCCGACCGTCGCACAGCCGCCGAGAACAAACACGGCACCACACACTCCCGCCAAAACGCCATGAAAAGAATGTTTCACCGCCGCCTCTCCATCGAAAAGTCGTGTAACTGAACCACCCCACATCGTAGCACCCCGGCGGCGGCAAGCGAATCAGGCCGAATTTTCCGGCAGATCATGCCCGAGCAGTTGCCCGATGGTGTTGCGCGCGAGGCGGGCGGCGTCGTCGCGGCCATGGACCTGCCGCATGATCAGCGAGCCCTCAAAGATCAGCACATACTGATCGACAAACACGTCCACCTCCGTCGCCCCGGCCTCGCGGGCCAGTTGCGTGATCCAGTCGCGGAAGGCGGTCTTGTGGGCCGCGGCGGCCTGGTGGACCGGGTCGGCGGGGTTGGGGAACTCGGCCGCGGCATTAATAAACATGCACCCGCCGAAGTCCGGCGCGTTGAACCATTCATCCAGCACCTCGAAGACCGCCAGCAGCTCGGCCCGCGGGTCGCCGCCGGCCCGGGCTTCGACCGCCCGCGTCCACGCCTCCTGCTCCCACTGGTCGCGCACCTTCACCGCTTCGACGACCAGCTCGTCCTTGCTCTCGAAGTGCTTGTAGAACGTGGTCTTGGTGACGCCGGCCTCGGCGAGGATGCGGTCGAGCCCGACGGCGTTGAAGCCATGAGTGTAGAAAAGATCGATCGCGGTGATGATCAGCCGACCCCGACCGGTCTTGGGCGTATCCATGACGCCCAGCAGTTCCGCCGCGGTCTTGCAACGCCTGGCTTGCGACATGTCCCCAATTCTACCGCAGGGGGTGGACCACAAGTCACCCCGGGGGTGACCGCGAGTCAACTGCCCGCGACCCGGGTCGGTCGTATGTTCAACGGGTGAGCCCGGCACGGCGTCGGGCGACGAGCCAACCGCTTCCCGAAAGGAGCCCGTGATGAACGCGACCGCGACCCCAACCAAGAGCATGATCAACGGCATCGACCGCGAAGGCCTGCGCGACCTGATCGCCGCCTGCACCGCCAACCCCGCCCACGCCCAGACCCGCTGGGCGGTCACCACCCGCTGGAAGGGCGGGACCGTGACGGAGACCGCGGTGGACCACTACGAGTTCGCCGGCCGACGCGTGGACAAGGACTTCGTGATCCGCACGGATGAGCCTTGCGAGCTGGGCGGGACCAACACCCTGCCCAACCCACAGGAGACGCTGATGGCGGCGCTCAACGCGTGCATGACCGTGGGCTACGCGGCGGTCGCCACCGTCATGGGCGTGAGGCTCGAGAAGATCGAGATCCACACCACCGGCGACATCGACCTGCGCGGGTTCCTCGGCATCGACGAGACGGTGAAGCCCGGCTACGACTCGATCAAATACACCGTCCACCTCAAAGGCGACGGCACGCCCGAGCAGTTCGCCAAGATGCACGAAATCGTCTGCCGCACCAGCCCCAACCGCTTCAACATCGCCAACGCGA
>CAZTLX010000118.1:0-13064 GCA_964614575.1 uncultured Phycisphaeraceae bacterium | reverse complement strand
GATCTTCTTGATCCGCCGCGTCGCCCGCCGCCGATACCCCGGCGGCTCGGGGTGCTCCACCATCTTCTGCATCGTCCGCCAGTTGATGCCAAACGCCTTGCAGGCGGAGCGTTTGCTGTGGCCCTCGGCCAACACGTAACGTCGTACTTCAACCCATAAATCCATGTCTGTGTACACCTTGATTGAGTCCTCGCTGGGGGTGCAGGGCGTTGAAAAACCCTCTATCACCACCCAAATCCGAGGACCGGGCAAGGCGCTGCACTTTTAAGCCGACCGTCGACCACCCGCCGGGCGCTGCACTTTTGGACCGACGTTCACACCTAGATCATCTATTTTCTTGACTTGCATATCGTCTTTAGTATGCTGGCTGTTGTTTGGCCGCAGGAAACCCTTGTCATGCTCAGTCTTTCCCAGACCACCGGCTACGCGATACTGGCCCTGAGCTGCCTGGACGGCTGTCACGATCAGTGGGTGCTGGCCAGGACGATTGCCAAGTGCACCGGTGTGCCGCTGCCCTATCTCTCGAAGCTCCTCCACGCGCTGGCCGGTTCCGGGCTGATTCATGCCAAGCGGGGCTACCGGGGTGGATTCCAGTTGGCGCGGGCGGCGGATCAGATCAGCCTGCTTCAGATCGCCGAGGCGGTGGAGGGCCAGAGCTGGCTGCCGCGTTGCCTTCTGGGGCTCGAAGAGTGTTCTGATCAGCGGGCGTGTCCGACGCACGCGTTCTGGAAAAAGGAGCGGGCCCGGATCGAGGCGGAGCTTGCGGGGATGACGCTAAATGACGTGGCTCGTTTCGAGAAGCAACGGGGGACCCGCCTAAGCGAGTGTGGTTGCGGTGTTCAAGGCTAGTTGCCGACGCATCAGGAGATGATCACATGGGCATGAACCGACGCGAGTTTATCACGGCAACGAGTCTGGCCGGCGCGGGGGTGGCCGCGGTGGCGACGGGAGTGACGCTGCATCAGGTTGCCGGCAGCCCGAAAGACCCCACAGGCCCGGGCACGATCCGCCGACTGACCGTGCTCAACAACATCAAGCCGGCGCATAACGAAGACGTGCTGCTGCGGATGCAGCGCGACCTGGTCAATGCCATGGCCAAGCCGGTCGAGCAGCGGCGGTGGATCATGGTGATCGACACGCGCAAGTGTGTCGGGTGCGACGCGTGTACCGTGGGGTGCGTCGCGGAAAACAAGCTGCCGCCGGGCGTGGTGTATCGTCCGGTGGTCAAGGAAGAGTTTGGCGAGTTTCCCAACGTCCAGCTCCGCTTCACGCCGCGGCCATGCATGCAATGCGAGAACCCGCCTTGTGTGCCGGTGTGTCCGGTCAAGGCGACGTGGAAGCGGCCGGATGGCATCACCACCATCGATTACGACAAGTGCATCGGCTGCCGGTATTGCATCACCGCCTGTCCCTACAACGCGCGAACCAGCGACTTTGGTGAGTTCTACACCCACGACGAAGCCGCGGGCGCACCGACCGGCGACGACCGCCCGCTCAGCGGACCCGAACAACCTTGGGAAGACGTGCCCAACTTTGAGTATGGCAAAGCGTGGACGCGTCGAAGCGGCGGTTCGCCGCGCGGCAACGCCCGCAAATGCCACTTCTGTCTGCATCGGCTGGAAGTCGGTCAGTTGCCCACCTGCGTCACCACCTGCATCGGCCGTGCGACGTACTTCGGCGACGACAACGACCCGAACTGCCTGGCCAAGGAACTGATCACCCGCAACCAGGTACAGAGGCTGTTGCCTCACAAGGGCACCAAGCCGCGTGTGTACTACATCGTGTAAGTGCCCGCATCGCACGCCGGCAACGGACGGACGCCACCTCGCCCCGGACAAGGAGTTGAACGTGAACCTCCGCAGCTCGAACTCAAACGCACGTCCCATCTGGCCTTGGATCATCGCCGCGGTACTGCTGCTCGTCGGCGCGGTGGGCATGGTGCAGCGCCTGACGCAGGGGCTGTACCCGACGCACCTCAACAGCTACACGCCTTGGGGGATCTGGGCGGCGGTGTATGAGTTTCTCGTCTGGCTGGAGGTCGGGAGTCTGATGATCTTCAGCGTGCTTTACTACACCTTCGGATGGAAACAACTCAAGGCCATCAAGCCCACGGTCTATCTCGCGGGGCTTGTCATCATGGTGATGGCCCTGACGACGATTGCCATGGACCTGGGTCAGATGTTTCGTTTCTGGCGGGTGTATCTGACGCCCGATTTCCGTTCACCGCTGACGTGGATGGTGTGGCTGCACACGCTTTACATGGTGATTCTCGCGCTGAAGTTGAAGGCGGCCCTGCAGGGCGACGAAGCACTGGGTCGTTGGCTGCATCGCGTGTCCCTGCCCATGGGCGTGCTGCTGATCTCCGTGGCCGGCTCGGTCTTCGGCGTGGTCGCGGCCCGTCCGCTTTGGAACATCACCGCGCTGCCGCTGCATTTTCTGATGGCATCCCTGTTGGCCGGTGGCGCGCTGATTGTCCTGCAGATTCGGATGTTCAGTTACCAGTTCGCCCCCGGCGAGGCTGATCAATCCATCGTGAAACTGCGGCCGATTCTGCTGGGTCTGCTGGTGGTGGCGACGTATGGGGCGGTGATGAACGGCGTGTTGATCCTCGTGCCGCAGATGCCGGCCAATGTCGAAGCGGTCTGGCTGGCACTGACCGGCCCGTATTGGTGGAGCTTCTGGATTCTGCACATCGGTATCGGCGTGATGATTCCTGCGGTGCTGTTGCTGATCACACGCAGAGCCAGGTGGATCGTGGTGGCGGCGGCAATGATTGTTGCCGGTTTCTCCGCACTGCCGCCGAACATTGTGATCCCCGCACTGGCCACCGAAAGCATGGCCGGGTTGGCGGCTTCCTATCAGGATGCCCGGCTGCACCTGACCTACTTCCCGAGCATCAATGAGTGGCTGGTGCTGGTGTTTGTCACCGGGATGGGCGGGCTGATGTTCCTCATCGGACGACGTGCACTTCGATTAACCGAACCTTATCTGGCCTGAGGGCGCTGGAGTGACCCATGACCATGCGATCCAATCACGAATCGAAACCGGTCTCCCGCAGAGCGTTTCTGGCAGGTGGCGCCATGCTGGGCACGGGGTTGGTGAGCGAGCCGCTTGCCGCCGCGACGCAGGGTGGTCAGGCTATTCTCAATAGCCGTCGCCCCGATGTGCCCTATGATCTGGCCGACCCGGGCCACATGCTCTACAGCGCCTGCCTGCAATGCAATACCGGCTGCGGCATCAAGTGCAAGATTCAGGATGGCATCGTCAGCAAGATCGATGGCAATCCTTACAACCCGTGGACCATGCTGCCCCATCTGCCGTTTGCCACACACCCCGATGATGCGGCCCCCGTCGATGGCGCGATCTGCCCCAAGGGCCAATCCGGGCTTCAGTCGGCGTATGACCCGTACCGCCTGCGCAAGGTGCTCAAGCGGGCCGGCAAGCGTGGTGAAGGCAAGTGGATCACCATTGACTTCGAGCAGGCCTGCCGGGAAATCGCAGAGGGCGGCAAACTGTTCGCGGGGGTGCCCGGCGAAGAAGATCGTCATGTCGAAGGCCTCCGCGATATTGCGGTGCTCCAGGACCCCGCGGTGGCCAAGGCGATGAGTGATGATGTCAACGCCATCCTCGCCGAGCCGGACCGTACGAAGAAGCAGGCATTGGTTGAGACATTCAAGCAGAAACATGCTACGCAACTGGATAAGTTGATCGACCCCGATCACCCCGACCTTGGGCCGAAGAACAATCAGATCGTGCTCAACTGGGGCCGCATCAAAGGCGGGCGTGGTGATTTTTATCGCCATTTTGCCGCGGCGCTGGGCACGACCAATGCCCACGGCCACACGACCGTGTGTCAGGGGTCGTTGTATTTCACCTGCTCAGCGATCAGTGATCAGTATGCGGATGGCAAGTTCAGCGGCGGGCGCAAGTTCTACTGGCAGGCCGATACGGAAAGCGCGAAGTTCGTGCTGTTCGTCGGCGCGAATCTGTTTGAAGGCAACTATGGCCCACCCAACCGCAGCGTGCGATTAACCGATGGGCTTGCCACCGGCCGCACGAAGATTGCCGTCGCCGACCCGCGCTTCAGCAAGCTGGCGAGCAAAGCGTGGAAGTGGCTGCCGCTCAAGCCCGGCACGGATATTGAGCTGGCCATGGGCATGATCCGCTGGGTGCTGGATCACCATCGCTACGATGGCAAGTTCCTCGCTGCCGCGAACAGGGCCGCCGCGCACGCCATCGGTGAAAAGAGCTGGACCAATTCGACATGGCTGGTTGAAATCAAGGAGGGCGAGCCTGGTGCATTCGTGCGTGCCAAAGCATTGGGCATGGCCGAGAGCGACGAAGTGCTGGTCATGCGCGATGGCCAACTCATCGCGGTCGACCCCAATGACACGGCTAAGCCCATCACCGGCGACCTGTTCGTCGACGCCACACTGCCCGGCGGCACGCGTGTCAAGTCCGGCCTGCAACTGCTGCTCGAAGCATCCCATGAACGGACCATCGAGCAGTGGGCGGACGCTGCCGGCTGCGAATCGCAGATGATCATCGATGTCGCCCGTGAACTGACCAGCCACGGCAAGCAGGCAGCGATTGATATCCACCGTGGTCCCGCTCAGCACACCAATGGGTTCTATGCGGTACTCAGTTGGATGACGCTGAACATGCTGCTGGGCAATTACGACCATCAGGGTGGATTGATCAAAGACGGCGGGGCGTTTGACACCATGGGCCGCGGGGGCCTGTTCAATCTGCGCAATCACCCCGGCACGATTCCTCGCTTCGGCATCAGCAGCATCCGCCACGGCGTGGACTACGAGAAAACCACGCTGTTTGAAGGATATCCCGCTAAGCGAAACTGGTACCCGCTGGCCAGCGATGTGTTCCAGGAAGTGATTCCTTCCATCGGCGATGCGTATCCGTATCCGGTCAAGTGCCTGTTCACCTACATGGGCGCCAACACCTACTCGCTGCCCGCCGGCCACACCAACATCGACATCCTGCGCGATGTCGAGAAACTCCCGCTCTATGTCGCCAATGATATTGTGGTCGGCGTCACGTCGATGTATGCCGACTACATCTTCCCGGACTGTTCATTCCTGGAACGATGGGAGTTTCAAGGCATGCACTTCATGATGACCAACCGCGCCCAGCCGGTGCGTCAGCCGGTGATCCCGAGCATGACCGAGCGATGCGAGGTGTTCGGCAACGAAGTGGCGATCTGCTTTGAATCGATGATGCTTGGCATTGCCGAGCAGATGGGCCTGCCGGGCTTTGGAGAAGATGGCTTTGGCCCGGGCGTCGACTTCAAACACCCCGACGACCTGTACCTGCGGAGCGTGGCAAACCTAGCGTTCGGCGAAAAAACCGATGGTTCGGAACAGGTGCCCGACGCGGACGAACGCGAGATCGAATTGTTCCTCCAGGCCCGACGGCATCTATCCACCACCACGTTTTCCGCGGAACGCTGGCGGGCGATTGTGGGTGATCGGATGTGGCCGAAGGTCGTGTACGTGCTCAATCGCGGCGGCCGATTCGAAGATCACGACAAAGCGTTTGTGGACGGCATGATGACTCACGCCTACGCCAAGTTGCTGAACCTGTATCAGGAGAAGACCGCCGCCACGATCCACGCCGGCACGGGCAAGCCTTATGCCGGTTATGCGAAGTTTGTGCCGATTCAGGATTTTGTGGGCACGGACCCGGCATCGATGCGGGAAGGGCACAGCCTGACGTTGATCACGCATCGCACGATCAGCCAGTGCAAGAGCCGCACCATCGGCAACCAGTGGTTGCAACCGCTGATGCCCGACAACGGCATCCTGATCAACCCCGCCGACGCGCAAGCCATGGGCCTGCGCGATGGGCAGTCGGTCAAGGTCGTCAGCGCAACCAACCCGACCGGTGACTGGAAACTCACCGCCGAGCACAACAAGCCCATGGTCGGCCACGTGAAGTTCACGCAGACCATGCGGCCGGGCGTGGTGAGTTTCGCACTGGGCTACGGCCACTGGGCCACGGGTGCGGCCGATATCACCATCGACGGCCACGTAATCCGCGGCACACCCAAGCGGGCCGCGGGCGTGCACGCCAACGCAGCCATGTGGACCGATACGCACGTCAAGAACACCTGCATGTTCGACCCGGTCGGCGGCAGCGTCAGCTTCTACGACACCCACGTGAAGCTTGAGCCGGTGACTTGACGCGGCAAACCCACACGCGAAGATGGCTCCCGATGCACGACCCGCTGCGCCGACAGATCGGTTACCTGCGCCTGTCGCTGACCGCGGCGTGTCAGATGCGCTGCAGTTACTGTCGCCCGACCCGGCTGAGCAAGCCCAACCGCGACACCGAGCTGACACCCGCGGAGTTGGAAGCCGTCGTCAGCCACCTCGTCGAGGCACACGGCATCAGCAAGGTGCGCCTCACCGGTGGCGATCCCACCGCACGCGGCGACCTGATGCAGATCATCGAGCGCATCGCCGCGCTGGAAGGCATCAGCGATCTGGCGATGACCAGCAACGGGCTGTCGCTGGCCAGCCACGCGTGGGACTACGCCCGAGCCGGGCTTGGCCGGATCAACGTCAGCCTCGATTCGCTGGATGCCGATCAGTTCGCCCGCATCACCGGGATCGATGGCATGCAGCGTGTGATCGCCGGCATCGATGCGGCAATCGACGCGGGGCTTGTGCCGCTGAAGATCAACACCGTCGTGATGGCGGGGGAGAACGAGCATCAGCTCCCCGCACTGGTGAGCTTTGCAGCCGACCGCGGCGTGGCGATCCGATTCATCGAGCTGATGCCGATGGGCCCGCTGGCCAGCCAGTGGCACGAGCGCTACATCACCGCGGCCCAGATGATGACACGCCTGAGCAACGCCAACGTCGATCGCTGGCAGTCGCAGCCCCAAGGCCACGACTCGGCGCACCGCTACGTCGCCACGCTGGACGATGGCCGCGAGGTGGACGTCGGCTTCATCACGCCGATGAGCTGCAACTTCTGCGCCGCGTGCAACCGGCTTCGGCTCACGTCAGACGGCGGGATCTACCCGTGCCTGATGGATGAGCCTCGCGGTTCGTATCTCGACGCGGTGCGCCCGCGCTTCGACCCGGATCGCTTTGATGAGCTCCTGGCCGACGCCCTTACTCAGAAAGCAGCCGAGCACCCCGCGCGCGGCTTTGCCGTCATGACCACCATCGGAGGCTGACCATGCCCACCCCCCCGACACCGCCCGCAAACCAACCGCCCCAGACATTCAAGGATTTCGTCAGCCGATTCCCCGAGCTTGGCGCGGCACATGAACAGGTCGCCAAAGCGGTGGACCGCGTCGGCCCGCTCGACGCCAAGACGTGCGCTCTAGTCAAGATGGGCATCAGCATCGGGGCCGGGCTCGAATCGGCGTTCCGCAGCCACGTCCGCCGAGCCTTGCAGCACGGCGCGACCCCCGACGAGATCGAGCAGGCGCTGCTGCTGGCGATGAACACCGTGGGCTTTCCCCGCACGGTCGCGGCGTGGCAGTGGGCCTGGCAACAGATCGAGCGCGACCGCAAGGAGCAGGCCTGATGCGGGTGCACGTCCTGCTGTTCGGTGCGGAAGCCAAGGCGGTTGGCAGCGACCGCGTGGTGATCGACCTGCCCGATGACGGCCAAACCTGCGCTGACCTGCGCGGAGCGATCATCCGCCAGGCTCCCCAGTTGCGCAACCAGCTCCATGTCGCGCGATTTGCCGTCAATCATCAGTTTGCCGACGATCATCAGCGGATCGCCGAAGACGACGAGGTCGCGCTGATCGGACTGGTGGGTGGTGGATGAGCCTGAGCGTCAGCATCATCGATGGCCCGATTGAAGCCGCGCATCCTGTCGCCGATTCGTTTGGAGGCGGGGCGGTGTTGTGCTTCGAGGGGATCGTCCGGCCAAGCGAAGCGGGGCGTGCGATCCGCGGGATTGATTACCAGACCTATGACCCGATGGCCGGGCAGGAGCTGGCGCGGCTTGGCCGGCAGACCATCGAGCGCTTCGGCCTGCTGGCGCTGGAGGCTCAGCACAGCCGGGGCTTTGTGCCCAACCACGCCCGCTCGTTCCGCCTGCGGCTTGCCGCGGCCCACCGCAAGGAAGCGCTGGCCGCGATGGACTGGTTCATCGATCAGATGAAAAAGGATGTCCCGATCTGGAAACACCCGGCGTATGCCGACGACGTAGCAAGGGCGGCACCATGACACACCCAATGGTCGCACCCGAGCCACAGGTCGATTGCCCCGCCGACGCGATCGCGGCGATGTGCGCCCGTCTCGTGCCGGTGAAGTCACAGCCGCTTCCCCTGAGCCGCACGATGGGCCGCGTGCTGGCCGAGCCGCTGTGTGCCGATCGGCCCAGCCCGGCCTGCGATGTGAGCGCGATGGATGGCTATGCGATCCGCATCGACGATCTTCAAGCGGGCCGGCTGACGGTGGCCGGCGAGGTCCGTACGGGTCACGCCCCCCCGCCGATGCCCGAGCACGCGGCACTGCGGATATTCACCGGCGGCCCGGTCCCCGCCGAGGCGCAGGCCGTCATCCCGCGCGAACAACTCACCGAACACGCCGATGCGATCGAGCTGCCCGCGGGCCTGATCGTCAAGCCCGGCCAACACATCCGTCGTTGCGGCGAGAACGGCCAAGCCGATGAACGCATCGTGGATGCGGGTGTGGCGATCGACGCGGTGATCGCCGCGGCGCTTGCGGCCTTTGGTGTTACGCGGGCCATGGTGTTCGAGCCGGTGCGTGTCGCGGCCATCGTCACAGGCGATGAGGTCCATCAGGCCGGGGCGGCGGTCGAACCCTGGCAACTGCGTGACAGCAACGGCCCGGTGCTCGAAGCGATGTTCGCGGGCATGCCGTGGATCGACTGGCTGGGTGTGCGTTACACGCGCGATGACGAGGCGTCGCTGGGTGCGGCCGTGCGGCAGGCGTTGACCGATGCCGACGCGCTGGTGCTCACCGGCGGGGTGTCAATGGGGGATTATGACTTCGTGCCCCAGGTGCTTGCCGGCGCGGGTTGCGCGGCTGTGTTTCATCGCCTGCCCATCCGCCCGGGCAAGCCGGTGCTTGGCGCGATCGGCCCGCAAGGGCAAGCGGTGCTCGGGCTGCCGGGCAACCCGGTGTCGGTGATGACCACCGCGCGAAGGATCGCGGCACCGGTGCTGCGCTATCGTGCCGGTTTTGCCGTGGCTGATCCGCCTGTTGCCGCGGTTGAGCTGACCAATCCCGATGGTAAGGCGCTGAGCCTGCGCTGGTCGCGGCCGGTGCGGCTGATCCACACCGGCCAAGCCGAGCTGGTGTCCAGCCGCGGGTCGGGCGATCTGATCAGTTCGGCACGAAGCGATGGATTCGTGGAAGTCCCGCCGGATCAGCATGGCAGCGGCCCCTGGCCGTTCTACCGATGGAGCCTCGACCGATGAGTGGCAACACGCCGAAGCTGACGCACATAGATGAATGCGGTGCCGCGAGGATGGTGGACATCGGCTCAAAACCATCGACCGCCCGCCGGGCCGTGGCTGAAGGGCGGGTCCGCATCAGCGCCGAGCTGGCCCGGGCCATTGCATCCAACCAGATCGCCAAGGGCAATCTGCTGGAGGTCGCCCGGCTGGCGGGCATACAAGCCGCAAAACGCACCGATGAACTGATCCCGCTTTGCCATTCCCTGCCGCTGGATGCGGTGGATGTGCGGGTCACGCTTGAAGCGGACGCGGTTGTCCTGTGGGCGCAGGCGAGCACCACGTGGAAGACCGGCGTCGAGATGGAAGCGCTGACCGCCGTCACCGTCGCGGCGCTGACCGTCATCGATATGGGCAAAGCCATCGACAAGGGCATGGTCATCGAGGGGGTTCGGCTGCTTGAGAAAACCGGCGGCAAGAGCGGCACCTATCACGCCCCGGCGGAGTCCTGACGATGAGAACCCTGCGCGTCGCCATCCTCACCGTCAGCGACCGATGCTCGCGCGGCCAGGCGATCGACACCTCGGGCCCCGCCCTCGCGGAACTGGCACAATCGCGGATGGCGGCGCAGGTTGTAGCCGCCGCCTGCCTGCCCGATGACCGTGCCGCGCTCGCTGCTCAGCTTAAATCGTGGGCACTGAATGACCCGCGTCCCGATCTGATCCTCACCACCGGGGGCACCGGACTTGCCCCGCGCGACCTGACCCCTGAAGCCACGCTCGACGTCATCGAGCGCCGGCACAGCGGGCTCATGGAGCTGATCCGCCTGCGCTGCTATCAGAAAACACCCCGCGCCTACCTCTCGCGCGGCGAGTCCGGCACGCTGGGCGGCAGCCTCATCATCAACCTGCCCGGCTCGCTGCGGGGCGCCACCGAATCGCTCGAAGCGCTGCTCGACATCCTCCCCCACGCCATCGAAACCCTCCGCGGCGAGGTGCAGGACGACGGCCGACCCGACGCCAAACCGATCACCGGGAAGGTCATCGACCACCCCGCATGATGCTTCCCCAAGCCCAACGCGATCCCCACCCGGGCCAGGCCGAGCCGCAGCCCTGGGTGCGATTCGACCGCAATGAGTTGGCTGGCAGCTTCGGCGACATCGGCACCGACCTGCCTCTGATCATCGGCATGATTCTGGCCGCGGGTCTAGACAGCGCCAGCGTCTTCATCATGTTCGGTCTGATGCAGGTTTTTAGCGGGCTGGTGTACGGCCTTCCCATGCCCATGCAGCCGCTCAAGGCGATGGCGGTGCTGGTCATCACGCAGCAGATCGAGGGGCCGGTGCTCTACGGCGCGGGGCTGGCGATCGGCGCGATCATGCTGGTGTTGACCTTTACGGGATTGCTCACGTGGCTGACGCGAGTGATCCCGCGGTGCGTCATCCGCGGCGTGCAGCTTGGACTGGGCCTTTCGCTGGCTTCGCTGGCGATGGGACAGTACGTCCCCTCGATGGGCTGGGAGGGCTATGCCATGGCCGCGGCGGCGTTCATCGTCATCGTCGCGATGTGGGGTAACCGGCGGTTTCCCGCGGCGCTGATCGTGATCGGCGCAGGCGGGCTCTACGCCGTGTGCTTCCGCATGGACCTGGGACTCATCGCGGGGGGCGTCGGAATGACGCTGCCGACGCTTCACAGCCCGAGCCTGTCCAACATCGGCGTCGGCCTGATCATCCTCGCGCTGCCGCAACTGCCGCTGTCGATCTCCAACTCCATCGTCGCCACGCGCCAGACCCTCAGCGACTTGTACCCGCACCGGCCGATCGAGGCGGCACAGATCGGCAAGACCTATGGCCTGGCGAATCTGATCTGCCCATGGTTCGGCGGCATCCCCGTCTGCCACGGCTGCGGCGGGCTGGCCGGGCACTACGCCTTCGGCGGGCGCACCGGCGGCTCGGTGGTCATCTACGGCTCGCTGTATCTGCTGATCGGTTTGTGCTTCAGCGGTGTCTTCGCACAGGTCGTCGAGGTGTTCCCGCTGCCGATCCTCGGCGTCGTGCTGCTGTTCGAGGCGATCCTGCTCATCTCCCTGATGCGCGATGCCGCGATCGGCCACCCGCGCGAGTGGACCATCGCGCTGCTGGTCGGCGTCATCGCGTGGACCCTGCCACAAGGCTATGTGATCGGCCTGCTCGTGGGATGTGCGATGTTCTACCTGCAGCGATCCAGTCAACCACCGACCCCGACGCAGACATAGCAGGCTTGATCGCGATGAAGCAACTGCCCGTTTACATCCTCGCCGGGGGCAAAAGCTCGCGCTTTGGTTCGGACAAGGCCCGGGCGCTGCTCGATGAGCAGCCGCTTGTCGTGCGGGTCCAGCAGATGCTGATGCCCTTCGCATCACGCGTCACGGCCGTCGCCGACCGGGCCGACAAGTACGCCGACCTGGGTCTGCGTACGATCGCGGACCTTCACGTGGGCCTGGGCCCAGTGGCCGGGCTCGAAACGGCACTGGCGGACCTCTCACCCGATGAGCCGTGGCTGCTGCTGTGCTCGTGTGACGCGATCATCCTTCGCCGCTCGTGGATCGATCGCCTGCTGGATGCCGCCGGGCAAGCCGACCACGCCGCCATCGCCTTCCGGGCCGACCGCTGGCAACCGATGCCTGCCCTCTACGCACGCAGCGCCCTGCCCGCGGTCCGGGAACAATTGAAAGCCGACCAGCGCAGCTTCCAGCAGTTGCTTGGTCGGCTTGATACCGCCGCGATTCCCCTGCCGCCGGACTGGCCAGACCAGTGGCAAGCCAACACCCGGGCTCAACTCGATGCACACCAACCAGACCCCGCCCGCGACGACTCACCAGACACTGATCGATAGCCCACAGCACGATCGCCTGACCCGATGCTGTCGCAGCGGCGATGGTTGATCCCCATGCAATCCGCTGCATCGGGCAGCGTAGCGCCGTCGGTGAGGCGGACTTTTCGCAGCCTCATCGCATGACAAGGTGACGCAGCATTGGTTCAAGGGTGGTGGCGGACATGTGCTAGTCGCCTGACATGTCCCTGATGACGCGCGGCCGACAGTACGTGCAGCGCATCGGATAGGCCGGCGTCAGTGACAACCGCAGCTAGAGCACTTCGCATACTTATCGGCAGTATCCGCAGCTCACAAAGTAGTTCCAGCATTCCTCGGGGGTGACCGTACGCAAAGCCTCTGCGATCGCGGCGCTCAGGCCCTTGAGCGTCGTGGCGGCGGCCCGACGCAGCCAGGCCTTGACCTTGCTCCACAGCTTCTCGATCGGGTTGTAGTCCGGCGAGTACGGGGCACCCCAAACCGCCGCGCCACCGCGACGATCCCCCTCCGGCCTCCCCCGCCGCCACCACCCGTTCACGCAGGTCCATCGAACAAGTCATCCCAGGCTTCCTTGCCGTAAAGCAGACTTATCGGTGATCAGAGATAAATGACGCCGGTTGCTCTATCGGTGGTTCGGGGCTAGCTTCGGCGGAGCGATATGCCTTGGACCCCCACGGTTTTCATCACCTTGGCGATCGTCTTCTCGCTGACGGCCTCGCTGTCGCGTTGGAGTTGCTGATGGATACGCGGGCTGCCGTAGGTCCCCCGGATCCGGGCGTGGACCTGCGCAACCTTGGCTGCCAGCTC
>CAZTLX010000117.1:611-13161 GCA_964614575.1 uncultured Phycisphaeraceae bacterium | reverse complement strand
AACCTATCCCACGCCACCCAATCCGTCAAATCGACTCCCGACCCCTTTTCCGTCTGGTCTCGCCCGGTTGCGGGGCAACCGCCCGGCGAGGCGTAGCTCGCCGGCTGTCGTTTGATCCATTTCCTGCATATAGACAAATCAGGCAAGGTGCTCCAAGCCCCTGAGACTCACACCCGGAGGGCGTGGGCGTTTGGGAGGTTGGGCGTTGGGCACGCTAACCTGTATGCCGATGGATGCACGCACGCTTCACTGCCGACGCTGCGGCCGCACGTACACGTTGCCCGCCGCGGCCGGGCTGCTGCCGGGCTGCCCGTATTGCGGCGCCTCGCCGCGGCCGCTGCTGCACCTGGCCCGGTCCAACGTGCTGGCCACGCTGCTGGCGCTCGCGGCCCTGATCGTGCTCATCGTCGCCTTCCTCAAGCCGTTCATGGCGATGACCGCGATCGGTGAGGAGCGCGTCGTCTCGCTGATCGAAGGCATCATCGAATTGTTCGAGCGGGGGCACACGCTGATCGCGGTGGTGATCTTCGCGTTTTCGGTGGTGTTCCCGGTGGCGAAGCTGCTGATGATCCTGGCCGCGACCAGCCGCCTGGTCCCCGCCAGCGCGAAGCTGCGGCGCAGGCTGCATCAGATCGCCGCGTTCACCGGCAAGTATTCGCTGCTGGACGTGCTGGTCCTGGCGATCCTGATCGTGCTGGTGAAGTTCGAGGGTATCGCCACCGTGCAGGTCCGCGTCGGGACGATCCTGTTCTGCATCGCGATCCTGCTGTCGCTGGCGGCGGGGCTGTGTGTGAATCTTGGGGACGCGAACCTACCGCGATCGGTGAATGTTCACGGCCGTGGGAATGACGAATGACGAAGACCGAATGACGAAGTAAACTCCAAACCTGATTCGTCATTTTTGCTTTTGTCATTCGTCATTCCCCACATGCTCACTGTGATCAGATCATGCCCGAGACACGCGAAACATCCTCCGCAACGCCGCCGCCCGCGAAGCGGTTTCGGCTGTTGCCGTGGTGGCTGGCGTTGCTGATCACGGTGCTGGGTGCGTCGGGCGGTTATCTGCTGTACGACTCGCAGCCGGACCCCTTGGCCGGGCACGTGCGGGCGATCCGCATCGTGAACAACGTGAGGCTGTCGAACCCCAGCGCGACGGCGCAGGAGTTTGTTGAGAAGCTCAAGTCGCTGGGCTCGAACCCGAGCCTGTTCCTGGAGCTCGCGGTGGCGGGTGCGGATCAACCGGTCAAGACGCCGGTGCGGGACGACACGCCGATCGGCAACGGGCTGACGTTCGAGCTGCCCGAGCCGATCGCGCGGGAAAACCTGCGTGAGGTGCGGGTGTGGGATGAAGGTTTTTTCAGCAACAAGATGATCGACCGGGTCGATACGGGCACCGCGCTGATCGAGTCGGGTCAGTTGTTCACTTTCACGCTGGTGAGTGACGACGCCGTGCCGCCGATGTCGCGGGATCGCTTGGCGGGCTGGGTGCTGGTGATCGCCGCGGGCGCGGGGGTGGGGCTGGCGCTGGTGCGGTTTATTGCGTTGCAGGTGGTTTGAAAAAGCGGTGAGCAGTGAGCGGTGAGCAATGAGCGGTGAGCCGGAGGAGCGTTCATCGAGTCCTCGCTCAAGGCTCATCGCTCATCGCTCCAAGCTCATCGCACCAAGCTCAGAACAACTGCCCCTGATCTTTCGCCGGGGGCAGCGGGCCGGCCTGCTTGACCTCCTGCATCTCCTCCAGAAGGTCGTCGATGTTCGTCACCTTCAGATAAACACTGGCGAAGCGCAGGTAGGCGACGTGATCGACGCGCTTGAGCGCCTCGACGCACAGCCGACCGATCTCCGTGGATTCCACTTCCTTCACGCCGCGGCGGAACAGCTCCTCCTCGATCTTGTCCACCACCGCATCGAGCTGGCCGGCGGGCACCGGCCGTTTGTAACACGCCTTGTCCAGCCCCGCGAGCACCTTCTCGCGGTCGTAGGGCACGCGGCTCTGGTCGCGCTTGATCACCAGCAGCGACACGCGTTGCTCGACCGTCTCGAACGTGGTGTAGCGCTTGTCGCAGGCCTTGCACTGACGCCGACGACGGATAGACCGACCGCCCTCGACCTCGCGCGAGTCGATCACCTTGTCATCATTCACCCCGCAAAACGGGCATCGCATGGCATCAGGGTACCGGGTTCGGGGATCAGGGACCAGATCGGGCGACCGAGGGCGACGGGCAAGCCGACGGATTCAACTCCGCGGCTCCACCGCGAAGCCGCGGATGTTCATCCGTCGGCGACCCTGCGTGAATCCGCTATCCTCCCCCCATGCTCATCCGCATCGCGATCCTCGGCGACATCGTCGGCACGCCCGGAAGACAGGCGGTGATGCAGCAGTTGCCCGTCATCCGTCAGCGCTTCAACACCGACCTGATCCTCGCCAACGCCGAGAACGCCGCGAACGGCTCGGGGCTCACCCCCGAGCAGTACCGCAAGCTCATCGACGCCGGGCTCGACGGCATCACGCTCGGCGACCACTGCTTCAAGAAAGCGCAGATCGCCCACACCCTCGATCATGAGCCGAACATCATCCGCCCCGCGAATCTTTCCGGCAAAGCCAAGGGCCGAGGCATGATGCGGCTCGAACTGCGGCGCGACGGGCGGGCGATCCCGGTGTATGTCATCACCGTGATGGGCCGGCTGTTTATGAGCCTGCCGGTCAGCGATCCGTTCGCGTGCGTGGATCGGCTGCTCGCGTCGATCCCCGAGCCGCACGCGATCAAGATTGTCGAGGTCCACGCCGAGGCGACCAGCGAGAAGGTGGCGCTGGGGTGGTACCTCTCGGGGCGGGTGAGTTGTGTGTTCGGCACGCACACGCACATCCCCACCGCCGATGCGCGGCTGCTGCCGGCCCACGTGCTGGGCAGCGGGGGTGAGGCGGGGGCCCCGGCGCTGGCCCGCACCGCGTACATCACCGACCTGGGCATGAGCGGGCCGCTGGACTCGGTGCTGGGGCGCAAGGTCGAGAAGGTGCTGCACCACATGACCACCTCGATGCCCGCGCCGTTTGATGTCGCCGAGGGCCTGCCGACGGTGCAGGGCGTGTTGGTCGAGATCGATGAGACGAATCTGCGGGCGCGTTCGATCGAGCGTTTCGACCTGCCCGCCGACCTCACCGCCCCGCCGTTCGCGATGGGTTAACGCCGTTACAAAGCGAACAGTTTGACTCTCTGTCGCGGCTTGCCTGCGGCCCCGAAGGCGCACGGGCGCAGGTCCACAAAACGTTATCCCGTGTTCTAGGGCGAACGCCCGACAAGTGACCCCCCGAGTTGGTCGATCATCATCGCACATGGCCGATGAATTCCTCCATGAACCGACCGGGCCCGTCGGGGTGGACCTGACCGAGGCCGACACCCCGCAGCGCCGGCTCAGCGCCTACGCGCGCCGTCTCAACCAGGCGACGCTGCAGGGGCGGGTGACGATCCTCGTGCTGTCCGCGGCGGTGTTTGGGGCGTTGGTCGGCATCGCCGAGGCGTCACTCGGGCACCGTTTCTGGCCGCTGATGATCGGGCTGACGGTGATCTCGGGCGGGCTGATCCTCGTCGCGCAGCACTGGGTCGCCCAGCCGCTGGATCGCCTGGCCGACCGCATGCAACGCATCGCGCGGACGCGGGCCACGAACCTGCTCAAGGAGCTGCCGACCCATCCGCCCAACGAGATCGGGCGCATGGCCAGCGCGTTCCACACCGTGGCCACCGATTCGCTGCGCTGCAACCACGAGGCCCGCCGCCTGCGTCGCACGCTGCACAGCGGCATCGAGCAGGCCACCCTCAAGGCCACCCGCCGCCTGCGTGAGATCGCCATGCGCGACCCGCTGACCAACCTCGGCAACCGCCGCTTCCTCGACGAGCAACTGCCCGCCCTGGTCGAGGCGACCACCGAGACCGGCACCGAGCTGGTGTGCATCATGATCGACCTGGACAACTTCAAGGCCGTGAACGACACGCTGGGCCACGCGGTGGGCGACGAGCTGCTCAAGACCGTGGGGCAGCTCATCAGCGGCGCCTCGCGCGAGCAGGACATGGCGGTGCGGCTGGGCGGCGACGAGTTTGTGCTGTTCATGCCCGGCGCGGACCGCACGCGGGCCCGGCACCTGGCCGACCAGATGCGCACGCTCTTCCGCCAGCAGAGCCGCACGATGCACCCCGCCGGGCCCCACGCCGACCTCTCCGCGGGCATCGCCTGCCTGCTGGCCGACGGCCTGAGCGACGCCCAGAGCCTGCTGAAACGCGCCGACCACCGCCTCTACGAAGCGAAGCGCGCGGGCAAGGGCCAGACACACACCGGCGGGGCCGCGGCTTAAAGTCAACGCGCCGGTGCGGTACATTCATGGGCATGGAAGTGTTGCGGACGATCGAAGCGATGCGGGCGTGGCGTGCGGCCCAGGCGGGGCGCGTCGCGCTGGTGCCGACGATGGGCGCACTGCACCGCGGTCACCTGGCGCATGTCGAAGCCGCGCGCCCGGCGTGCGACCGCTGCGTGGTGAGCATCTTCGTGAACCCGACGCAGTTCGGCCCGCACGAGGACTTTGCGCGCTACCCGCGGCCGGTGAGTGACGACCTGAGCCGGTGCGAGGCGGCGGGGGTGGACGCGGTCTTCATGCCCGAGCCGGAGGCGATGTACCCGCCGCGGGTCCCCGCGACAAGCATTGAGGTGCCGAGCCTGACGCGTGAGTTCGAGGCGGCGCAGCGGCCGGGGCACTTCGCGGGCGTCTGCCGGGTGGTGCTCAAGCTGCTTAATATTGTTCAGCCGCACGCGGTGACCTTCGGGCAGAAGGACTACCAGCAATTGGCGGTGTGCTCGGCGATGATCGCGGACCTGAACCTGCCGATCGACGTGATCACCGTGCCGACGGTGCGGGAGGCCGACGGCCTGGCGCTCAGCAGCCGCAACGTGTATCTCGATGACGATCAGCGCCGCCGAGCGTTGGGGCTGATCAAGTCATTGCGACTGGCGGAGAAGCTGATCGCCGAGGGCGAGACGGACCCGGCGGGGGTGGCGTCGGCGATGCGTCAGATGCTCGAGGCGCACCAGATCGTGCCGGACTACGCGGCGGTGCGTCACCCGACGACGCTGGCGGCGTTGGACAGCATCGATGGCCGAGCCGTCGCGCTGGTCGCGGGGCGATTGGGCCAGACGCGGCTGCTGGATAACGTGGTGATTGAGCCGGGGAGGTGAAGCGGCTTGTTTGAATTACGCACCTGATACCCCGGATACCCCCGCCAAAGCTTTGCCCCCCGAGCGGGGCTGCGCATGGGCGGGCTTGGCGGATTATTCAGCGTTCTCGCTCGCTTTATTTTCCGGGTTCGGTTTCTCTTTTTCGTCCGGCTTGGCTTGCGGCTCCTGAGGCTGGGCTTCTTTCGCGTCGTCGTACTTCTTGCCGTGGAGCCTGCGGATCTCGAAGCGTTGGACGGTGGGCTTGCGGTCTTCGGGGAGGGGCGGGTTGAGGCGGCCGGGGTGGTAGGAGTCGGCGGCCTGGCCGGCGCGGCGGTTGATGCGGCCGTCCACGCGCTGGTCGCGCCAGGTCGGGTCGGTGACGGCCGGGTCCTTGGACTGCGGGCGTTCGGGCACGAGGCTGAAGACGGTGTCGGGCGGGGGCAGTTCGCTGAACGCGCCGTCCATGATGGGGGCGCGGCTCAGCGCCCGCTCGCCGGCCTGATCGATCACGAGGTAGTCCGGTCGATTCATCTGGGCGCGGACGCCGGGGGCGCGGTATTCGTAACGGCGGGTGTTGGGCAGGCCGGTGGCCTCGTCGAGCGTGGGCAGGCCGAGTTGCGACCAGCCCGCGGAGTGGGGCCGTTCGACGATCATCGAGCGGGTGGGGTACTGCGCGTTGCCCGGGTCGATCACGCGGAAGCTGACCGCGCGCGGGTCCACATCCTCGACGCCCTGATCAACCGCGCGGTTGTCATTGACCGGTGCCTGGGCGTGAGCCGCGGCGGTAAAGGCGGCGAGCAACACGGCGGCGAGGATGGGCGGGGCGATGCGGGGCATAGCAATGCATTATAAGGGGTGGTTGGATCACGCTGTGAAAATCCCGCCGAAGCTCCGCTGCGCTCCGCATCAGCGGGCTTGCGTGGCTTTTAGACGGGGGCGGTTTCCAGCGGGGGGCTGACGAGGCTGCGGGCGAGGGTGAAGGTGAAGGTCGAGCCTTTGCCCAATTCCGAATCGACCCAGATCTGCCCGCCGTAGGCCTCGACGATGGTTTTGACCCCGGCGAGCCCGACGCCGCGGCCGTGGATGTGGTGCGTGCCCGAGTGCGTGCCGCGCTGGAAGACCTGAAAGACGCGCGGCAGGTCCTCCCACGCGATGCCCCGGCCGGTGTCCTCGACGCTGAAGCGATAGAACTCCAGGTCCTCTTCCGCGCGGATGACGATCCGCCGCTGCGACGCGTCCATCATGTATTTCGCGGCGTTGTCGATGAGGTTCTGGAAGACCTGCCGGACGCGGGTGCGTTCGATCCGCAGCGTGGGCAGTTGGCCTTCAATGCTCACCTCGATCTTCGCCACCTCGAACTGATGGGCCATGCCGTCGAGCAGGTCCTGGATCAGTTCGTGCAGATCGATCACGTCCGGCCGGGCGGTGTCGCTGCGCAGTCGGCTAAGCTCGACCAGCTCACTGATCAGGTCGGTCTCCTGCTTGACGTTGGCGCGGATGCGTTCGAGCTTGCGGATGATGTCTTGATCAAACTGCGTGCGGTGCTTGACCAGCAGCAACCCCGCCATGCCATCGATGTTCCGCAGCGGCGCGCCCAGGTCGTGGCTGACCGAGCGCAGGAACTGGTCCTTGTCGTTGATCTGATCGGCGAGCCGCTGGTTCGCCGCTTCGAGCTCGCTGGTGCGTTGGCTGACCAGGTCTTCGAGCTGCTCGTTGTGCAGGCGCAGCTCGTCGTGAGCCGCGGCCAGCTTCTCCGCCATGAGATTAAACGCCTCGCCCAGCAGGCCGATCTCATCGCGCCGGTGCTCGGGCACCGGCTCGACGCGCTTGCCCTCGGCCAGGTCGCGGATCGCCGGGAGCATCGCGCGGATCGGTTTGAGCCAACGCCGCACCGCCAGCGTCACCCCCGGCAGGACGATGACCACCCCGGTCAGCAGGATGCCCAGGTTCATCGCCTCCAGGCGTCGCGCTTCGGCCAACGGCTTCAGGTCATGAAACCCCGCCAGCACGTAC
This sequence comes from uncultured Phycisphaeraceae bacterium, assembly GCA_964614575.1. Lineage (GTDB taxonomy): Bacteria > Planctomycetota > Phycisphaerae > Phycisphaerales > Phycisphaeraceae > JBGTLW01. The sequence goes on along the minus strand of CAZTLX010000117.1, from coordinate 5,949 downwards.
CCGGCGAGCTGCCGCGAACCGGCGTGCGTCGCAGGCGTGTCCCACAACGGAAAGGCCCGCAGCGCCAGCTCGCCGTGAGCGCCCAGCGAGTGGGTGCGCCCGACATCCAGCAGCAAAGACGCTTCGCTGACCCCGGCCTCTTCCATCAGCCGATACGCGATCGGCGTGGAGGCCCGGCGGTGCAGCACCTGGTGTTGCGGGTCGGTCACCAGCACCAGCACGACGCGCGAATCGCTGGTCACCGCATCGACCATCGCGTCGGCCTGCGACGTCCAGCCGTCGCTCATCCGCCCGGAGAGCGCGGTGGACAGCGTGCGACCGATCAATGCCACCTCCGTCGCGGGCGCTTCGGCCACGGCGAGATGGGTCACCCGCGTCTGGATCAGCGCGACCAGCGCAATCGGCGTCGCCGTGGCCAGCAGCACCCACAGCAGCAGGCGGCGGTGCAGCGAGGCCTGCGGCCGGGGGAACCGTCGCCGGGGTTCGGATTCTCGACCCGCATCTGCCTGCCGCATGCCACCTCCGCGCGCGATCGCCCCGCCGTGTCGGTGTCCCTCGCAAGCCCGCCGAGGCGCCGCCTCTTCTACGGCGGTGCTTCGGCGGGATATCCGGCGGCGATGATCGCATTGCCCAACCCTCATCATCGGCCCGATCGGCCCGGCAATTCAGCGGCGACCCGCCCGCCCCCCCCTCCGGGGGCCGCCGCGTTAAACTACGCCCCGTGATGACACCCCCGCCCCGCCTGTTGTTGTTTTGTGGTTTGTGCCTGATGCCGCTGCTGGGTTGCGCCGGCGGGCCCCCGGCGGAGCAGGCCGTCGACCCCCGGCTGGTGGCCGCGGAGGATTACGACGCCGCGCTGGCCGCGACGGTCGCGGTGCTGCGAGATCGTGGGTTTGTGATCGATCGTCAGGACCGGCGTTTCGGGGTGGTCACCACCGAGGCGTTGGGGGCCGCGACGGTCTTCGAGCCCTGGAAGCCGAACCATGTCACCGCCGCCGCTGCCGTGCGCAGCACGCTCAACGACCAGCGCCGCACCGTCACCGTGACCTTCACCCCCGCGTGGGACCCGCCCCGGGAAGAGGCCGAACGCGATGCCGCAGACCCGGCGGCGGAAGGTGAGGCTTTGGCCTCGGCCCCGCCGCCTTACCTGCTCTCGGTCGAGGTGCAGGTCGAGCGCCGGCAGGTGGTGACCCGACGCGTCGGCGGCGCCCCGGCCAACCGCGTGTTCAGCTACTACGACGCCCCGCCCGCCGAGCTGCGACGCCGCGGCCTGGAAAGCGACTTCTGGCGCCCCCTCGGCCGCGAACCCGACCTCGAAGCCCAGATCGCCCGGCAAATCACCCAACGCCTCGCGTCCTGAGACCGACCATGAACACCGCCTCCCCCCCCGACCGCAAGACCCTGCGCATCGGACACAGCCCGGACCCCGATGACGCGTTCATGTGGTGGCCGCTGGCGAACTTCACCGCGCCCGATGGGCAGGTCCTCACGCCGCGCATCGACACCGGCCGTTACGACTTCGAGCATGTCCTCGAAGACATCCAATCCCTCAACGTCCGCAGCGAAAAAGGCGAGCTGGAGATCACCGCGATCTCGATCCATCAGTACCCGTTCGTCGCGCATCAGTATGCGCTCACGTCCTGCGGCTCATCGATGGGCGACAACTACGGCCCGATGATCGTGGCGAAACCAAAAACGATGAAGTGCCCCGGCTGCCTCAAGGGCAAGAAGCTGGCGATCCCCGGCGAAAGAACCACCGCCTGGCTGACCACGCAGATCATGCTGGCGGAGCACGGCCTCACGAAGGACGACCTCGACTGGTCGTTCGTCATGTTCGACGAGATCCTCCCGCGCGTCGAGTCGGGCGAGTTTGATGCCGGGCTGATCATCCACGAGGGCCAGATCACCTTCCAGAACCAGGGGCTCGAACTGCTGATCGACCTGGGCGCTTGGTGGACCGAGTCGCGCGGCCTGCCGCTGCCGTTGGGCGGCAACTGCATCCGCCGTGATCTGGTGAAGTCCGGCGAGGCGGGCGCGATCTGCCGCATCCTCCTCGACTCGATCGAGCACGCGCTGGCGAACCGTGAGCAAGCCGTGGCATTTGCGCTCAACTACGCCCGCGATATGCAGATCGATCTGGCGGATCGGTTCGTCGGGATGTACGTCAACGACTGGACGCTGGACTACGGCCCGCGCGGGCGCGCCGCGGTGAATCAACTGCTCAAGGAGGGTGCCGAGGCCGGCATCATCCCGACGGTCGGCGTCGTCGATTTCATCGAGCCGGGCTAAGCGCAGCGCCGCCTGCGGCTTCGCGCGGACTTCACCCCTCGGGACGCAAGAAGCGTGCGGCGGTTTCGCGAAGCCGCAAGCGGCAAAACCAGAACCCCCTGCCCCCTTCACCCCCCCACCGCTTATCATCACGCCATGCAACGCCCCCCTACGATCACCGTCTTCGGCATCCTCAACATCGTCTTCGGCGTGCTGGGGTTCTGCGGCGTGTTCTTCAGCCTCAACATGTTCCTCACGGAGGACGACGGCACCAACCCGTTGATCCCCATCATGCAGCAATCGTCGCTCTACAAGGGCTTCATGATCGCCAGCATCCCGCTGGGCCTGCTGGTCACCGTGGCGCTGCTGGCGGCGGGGATCGCGCTGCTGCGCGACCTGGCCTGGGGCCACAAGCTCTCGATCATCTACGCCTGGTACGCGATCGTGAGCACGATTATCGGCGTGATCATCAACGCCGTCGTTCTGGTGCCGCCGGCCATGGAGCAGGCGTCCGGCGACATGACCCCCGAGGCGGTCGGGCTGATCGGCGGCGCGATCGCCGGGACCTGCGGCGCGTTCATCGGGCTGATCTATCCCGTGCTGCTGCTTTTCTTCATGAAACGACCGAACGTCAAGGCCTGGTTCGACCCGACGCAACGCCGAGCCCTCCGCGACGACGCGATGGCGATCGAGCCTTGGGACGCCTGAGCGTTTAGCCTCCCCATCCCAAGCCCGTCGAGGCGCAGCCTCTTCCGGGGCGGCGGGCTATCCGCGATGCTTTAAAATACCCCCCATGACCGATCCCCAACCCACCGCCGCTCAAGCCGCCGCCCCCACCCCGACGACCCGCCCGCGCGATTTGCCCTGGTGGGTCTGGCTGCCCCTGCCGCTGATCGTCTATCCGCTGGTCGTCCTCGCTGCCGTGCTGGACCCGCTGCACAGCCTCTACGTCTGGCTCATGACGAAAGAGGGCGGCGTCGAGTGGCTCGGGGTGATCTGCCTGCTCGCGGCGCTCATCTACGGCCTGCCCACCTACATCCGCCACCGCCACCGACTGCCCGCGCGCTGGCTCAAGGTGTGGTTCGGCCTGGTGTTGTTCGCGATGTTCTTCCTCGCCGGCGAAGAGATCAGTTGGGGCCAGCACCTGGGCTTGTGGGACCACGAGGATGTGCCCGCGGTGATCCGCACGATCAACGATCAGAACGAAACCAACCTCCACAACATCACCAACGCGCTGGACCAGAACCCGACCAACCTCGTGGTCATCGCCACGCTGGTCGGCTGTGTCATCATCCCGATTTATCTGAAAATCAAGGGCCGCACCCTCCCGCCCCACGACCCCGGCTACTGGTTCTGGCCCACCGCTGCCGTGCTGCCCGCGGGGATCGGCGTGCTGCTCATCCGCTTCCCCCACCGCATCTACCGCTGGACCGCCGGCGAAATCCCCGTAGAAGTCGAGGTGTACTGGCGCCACTCCGAGGTCCACGAGTGCTACATCGCCATGCTCTTCGCGATCTACCTCGTCTCCGCCGTGTGGCGCCTGCGCCAGATGCCCGCCGCAGGCCTCGCCCCCATCACAAACAAACCCTGACCAACCCTCCCCCCAAGCCCGCCGATGCGTAGCGCAGCGGAGCTTGGGTAGTGGGTCAGTCTGAAATTAGGCCCCGCTGACGGGCCGGGTACAATGTGGCCATGAGTGACGAACCAATCAAGCCCGACCCATACCGGAAGCCCAAGCGCCCCAGGGACGCCAACCAGCTTGCCAAAAATGTCGTGGACTTGGCGACGGGGCAGACGGATGAAGTGGACCCAAACGCCGGGAAAGACCCGGCGGCAGTAGAGAAGGGGCGGGCTGGCGGAGTCGTAGGTGGCCGTGTACGCTCTGAAAGACTTTCGCCCGAAGATCGGTCAAGGATCGCCAGAGAAGCGGCAACAGTACGTTGGTCGGAACAATCCGGAAGGCAAAATGGCAAAATCGAAAAAGAAAACAACAAAAATAACTGCGAAAAAAAAGACAGGTAAGAAGGCGTTGCGGGGGCGATCCGCTAGGTCGTTCCAAGAATCAAGCCCGTTCGTCAAACTGCTTAAAGAAACACACCAACATCCGTCTTTGCGACAGGCAGCAATTAAGGCTATTGGCGAACATTTTAACGCATTCGTCATTACTTATTTTTGCTCGTTTAATAATCCCGATGCTCTGATCACCGACGATGATGCCGAGATGATTGAGGGGATTTTATCTGCGGAGTACGACTCTGGACGACTCCTGCTGATAATCAATGCACCGGGCGGTATGGCTCTTGCGGCTGAACGGATCGCAAACGTCTGCAGAGAATATTCAAAAAGTAAGTTTGAGGTTCTCGTTCCTCATATGGCCAAATCGGCAGCGACAATGATTGCTTTTGGCGCATCTGTTATCCATATGAGCCCGACCGCGGAGCTAGGTCCCGTCGATCCCCAAGTGCCCTATACGACTCCGGATGGGCGTCAGATTTGGATATCGGCTGCGGAATACATTCGTTCCTATGACGGCTTAATGGAGACCGGAACTCGCGGGGATGTCAAACGGCTAGAACCCATCGTCCAACAGTTGTCCCGGTATGACGACCGCTACATCGAGCAACTAAAATCGGCCCAGCAATTGTCCGAAGATATCTCAGTTAAATTGCTGAGTTCTGGCATGATGAAGGCGTTTAGTGAAGATGATATCCGCTCAAAGATCAGGCCATTTTTGGTCCAAGAGGAAACCGCATCGCACGGCCGAATGCTGGCTGCCAAGAGAACCAAAATGTGCGGCCTAAATGTGGAGTTGATCGATCTGAAGGGAGAACTATGGGATACGATTTGGGAGCTTTATGTTCGATCAGACTGGATTGTCAAACGCCAGTCGGGTAAAATAATTGAGTCTGCCCAGTCCGCTTTAAGTGCTTAAGGAGCAATATCATGCGAAAAAATGATCATGATTTTCGGAAGGCGGCAGAGGAGTCTTTGGACGAAATGCTTAAACGGCTTTCCCAATTCACACCCGAGCCTCCCCCCCAGCCCCAGCGTCGCCCCCGCCAGCGGGATT
>CAZTLX010000117.1:0-601 GCA_964614575.1 uncultured Phycisphaeraceae bacterium | reverse complement strand
TACTGTATCTACACGGGGGCAAGATCGGGACGATGACACACGGTCGGAAAAGCTCGTGTGCAATCACCTTTGACTTTTAATGCAACGCACGCCTGGATTTAAGCCCCTCGAAGCGAGGGATTTTTAATTTGACATAGCTCGCGTTCTTAAGCATAATAGTCAGTATGAAAAACTGCCCACCGAGAAGCGAGCCGCCATCGTCCGATGCCTTGTGGAAGGTTGCTCGATCGCCTCCACCGTCCGCATGACCGGGGCGAGCAAGAACACGGTGGCCAAGCTGCTGGTGGACTTGGGCGACGCCTGCCGGGAGTGGCACGATGAGAATGTGCGGGGCCTCAAATCCCAACGCGTGCAGGCGGATGAAATCTGGTCTTTCGTCGGGGCCAAGCAGAAGCTGGTGGACAAAGGGGCTGTGGGCGTCGGCGACGTGTGGACTTGGGTAGCCATTGATGCCGACACCAAGCTGGCCATCACATGGCTGATCGGCGAGCGTGACGGCGGGGCCGCATGGGAGTTCACACACGACTTGGCCGGGCGGCTGCTGATTCAGGTCCAGTTGACCACCGACGGTCTGAACGCCTATCTGGACGCGATCATCGAC
>CAZTLX010000116.1:0-13178 GCA_964614575.1 uncultured Phycisphaeraceae bacterium | reverse complement strand
TCATCATGTCCGGGCCGCTGACGCCCTCGGGGAAGCCGGGGTAGTTCTCGACATCGGTGGTGAGCATGAGCTGGCCGCCGGGCAGCAGGTCTTTCCCGGCCGCGCGGCCGGGGAAGACGAGGGGGCTGAGGTTGGCGCGGGCGGCATAGATCGCGGCGGTCCAGCCCGCGGGGCCGGAGCCGATGATGATGACGTTCTCGATTTTTCCGTTGGTTTGCTCGGTCATGGGCGGATTCTAGCAAGCGATCAGTGCGGTGGGGTTGACCATCAATCCCACCGCTACCAAGCCGGGCCCTTCGCCCCTCGGTCGTGGCTCAGGGCTCGGATTGTTAACGCGGTGAAGCGGCGGATTGTTCCCCCGCATCGTCTGCCTCGATCAGCGCGTCGTAAACCGTCTGCCCGGTGGCCAGCGTTTGCCGGAGGTAGGGCAGGCACGTGCGGCAGCCGTCGCCCGCGCCGCAGCGCGTGGCGAGTTGATCAAGCGACAGGTCATCGTGTTGCGCTTCGCCCAGCAGCGAGGCAAACGTGCGGTTGGCGCAGACGCAGCGATCGATGCGGATCATCCGTCCGCTCCTTCCGCCTCGCCGGCGGGGCACGGCTGGTAGGGCACGCGGTACATCACCCACACGTCGCCGGTCTGCTGGTCGATCACCTCGAAGCGTTCGGTGATGTTCTTGCGGAGCGTGGTGAGGGTGGTGCCGTCGGCGGTGTGCAGGTCGTGACCCAGCTCGCGCGGCGCGGTTTCCCATTCGAGTTGGCGGATCGTGCCGTGCTCGGAGCGGGGGATGCGATAGACCGTGCCGAAGTATCGCACGGGCCTGGTGCCGTCGGGGTTGGCCAGGCCGCGCGTGGCGGGCTGGTAGTAGAGGACGCTTTGGGCTTGGGTGGGCATGCGGCGGTCCTTCGCGGCCCCGGAGGGTTGAGGACGATCGAGGGGGTCAATAACCGGTGTCGAAGCCGTAGATCGAGTCGGTGCCCCACGTGTGATCGAGGTTGGCGGCGGGGCTGCCGGCGAGGGTGTCGAAGGTCGGCTCGGTCTGTGGCCGGGCGGTCACGTGGCCGTCGAGCAAGGCGGTGTGGGCGTTGCGTTGGTGGCGGAAGTGCCCGAAGCCGGTGGGCCAGGCGGGGTTTTTGTTGTGCTGGAGGTAGTGCGGCTCGTAGAACGCGTTTAGCCCGCCGATCTTCTTGAGCCCGTCGAGGTGTAACGCGTCGGCGAAGGCGAAGACCTCGGACGGCTGCCGGATCGCGCCGATGCGTTGCGGCGGCAGGTTCTTGTATTTGAGCGGGGCGAGGCTCTCGTTGTAGCCGAAGTGCGCGGACGGTTTGTCGAACTTCGCAAAGAAGCGTCGGTCGTTGGCGGGGAAATCGGGGCAGCGCAGGCCTTCGAGGATGTCCCCGCCGAAGAAGGGGGCGAGGGGGCTGCGGGTCTTGTCGAGCGGGCGGTCGGGCGTGGTGGCGGGTCGGGGCCCGCCGGGCTCGAAGCCGAACCACCACCGCGCCCCGGCGGGCGCGGTGTGGTCCTGCTGGTTGGGCGCAAAGGAGCCGTCGAAATCGTTGGTGTAGGCGAGCAGAGCGATGGTGGTCTGGCGCTGGTTGCTGAGGCAGACGGCCGCGCGGGCGACGCCGCGCGCCGAGCCGAGCACCGGCAGGAGCACGGCGATCAGCAGCGCAATGATGCTGATGACGACCAGCAGCTCGATGAGCGAGAACGCAAGGCGGCGGGGGTGCGATGGCATGTCGGGACCCTCGGGTCAAAGCCGCCCGCGGCGCGGGGTCGCGCCGGGGCGGCGGGTTGGGATCGCGTGGTCAGTGCTTGCGCCGCGCGAGCAGCGCGACGCCGCCGAGGCCCAGAAGCGCCAGCGAGGTTGGTTCGGGGATCAGAACTTCATTGATGCCGGGCGCATCGGGGAACTGCTCGAAGCTGAAGGGGTTGTAGAGCCCGATGAACAGGCCGTCGGCCAGGTCGATGTTCGACACACCGAGGCCGACTTCCCATTCGAGGCGGTCCAGCGCCGAGTTGAAGAAGCCCTCCCACTGCGTCCAGAACTTGCCGGCGTCGCCGGTGTCGGCACCGATGTTGACGTTGTCGATGAAGTAGTTGGGCGGGCCCTCGACCGGGCCAAAATCATTGGCGGTGAAGGAGAAGTCGCCCAGGTCGGCGGCGATGGCCTCGATCATGCCGTAGGCATCGGTGGGCGTGTCCCAGTTGTACTGGAAGGCGTAGCGGTTGCCGGAGGTCTCGGCGAAGTGGACGACGAGGTAGCTGGTGTTGCTGCCGGTGCCTTCGGTGGTGGTGTCGGTGATGATCAGATCGCCGAGGCCCGCGTGGGCGTGGGCGGTCAGGCTCAGGGACAGACCGGAGGACAGCGTCAAGGCACAGATGGATCGAAACATGCGTAGCTCCTTTGCCCCATAGCGCGTGGGGCCGCCCCGTGTTGTGGGTAAACACGTCCGCGCGAGAGCTACAGCAGCGCATCGAGAAAACGGTCGGGGCTTGGCCGTCGGTGCGAAAACCTGCCGCGGTGTCCTTGCTCGCGAGGACCACTCGGCATGACCAGGCAGGTCTTCCGGCTTGGGGTGCTGCGGTCCGATCCGCCTTCCCGTCGTGGGGCCCGTTGCGGGCCCGACAGTGGCATCTGGATCGGACGTTGCCCGTGACGCCGGGCCTCAAAGCCGGCGTCCTGCACGGGCCACCCTTCACGGCGGCGCGTCCGCGGGAGATTACCGTTTGCTCGCCTCGTCCCGGCCCCCCACAGGGCCGACGGGTCCTACCCGCGAGGCATCACAATCGGTCACTCCACTTCCCTTTTCACGCGGCCCGGCCAATCCTTGATCGCCGGGCCACGCACCTGAGCATGTCAGCCAAGACACTAACCACGGCCCCGGCGATTTGCAAGACCCACGTTTCGATAGGGCTTTAGATCGCCTGGCGGGTACCCCGCCGAAGCTCCGCTGCGCAGCGTATCGGCGGGCTTGGGCACGGTCGGCCGATAACATCGTTGCTTGACGGCCGGGGGCGGGTACAATCTGTGAACTGCCGCGGGAATGAGTGGCGGGTCCTGTGCAACGCGGGCCCGGCGGCAGATCAGCGAAGGGCACCCCCCCTGTGCCCCTTGGAGAAAGCACCAAAGCCCTGCCTGCTTTTGGCCCTTTGACGGTCTTGTCCTATGCCCCCCACGCCCCGTACCCCTACCGACGATCGCGCCGGCGCTTCGCCGACTGCGCCCCCGCCGCGCGACGTTGATATCGCACGCCTCCCCGTCCGCCCCTGGCCGATGATGCGCTGGGCGGATCAGCCGTTGAAGATCGACCCGCCCACGACCGCCGACCGCTGGCTCATGCGCGCGATGATCATCGCGGCCCTCGCGATCCTCTTGGGCTTCTTCGTCTGGCTGCTGCAGCCGATCCACCGCGGCGACGCGTACCTCTTCTGGCCCCTGACCGCGGCGCTGGCGCTCGCGGCGCTCGGCTGGCTCTTCGAGTGGTGGTATTACTGGCGGATCGATGCGCCGCCGTTCCGCGCGCCGTCGCGCCCCTACAGTGTCGATGTCTTCACCACCGCCTGCCCCGGCGAGCCGAAGGAGATGATCGTCCGCACGCTGATCGCGATGCAGAAGATCACCTACCCGCACACCAGCTACCTCTGCGACGAGGGCGACGATCCGCAGCTGCGGGAAGTCTGCCGCCAACTCGGCGTGGTCCACGTGACCCGCACCGAGAAGAAGCACGCCAAGGCTGGCAACATCAACAACGCGCTGCGCCAGAGCCGCGGCGAGGTGTGCATCGTCCTCGACCCCGACCACGAGCCCGCGCCGTTCTTCATCGACCGGGTGATCGGCTACTTCGACGACCCGAGCGTCGGCTTCGTGCAGAGCGTCCAGCCCTACCGCAACCAGCACACCGCGCTGGTCGCCAGGGGCGCGGCGGAGATGTCGTACCACTTCTACGGCCCGATCCAGATGGGCATGCACGGCGCCGGCACGCCGCAGGCCATCGGCGCCAACTGCGCCTTCCGCCGCACCGCCCTCGAATCGATCGGCGGCCACGCCTCCGGCCTTGCGGAAGACATGCACACCGCCATGCGCCTGTTTTCCCAGGGCTGGCGCGGGTTGTACGTGCCCGAAGCGCTGACGCGAGGACTGGTGCCGCAGACCCTCGGCGGGTTCTACAAGCAACAGATCAAGTGGTCCTGCGGCGTGTTCGACCTGCTGTTTCAGGAATACCCCAAGCTCTTCAAGGGCATGACCTGGAACCAGCGCTTCCACTTCGCGCTGTGCCCAACGTACTTCATGCGCGGGTGGATCACGCTCGCGGCGATCGTCGTGCCGCTGCTGTGCCTTTTGTTTGGCGGGATCGCGTGGAAGATCACGCTGGGCCAGTTCCTGCTCTGGGCGCTGCCGCTGGTCGCGATGGTGACGATCATCCGCCTCGCGTCGCAGCGGTACCTGCTCGAACCATCGGAGCGAGGCTTGCACCTGACCGGCGGGTTGCTGGCCAACGGATCGTGGTGGGTGTTTATCGTGGGCAACCTGTGCGCGCTGTTCCGCAAGAAGGTGCCGTACCTGCCCACGCCCAAGGACGACTGCCGGGAGGACGCGTGGAAGCTGGCGGTGCCGAACCTGCTCGTGGCGGGGATCAGCCTCGCGGCGATCCCGTACGGGTTATGGCGTGACTATTCGCCGTTCAATCTGCTGATGGCCGCGTTCGCGTTGTGGAACGCCGGGTCGCTGACGTTTATCGCGATGCTCGGCCAGCAACGGACGACCGCGGCGCTGTGGGCGGCCTTCCGCCGCACGTCGGGCGAGGTGCGCCTCGCGATCCGCCGTGCCGAGAACGCGTCGCTGCGGCTGGTCGATCTCGGGCAGCAGTTGCTTGGTCTTGGCCGGCGGTATCCCGCGGCGGTGGCGGTGGCGGTGCTGATCGCGGCCGGCGGCGTGGCGTCGGTCATGGGCCGGCACAACATCGACGCGTCGTATGCCAACGCGTGGGCCCACCTGATCAAAGATGAGAAGACTGATGGAGGTTTTTACACCGGCCTCTACCTGCCGCGTGATTTCGACGAGCTGCCCACCCTGCCCGCCGAGGTCCAGCAGGTCGAGGAAAAGCTCGGGCACAAGATGGATATCGTCTCGGTGTATATCGCCTGGGGCCCGCAGAGCGTCGAGCAGTTCCCCGAGGAAACGCTGCGTCAGGTCCACCGCGATGGCGGCATCCCCATGATCACCTGGGAGCCCTGGGCCAACCTCTTCCCTTGGGCGTGGGAGACCACCGAAGACCTGGGCCACAACCGGCGCGTGTTCTGGTACATGCACCAGGGCGCGTTCGACTACTACATCCGCGACTTCGCCGACAAACTCCGCCAACTCGACGGCCCGGTGCTGCTGCGCTTCGGCCACGAGATGGACAACCCGCAGTACCCCTGGTCCCACGTCGGCGGCAACACGCCCGACGACTTCAAGGCCGCGTGGCGGCATGTCTCGCGGCTGTTCAACGAGCGCGGGGCCGCGAACGTCGCGTTCGTCTATAACCCCTGGCGCGCCGACGCGATCGACCGCTACTACCCCGGCGACGAATACGTCGATTGGATCGGGCTGACGGTGCTCAACTACGGCCAGGCCGGGCGCGACCAGCGGTGGCACCCCTTCGATCAGCTCTATGAAGAGTTCCACCACAAGCTCAAGGGCTACGACAAGCCGATCATGCTCGCCGAGTTCGGCACGACGCCCTACGGCGGCGATCAGGCGCAGTGGCTGGCCGACGCGTATCGCGACATCCGCACCAAGTACACCGACATCCACGCCGCGGTGCTCTTCCACAGCGACCGCGATAAGAACTGGGCGACCGACTGGCGGCCGAGCGCCGAGGCGCCCGGCATCGACTGGACCGCGCTGCAGCACCCCGAGGCGGCCAAGGCGGTCAGGGAAGGCCTCGCCCGCTTCAAGACCGGCAAGCGCCGCGCCGCCGGCAACACGGTGCAGCAGCTCTACGCCGCCGCGCACGAACGCGCCGCGGAGCACCCCGCGCCCCGCGCGTCGCGACTGGTCGGCGAGCCGGGCGCGTACACCCTGATGGTCGATGACGAGCCGTTCTACGTCCGCGGCGTCGCGTACAACCCCGGCCACGACTGGCGCGACGGCGGGGCGGTCCTCACCCGCCGCCAGCTCGAAAAAGACCTGTCCGCGATCAAGGCGATGGGCGCCAACACCATCCGTCGCTACACCGGCGGCTGGGCCGATTACAACCTCTTCAACGTCGCCGCCGAGCAGGACCTCAAGGTCATCTACGGCCTGTGGCTCAAGCAGGACGTCGACTACCTCTCCGAAGACCGACTGCTCGATGAGATGGAACACAAGTTCCTCAAGCTGGTCGAGACCCACAAAGACCAGGAGGCGTTGCTCGCGTGGGTCATCGGCAACGAGGCGTGGGGCATGTTCAAGCACACCTACGAGCAGCCCTACCTCACGGATGTGCGCGCCGCGTACGTCCGCTTCGTCGAGCGCCTCGCCCGGCGGATCAAGGAAGTGGACCCCCACCGCCCGGTGCTGGTCGCGCTGGAAAACTCCGACCAGCTCGCCGGCGCGGTGACCGATTACATGGCGCTCGCGCCGTCGGTCGATGCGATCGGCATCAACGTGTATTACGAGCCGCACCTGGATTACCTGCCCGAGCTGATGGCGACCCACGCGCCCGGAAAGCCGTACCTCATCGCCGAGTTCGGGCCCGACGGCTACTGGCACCCCAGCTACACCCCGCGCGACGCCGCGGGCAAGCTCGCCGAACCCTCCGCCACCGCCAAGGCGCAGACCTACACCCGCCGCTGGGCCAAGCACGTTGAGGCCCACCGCGGGCACAACCTCGGCGGCGTGGCGTACTGCTGGTCGCAGCGCTACGAGGGCACCTCGACGTGGTTCGGGCTCACCGACCGCGACGGCCGCAAGCTGCCCGGCTACTACGCGTTGCGCGAGGCCTGGGCCGGGGTCCCCGCCGACCCCGCGCCGGTGATCGAGACGTTCTACGCCTCGCGTCAGGTGGGCCGGCCGGGCCAGACCATCGAGCTGCGCGCCGACATCGCCGCGCCCAACACCCAGCGCCTGGACAGCAAGTGGACCGTGATGTCCGAAGATTACCGCCGTACCGGCGCGCTGGTCCATCGCCCGCTCGACGACCCCGGCCACGCCACGCTGCACCTGCCCACCGAGCCGGGCTGGTACCGCGTCCACCTCTCCGTGCGCGACCCGCAGACCGGTCGGCTCGACGAGACCTCCGTGCCGATCCTCATCCAGGACGCCGGCTCCGCCCCGACCTTCGTCGCCGGTTTCCCCGCGACGCTGGCCAACGACGCCCGCCGCCTGAACCGCGTCACGCCCTGACCCCAACCCAAGCCCGCCGATGCGCAGCGCAGCGAAGCTTCGGCGGGATATCCCCCTTCACTCAACCTGCTGCGTCTTCTCCAACCGCTCCACCGCAAACCCACGCGACGCCAGGTCCGCCACGATCCGCTCGTATAACGACGTATCCATCTGCGGCTGCCGCGCCAACACCCACAGATTCTTTCGCCCCGGATCGCTCACGGCCGACCAGCGGTAGTCTTCATCGAGCGCGACGACCCAATACGGCGCCCACAGCGGCCAGAAGAAACGCACCCGCAGTTGGCCCGGTCTCTCCTCGTCCGGCACCCACGCCTTGCCGGTGATGGACTTGATCGGCCCATCGAGCGTGCCGAGATGCCCGCGGTTGATCACGCGGACCTTGTCGCTACCTTCGATCGGCTGATACTCCGCGGTGACGCCGACCAGGTTCTTCTGGAATGAGTTGGGCGAGCGGGCAATCTCGTACCACATCCCGGCATAGCGATCGAGTTCGAGGCGGGGCACGGTCTGCACATCAGAAAGCCCGAGCGTCCCGCAGCCCACGCCGCCGAGGCTCAGCAGCGCGACCAGCAGGGGCGGGGCGAGACGACGGGAGCGGTGAGTCATGGCCGTATCATATCGCCGCCGGCGTCCGCAAGGGGGGCGCATGGGGGTGGTCGGTCCGCGGTGAGAAGTGAAGATTTTTTGTGAAGAAATCGTTGACCCGGGCGGTTTCTAGACGATAATTCGGGTGTCGGGACTGGCCCTTGGCACGTGCCGGGAAAACCCCGGGCGCGACCGAGCAAGCGGCCCCGGCCGAGCGTCGGACTGCTCGATAAGAAGCACGATGACGCGCGTTGTGCCCCGGCAGACGTGACGGGGCAAGGACCCTCCGGCGGCCGCGCCGGGACCCGGTGCTCTCACGAGGCCGACCCCGGAACAACGGCGGTGACGGCTGGTGCAACCCGTCTCGAGAAAGGAAGGTGATCCAGTGTCTGACTGTACCAAGTGTAGGAGCGGGGCCGCTTAGGACCCGACAGCTCGACGGAGCTGTACCGCTTTGGCGGCTCCGCAACACACAACCCTACGGCTCATCCCGCTTCCCGCGGGGTGAGCCTTTTTCGTTTCTAGCAGGCCGCGCGTCTCTGCCGCTTGCGGTTTCGCGCGACCTCGGCGCGCCCGGTTGTGTCAAGGCGGGCCGCGGTCGTGAGAAGCCGCAAGCGGCCAACCCGTTATCCGGCGCGTCGGGGATCAGACCCGCGTCGCGCCATCGTCTTCGAGCCGGCGCAGCGCGGCGACCAGCGCCTTGCGGTCGGCCTTCTGGAGCCGACCCATGATCTGTTTGTGCAGCGAGGCGAGCGGGCCGGCGGTCTGGTCGAGCAGGGCGCGGCCGGTGTCGGTCAGGCGGACGGTGACCACGCGGCGGTCCTCGGCGTCGCGGCCGCGTTCGATGTGCCCGGCCTTCTCCAGCCGCTGCAGCAGACGCGTGAGGTCGGGTGCGGCGGTGGCCACGCGCTGGGCGATGTCCTTGGACGCGCACCGACCGCCGGCGTCGGCGAGGACGCGGAGGATGTCGTGCGTCGCGGGGCTCAGCCCGTAGTGCTTGAGCAGCCGCGCCACCCGCACCTGCACCATGCCCGCGGCCCGCATGAGGCGGATCGCCGCTTCCTCCGAGCGCGACCCGAAGGTGCGCGTAGCGGGGGTGGGGGTGGCGGTTGGCGGGGCGGACTCGTTTGTTGGAACGTCAGTCATCACAAGGAACAGTGTAGGGCGAATCGTGGGCGTTACCCCGCCGAAGCTCCGCGGCGCTGCGCATCTGCGGGCTTGGGTTGGGTAAAAATGAAGGTATTTGAGGCTCAGTGCAGGAACAGGCGGATGCCGGTCAGCGCCATGACCATGCCGTGCTCGTCGGCGGCGGCGATGACGTCCTCGTCGCGCGCTGAGCCGCCCGCCTGCGCAACGCAGCCCACGCCCGAAGCCGCGGCCCGGTCGAGGTTGTCACGGAACGGGATGAACGCGTCGCTGCTTAATACAACGCCTTCGAGTTTCGCCAACCAGTCCGCACGCTCCTGGGCGCTGATCGGCTCGGGCAGCTTCGCCACCTTGTTGCGCACCTCGGCCCGCTCCGATTCGTTGAGTTCGTGCCAGCGCACGAACCCCTCGGCCGCGTTGACCTTCTCGCTCTTGGGCAGGCCTTCCACGAACGCGAGTTCGAGCGCCTTGGGGTGCTGCTTGAGCAGCCAGCGGTCGGCCTTGTCGCAGGCGATGCGCGTGCAGGCGATGCGGCTCTGCTGGCCGGCGCCGATGCCCACCGCCTGGCCCTCAAACCCCACATCCACCGAATTGCTCTGCGTGTGCTTGAGCGTGATCGTCGCCACGATCAGCGTTTCGAGCACCCCCGGAAGAATTTCCTTGGCCTGGGTCACGACATTGGCGAACGTGTCGGGGCCAATCTGGATGTCGTTGTGGGATTGTTCGAGCGTGATGCCGAACTCGGTGCGGGTTTCGACGGCGGGGGGGCGGTACGCGGGGTCCATCTGCAGGACGACGTACCTGCCGCCCTTTTTCGCGCTGATGATCCGCAGCGCCTCGTCGTCGTAGCCGGGCGCGATGATGCCATCCGACACCTCGGGCTTGATGAGGTTGGCGAGGGTGGCATCGACGGTTTCGGACACGGCGATGAAGTCGCCGAACGACGCGACACGGTCGGAGGAACGCGCGCGGGCGTAGGCGGTGGCGACGTCGGAAAGCTCGTTGCCGCGATCGTAAAAGTGTGCTTTGCAGAATTCGGCAGTCAGCGGCGCGGCCACCGCGGCGCCGGCGGGGGAGACGTGCTTGTACGACGCGGCGGCGGCTTTGCCGGTCGCGGCCTTGAGGTCGCGCACCAGTTGCCAGCCGCGAAGCCCGTCGAGGATGTTGATGTAGGACGGCGCGCCGTTGCGAACGACCAGCGGGCCGTCGGCGAGCGGGGTGATGACTTTGGCGTGGGATTGGTTGGGATTGCAGCCATATTTAAGGGGGATGTCCATGCGGGGCATGGTACAGGAGCAGGGGACGGGGTTCAGGGACCATGTCGAAGGGTCTGGGGATCAGGGACCAGGGCGATAGACATCTGACGCAAGTTCTCAACCTGATCCCTGATCCCCGTACCCCGAACCCAGTACCATTCCCGCATGGACCCGATCCGCGTGCCGATCATGCGTCTGCCGGGCAACGACCATTCCCCGCTGCCGAGCTATCAGTCGGCGCACGCGGCGGGGATGGACCTGCACGCGCACCTCGACGCGCCGGTCACCCTCGAGCCCGGCGAGATCCACCTGATCCCCTGCGGCTTCGCGATGGCGGTGCCCGTCGGCTACGAGGCGCAGGTCCGCCCGCGCTCGGGCCTCGCGAGCAAGCACGGCATCTCGATGCCCAACACGCCGGGCACCATCGACGCGGACTACCGCGGCGAGGTGAAGGTGCCGCTGGTGAACCTTTCACGAAAGCCGTTCATCATCGAGCCGGGCATGCGGATCGCGCAGATGCTGATCAAACCCCTGCCGCGCACCGAATGGATTGAGGTGGACGAATTGCCCCCGACCGACCGCGGCGAGGGCGGTTTCGGGCACACGGGGCAATGAGCACCCCATTGCGCATGCCATCAGCCGGCGAGCTACTCCTCGCCGGAGGGTCGCATCGCGGCCGATCGCTTGCCTAAGCGCCAAACATCGCTGCGCGACCACCCGGCGAGGTGTAGCTCGCCGGCTATTTGTTTGATCAATCGCGAATCTTGTCCCCGCGATCCACGACTGGCCGATATTGCCTTGGCCCGGCGCGGTGGGTCTGCGCGCGGGTGGAACCCGTAAGCCCTTGAATCTGCAAGACATGGCAAAAAGAAGCAATCAATCGTCGGCCGATCAGGAACACGACTTCTCGCAGACCGCGGCGGTGCTGCGCAACGTCGGCTGGGCCCTGCTGGCCGGGGCGTGGCTGTTTTTGGTCCTGGCGCTGGTCTCCTACGACCCGGCCGACGCCCCGTCGCTGACCCACGGCATCCCCAACGAGACCTACCACAACTGGGCGGGCAAGTTCGGCTCGCTGATCGCCCACAAGACCTACCTCGTCGTCGGGCCGGGCGTCTGGGTGGCGCTGGCCGCGGTCGCGATGTACCTGATCGCCACCGCCCGCCGCAAACCGATCGATCAGGTGCCGCTGCGCCTGGTCGGGTTGATGATGATGACGGTCGCGGCCAGCGGGTTTGTCGGCGTGGGGGCGGTGGCGCTGGTCACCGGCGTGGAGCCCGGCCCGCACGCGCCCGGCGGGCTGCTGGCGACGTTTATCAACGACCATATGTCCATGCGCTTCGGCGTGCTGGGCACGCTGATCGTGCTGCTGGTGGGGTTCTGGGTCGGGGCGATCCTGGCGATGGACCAGCTCGTGCTCGCGGTGCCCCGCGTCCTCGGCGAGGTGACGCTGCGGCTGACGAATATCGACCTGCCGAAGCTGGGCCTGGGCCGCTTCGTCCCGAGCCTGGCGACCTTCCGCTCCGGGCCTTGGACCCTCGGCGGGCGCGACAAGACGACGCTGCGGCCCAAGCCCGGCAGCCGCTTCAAACGCCGCGCGAAGGATGAGGAAGAGGAGCTGGACGAAGAGACCGGCGGCCTGGGCGGCACCGAGTCGTTCGGCATCGACGAAAATGAGCCGGGCATCGACGAGGATGAAGACGACGACGGCTACGAGTACTACGACGAGGACGGCAACCCGATCGACCCCGAAGAACTCGACGCCTACGACACCGGCGAAGACGAAGAAGACGAGGAATACGAAGACGAGGAGGACGCGGACCAGGACGCTTCAGCGTCTGTCTCCGAAGCCCCCAGGAAGTTCGACCCCGACGAGCTGCGGGCGAAGATGAAGCAGTTGCCCATCAACTTCGCGCCGAAGGCGAAGAAGACGCCGCAGGAGATCCCGCGTGAGCCGGACTTCAGCGGCTACCAGTTCCCCTCGATTCAACTGCTCGAAGAGCCGGAGAGCAACTTCACCGCGGAGATGGAGCAGATCGTCCGCGACCAGGCGGTGGAGCTGGAGAGCGCGCTGCAGCAGTACAAGATCGAGGGCGAGGTCGTCGGCATCGACAGCGGGCCGGTGATCACGATGTTCGAGGTGCGCCTCGCCCCCGGCACTAAGGTGTCTCGCTTGAGCGCTGTGGACAGCGACCTGGCCCGGGCGCTCAAGGCCCAGAACATCCGCATCGTGCCCAACATGGCGGGTAAGGACACCGTCGGCATCGAGGTGCCCAACATCAAGAAGGAGCGTGTGCGGCTCAAGGAGCTGATGACCGCGCACCACGACCTGGTCAGCCAGATGAAGCTGCCGATGTTCCTGGGCAAAGACGCGTCGGGCTCGCCGCTCATTCAAGACCTCAACGCCATGCCGCACATGCTCATCGCCGGCACGACCGGCTCGGGCAAGTCGGTGTGCATGAACTCGATCATCATGAGCTTCCTGTTCACCAAGAAGCCGGACGAGCTGAAGCTGGTGCTCGTCGATCCGAAGATGGTCGAGATGAGCATGTTCAAGAACATCCCGCACCTGATGTGCCCGGTGGTGACGGAGATGGGCAAGGCCGCGGCCATCCTCGAATGGGCCGTGACGAAGATGGACGAGCGTTACGAGCTGCTGGCCGAGGCGCAGGTGCGCGACATCGCCAGCTACAACGAGCTGGGCGAGGCGGAGCTCAAGGAGCGGATGGACCCGGCGGGCGAGGAGGACTGGGCCCGCATCCCCAAGAAGCTGCCTTACATGGTGTTCGTGATCGACGAGCTGGCCGACCTGATGATGACCAAC
>CAZTLX010000115.1:0-13183 GCA_964614575.1 uncultured Phycisphaeraceae bacterium | reverse complement strand
TTTACAGGGCCGCTCACCAACTGCCGGTCCCGGAGTCGAACCGGGGTCTCCCGCATTGGAAGCGGGCGCTCGACCGATTGAGCCAACCAGCATTCGCGCCTCCCGTACCATTCGTGGTCGGGAAGCATCACCCCGTGACGCGCGGCTCGCGACACAACACGACGGAGCCGTCATCCGCGCACCGATCGCGCAGACGATGGACGTTGCCGACCACGTCGGTTCGGAGCGCTGCGATCGGGTTTTTAATCGCGATGGTTGGAATCGAACCAACACCTGGCCCGTATGAGAGGCCCGCTCTAGCGTTGAGCCACATCGCTTCTTGATGTTTTGCTTCTCACCAAACTATTCACCTCACACGTACTTCATTTCGTGGTTTAACCTCGATTGATCACCACACGGTTTCAACGCGAGGGTCAATCGCTTTCTGTTAATATTTGAACCCGCTTATTCGGCACGGCACCAACCGACCGCCTGGGGAGCGGGCACCGTGACGCGACCATCGCGCCGCGGTGTTCAACGATTCGCTTGTTTGCAAGGGGTTTTGCGGGCAAAGCCCGCGGCCATGATCAGCCGGCGTGCGGTTTATGGCACACCGGATTGCGCGGGCCTCGGCTCGCGGCCCTCGGATCGATCGTGATCCGGAGGCACATCGGCCGATCCATCGCACCGGCGTATGGCCGCCATCCGCCAAACAGCGACGCACAGAAAGTGCGTTCGACGGGAGACAAATTGTGCTGTTTGACGTTCATCGTTTCACCTGCGTCTTCACAAGAAGAGGCTGCTTACTGCCGGAGCATATCGGTCGAACGCCGGCGATGCAATAGATAATGCGGGAAGAATCAAAAAAAAGTAGAAGCGGATTCTGTAAACCCAGTGTTTTGAGATTCCGGGGAATGAGAAGCGGTCTTCCGAAGCCGAAAACCTATTGCATGCGATGAAAATCGCGATATGTTGTTGAAGGCAGGTTGGACTTTGAGTCCGTGACGATTCGTGAGAACGATCTGTCTGGTCTGCGAAGCGGAGGCGTTAACCAATCGATAACACCAACGACAACCCGAGCCTGACGGTTTATTCGGTGGGTGCCTTTGCCGCGGGTGACTGCCACGCGGTGCTGCAGGAGCTTCGGCGGCAGACGATCGCCGATCAACTGGAGGTGCTGATCGTAGCCCCCAGCGAGGAGGGGATCGACCCGTCGCACACCGTCGGGTTCGCCCGTTTCGCGGTGATCACCCCCGAATCGATCGCATATAACGGCCAGGCCATGGCGGTGGCCGTGCGCGCCGCGACCGCGCCCTACACCGTTTATGCCGAAGAACACACCTACCTCGCCGACGACTGGGCCGCCCATCTACTAAAAGCCCATCAGCGTGGCTATCAGGCGGTCGGTTTCGCGATGGAGAACGCGAACCCCGGCGCGCTGACCAGTTGGGCGCACCTCTTCGGCCAGTTCGGGAACATGGTTCCCCCGGTCGCGTCGCGCGAGGTCGATTTCCTTGCCGGGCATCATGCCTCTTACCGCCGGGACCTGTTGCTGGGCTATGGCCCGCTGCTCGAGGAGATGCTGGAGAACGAAGCGGCGATCTTCCTCGACCTGCGCCGCCGAGGCATCGCGATGTACATGGCGGGCGACGCGATTTCGCGTCACATCAACGTCGCGAAGCTTGGCGCGCTGATGCAACTGGACTATCGCGGCCAGCGTGGTTTCGCCGCGACGCGGGCCAACTCCGGGCGCTGGTCATGGCCCAAGCGCCTGTTCTACGCCGCCGCCAGCCCGCTGGTGCCGCCGCTGCGTCTGGCGCGCACCCTCAAGTATGTGTTCGGGAACCCGGAGGGCCGACGCCGCATGCCGTGGATCCTGGGCCCGCTTTCGGCGATGTTTCTGGCGGGCGGCGTGGGTGAGATGCTCGGCTACCTTATCGGGGCGGGCCGCACCGCCGAGGACCGCCTCGCCTCCGAATTGCAACGCGAAGACTTCACCACCGGCGAAGCCACGTGGGTCAAGCCCAGGGCCGGCTAACGCGTTTGCGTTGGCGAGGGCGTTTTGCGGTGCAGCCGGACCGCGTGGAAGAGCGGATCGTTTTCATCGAACATGCCGGGCAGGACCTGGTAGGTGTGCTCCTCACCGAAATTAAAGTCGCGTTCCACAGCTTGGAGTTGTTCGGGTGTCATCGCCCAATCGCGTGGGCCTCTGGTCACGAGATAAGCCGGGGTGTTTTCCTGCAGCATCTGCCATCCCGGCTGCTCGTGCACGCTGAGCCCGGGCACGCCCGCCGCCAGCGCCACGCCATTGCTGGGCCAGTTGCCGTAGATCACCCACCGGGTTTGCGGGTCCAGTTGCTTGATGCGACGGGCAAGGTCATCGCCCATCTGCTGGTAGGTGTAAGTCGGCTCGCGCAGGTATGAGGCGATCGACGCGCTGCCGAAGACGCAGACCAGCAGGACAGCCGCGACGCCGACGACGCGCAGGCCTCGCCCGAGGGGGGTAGATGGCGCAGCCCCCCCGCCGACCGCCGCCGCGATGATCACCGCCAGCGCCGGCATCAGGGGGATGTAGTACCGCGTGACCGAGATGCCCTTGATCGCCACGGCCAACGACATGAGCACAACCCAGACCACGCCGGCGAGAACCCAAGGGTAGGCCGGGTTTCGGCGCAGCCGCCAGAGCGCCAGCGGGACGCAGACCGCCGCGAGCAGGTAAAACCCGTCGCCCATGACCCGCGCGGTCTTGATGAAACGGATCGCTTTATGCAGCGGGCCGCTCTTCGCAGTGGTGAAGTTGGCCTGCTGGAAATCCGTCGTGTCCTGCGGGAGCAAGGCGAAGGCGGCGGCGGCGGTGCCCCCGGCGATCGCCACGCCGATCGCGCAGATCATCAGCGGATCGCGCCAGCGACGCGTGCCGGGATTGGGGGTCATCCAAGCCGCCACAAGATAGCCGGGCATCGCCATGAGCATGGAGGTTTTGGTCAGCACCGCAACGCACCCGATCAGGGCCGCGGCGACGGTCGCCCACGTCGGTCGCCGCTCCCGCCACCCCAGCAGCAGGCACAACCCGATGATGACCCAGGACACGCCCGGGATATCCAGCAGGGCCAGCCGGCTATAGACGAAGAACGGGTAGCTGGCGACCAGCAGCAGGCCGGTGAGCAGCGCGACCAGCCAACCCGCGCGCCGGGACAATGCGATCATCAACGCCGCCGTCGCTCCCGCCATCATCAGCGCCGTGATGAGCCGGGCGGCGAACCAGACCTCCAGCCCCGTAGCCGCGGCGACCATGCCGACCAGGGTCGGCATCACCGGCATTAAGACGATGGGGTTGTAATCGTCGGGGATATACATGCGCCCGCGCTCGGTCATCCAGACGCTGGCGTTGTACCAGATGCCCTCGTCGCCGTAGAAAGCCGCGACGCGGCCCAGATTCTGGACCGGGGGGTCGGCCATCAGGTGCATCAGCCTCGCGGCCCCCAGACCGATGATCGCCACCGTTAACACCGCCAACCCCGCACGCCGCCAACGGTTCCGGTCCGCCGACAACGGTTCGGTGGGTGACGGACCTGCGGGGGTTGTGTGGGTCGGGGTATCCATCAGGATTGTTTATCGCTGAGGCCTACCAGGGAATTGCTGCCGGGGACACCCTGAATCGGCCGCATGCTAACAGTACGGTCCTCGCTTTGTTGACCAATGCGCTTGCGTGGCTGGAAGTTCGTTACGATGATACTGAACGATCTGGTGTTCCGGGGCTTAAAAATGAGCGGAGTGTGAGGGTCGCACGGGCTGTGCGGCCGACTTGCGAAGAAATGAAGGAGTTCGATTCGCCGGGACCTCCCGCGCGGGTATGCTTGGGCATGCGTGGAGCAATCCGGGCCGATCGGCCAGCCTGTCGCCGGTCGCAGGGGGGCAAAATTCATTAGCCGGAAAGTATGCACACCGCCGCGCTACGATGACCGCCGGAGATTGACGTGACCGAAGAAACGCACGATACGCTGGTCATCGGCGGAGGCCCCGCGGGGCTGACCGCGGCCTATCAACTGGTTAACGCCGGCCGTCGGCCGCTGGTGTTTGAGGCTTCGGGCCTGGTCGGGGGCATCGCCCGGACCGAGTCGCACAACGGCTACCGGTTCGATATCGGCGGCCACCGCTTCTTCACCAAGGTCAAGGAGGTCGAGCGGTTGTGGGCCGAGGTGATGGGCGATGATTTTATCGATGTGCCCCGTATGTCGCGCATCTACTACCGCGGCAAGTTCTTCGACTACCCGCTGCAGATCGCCAGCACGCTGCAGAAGATCGGCGCGTATGAAACGGTGCGCATCCTCCTGAGTTACCTCAAGTGGCAGGTCCGGCCCCACACCGAGGAAGCAACCTTTGAGCAGTGGGTGATCAACCGCTTCGGCGGCCGGCTTTACTGGCACTTCTTCCGCACCTACACCGAGAAGGTCTGGGGCATCCCCGGCAGCGAGATCCGCTCGGAGTGGGCGGCGCAGCGCATCAAGAATTTCTCGCTGTCCAAAGCCGTGATCAACGCCCTGACCGGCTCCAACGACACCAGCACCCTGATCACCTCCTTCAAGTACCCCCGCCTCGGGCCGGGCATGATGTGGGAACGCTTCGCCGAGTTGGTCAACCAGAGCGGCGGGGCAGTGCGGATGAACACGCGCGTCACCGCGGTGCATCGCGAAGGCACGCGCGCCACGGGGGTCACCATCGAAAGTGACGGCCAGACCCGGCGCATCGAGGCCGAGCACATCATCAACTCCATGCCGCTGCCGTCGCTGATCCGTCGGCTCGACCCCCCGCCGCCGCAGGAGGTGCTCGACGCGGCGTCGCGGCTCAAGTACCGCGACTTCCTGATCGTCACGCTCGTGCTCGACCACCCCGATCCGTTCCCGGACAACTGGATCTACATCCACAGCCCGGAGGTGAAGGTCGGCCGCATCCAGAACTTTAGAAGCTGGTCGCGCGAGATGGTGCCCAACCCCGACACCGCATCGATCGGCATGGAGTACTTCTGCCACAAGGACGACGGCCTGTGGGCCGCCGAGGATGCGGACCTCATCAAGCTCGCCGGCGGTGAATTGGAACAGCTCGGGCTCGCCAAGGCCTCGGATGTGATCGACGGCGTGGTCATCCGCCAGCCCAAGGCCTACCCGGTGTACGACGAGCACTACGCCGCGAACCTGGAGGTGATCCGCAAGTGGCTGGCGACGATGGAGAACCTCCAGACCGTCGGGCGCAACGGCATGCACCGCTACAACAACCAGGACCACTCCATGCTCACCGCGATGCTGGCGGTGCGCAACATTCTCGGCGAGAGCCACGACCTGTGGAACGTCAACGTCGAGCGGTCGTACCACGAGGAGTTTGTGGTCAAGAAAGATCAGCCCGCGGTCGCGAGTAAGGAAGGCGAGGATGTCCGCTGAGCCGCCCCTTTTCAGCGTGGTGATCCCAACGTATAACCGGCCCGCGCCCCTGCGGGCGTGTCTCGATTCGCTCACGCGGCTGCGCGCGCCCGCCGGGAGCTTCGAAGTGGTGGTGGTGGATGATGGCAGCGCCGAGCCGATCGCCCCGGTCATCGAGGCGTTGGCCGATCAACTGCCGGTGCGGCTGATCCGTCAGGCCAACACCGGGCCGGCCGGGGCGCGCAACGCCGGAGTCGAGGCCGCTGCCGGCCGCTATATCGCCTTCACCGATGATGACTGTGTGCCCGATCCCGACTGGCTGTGCGTGCTGGCCGATCAGTTGGACCGCCAGACCGGCGCGCTGGTCGGCGGGCGCATCGTCAACGCCCTGCCCCGAAACTTCTGCGCGACCGCCAGCCAGCACCTGATCAGCTACCTCTACGACTATTTCAACGACGGCCCGTCCGCCTGCTTCCTCACCAGCAACAACATGGCGGTATACCGCCAGGCGTTTCTGGATGCGGGCGGGTTTGACACGAACCTCCGCCGCGCCGCCGCGGAAGATCGCGAGTTGAGCGATCGCTGGGTTTATCAGGACCGCCCGTGCCTTTATGCGCCGGACGCGATCATCCACCACGCCCACCACATGACGCTGCGGCAGTACTGGCGGCAGCACTTCACCTACGGCCGGGGCGCGTGGTATTACCACAACGTCCGCGCCATGCGTATCGCCGAGGGCGTCCGCAAGGAGCCCCTGCGCTTCTATTTCGACCTGATCGCGTACCCGTTTAGCCGAGAGCCGTTGCGCCGGGCGCTGCCGCTCTCGGCGTTGATGTTCCTCTCGCAGGCGGCCAACGCGCTGGGCTATTTCTACGAGCGCTGGTTTGGCCACCGCGAGTTCAACACATCCGAGGCGCACGCGTCTAAGTCAGAAGCGGCGCGCGGGGTGGAGGGGCAGCGTGCTTGAGGATCACGACCTGAGGGTGGACACCTGGCCGCGCGGCCCGGTGCTGGTCACCGGCGCGACCGGCCTGGTGGGCGGCGCGGTGGCGCATCATCTGTTGCGCGCGGGCGTCGCCGTGCGCGTGCTGCTGCGACCCGGTCACGACCCCGAGCCGTGGCAACGCCGGGATGCAACGGTGGCGATCGGCGACGTCACCGATCCGCGTGCGATGAGCATCGCTTGTGAGGGTTGCCGATGCGTCCTGCATGCCGCGGCCGTCACGCGGCGCACAACCGGCGGGCGGCGGCAGACCTGGCGCGTCAACGCCGAGGGCCCGGCGATCGTCTGGCGGGCGGCCCGCGCAGCCGGCGCGCAGCGTATGGTCCACTGCAGCACCAGCGGGGTCCATGGCCCGCTGCGTCGCTGGCCGATCGATGAAGACGCACCACAGCGCCCCGACTCGGTCTACCGCCGCAGCAAGTGCGCCGGAGAACTGAACCTTCAGCGGGCGTCCGGCGAGGGCGATGGCCCGCAACTGGTCATCGCACGCCTCTGCAGCGTCATGGGGCCGGGAACGGTTCGCACATGGCGCACGCTGATCCAGAGCGTGCGTGACGGGCGGGTGCGGCTGCTGGGCCGCGGCGTCCGGCCGATCCACCTGGTGGATATCGACGACGTGTGCCAGGGGCTGATCCGTTGTCTGACCGAGCCCGCGGCCGCGGGGGGCACCTATTTCCTCGCCGCCGCCGAACCCACGCCGCTGGCGCAATTGATGGCATGTGTCGCCGAGGCGCTGGGGGTCGAGCCGCGGATCACGCCTTGGCCGCGGCAGCCGATCGCGGGCTTGGCGCTGGCCGCGGCGCGCGTGGGCGGGTTGACTGGGTATGAACCGGATATCCTCCACGGGCTGAGCTTCCTCGCGTCGGCCCGCGCGTACCGCATCGACCGGGCGCAGATCGAGCTGGGCTATCAGCCGATCTTCGGCCTGCGCGAGATGATCGACCGCACGCTGCGCAGCGCAGAGTCGCAGCCGCAACCACACCCCGTCCGCGCCGCGTCGGCCTCACGCGTCGCGGCCATGCCCCGAGAGGCAACCCCGTGAACCCGACACCACCAACCACCACCGAACCGATCGATACGCGCGGCGTCACGCATGCGGCCGCCCCACCCGCCGCCGACCAAGGCCCGGCCTTTGGCGTCGTACTCGTTGCGGTCGCCGGCTACGAGATCATCGCCCGCACCGTTGCGTATCTGCGGCGGCAGACGATCGCGTCGCAGATCGAGCTGCTGATCATGTCGCCCAACCCCGACGGGCTGGTGCTGCCACAGAAAATCAAAGAATCCTTTTACAAGGTCCGCGTGATCGACATCGGCGACGAACGCCGCGTCGGCGTGATCCGGGCCAGGGGCATCCGCGAAGCCGAGGCCCCGGTGGTCGCGATGAGCGAAGACCACTGCGTGCCCAACCCCGTCTGGGCCGAGGCGATGCTCGAAGCGCACGGTGAGGGCGTGGCGGTCGTGGGGCCGGCCATGGTCAATGCCAACCCCGGCACGCCGCAAAGCTGGGCGGGCATGATTATCGCCTACGCCCCCTGGACCGCCGATCCCGAGGCCGACCCCGGCCCGCCGAGAGACATGTCCTTTCTGCCCGGCCACAACAGCAGCTACCACCGCGCGACCGCGCTGGCCGTGGGCGATGAATTGGACACGCTGATGTCCTCGGAGGTCGTGCTGCACTGGCGGCTGCACGCGCAGGGCCAGCGGATCGTCCTTGCCCCGCGGGCCCGCTGCTCACACGTCAACGTGACCTCGGTCCGTGCGCTGTCGCACGCGATGTTCCACCACTCACGGATGTTCGGTGCCATGCGGGCCGCGACCACGGGCGGGGCGCGTCGGCTGATCTATCTGGCGACCACGCCGCTGGTCCCGCCGCTGCGGCTGTGGCGGTCGTTACCGGCGGTGCGGCAGTTGACCCCGCCGGGCGTCTCGAAGCCGCGCGTGATGGCCACGCTCGCGCCCGTCATGGTCGTCAGCGCGCTGGGCGAGGCGTTGGGCCTGGCCCGCGGGCGCGGACGCTCGGACTACGAGGACTGGGACATCGAACTCGATCGCGCCAAGCTGATCCGCCCGCAGGACCATCACCTGCTTGATGACCCAGCAGACTTGGCAGACGCGTCCAGGTCACCCCACCCCATTACCGGCCGCGCGGTGCGCATCGGCATCATCGGCTGCGGCAAGCTGACACGCGAGGTACACCTGCCATTGCTCGCTCGTATCTCGGGGGTAGACGTGACTGCCCTGGCCGACCCTGACGAGCGCGCCCGCGCGGCGGCCGCGTCGCTCGCGCCCGCGGCCGCGCTGTTTGACGACGCCTCGGCTCTGCTCGCGCACGACGGCCTGGACGCGGTCATCATCGCGGCACCCACGGCGCAGCACGCGGCCCTGGCCGTGGCCGCTTTTGATGCGGGCCTGCATGTCTATCTCGAAAAGCCCATCGCCGACAACCTCGATGACGCCGACGCCGTGCTCGACGCCCAAAAGCGCAGCGGCCGGCTGGGGATGATCGGCTTCAACTACCGCCACCACCCCGGTTACACCGCGCTGCGACGCGCGGTCATCACCGAGAAGATCGGCAAGCCGGTACACGTCCGCAGCGTGTTCACCACCGGCGCGGGCATCATGCAGGGGGCCGCGTGGCGCGCCCAGCGCAGCCGCGGCGGCGGGGCGCTGCTCGACCTGTTCTCCCACGAGGCCGACCTGATCGCCTTCGTGATCGGCCAGCCGATCTCGCAGGTGCGGGCGCAACTCGGCTCGCGCGCCGGCGAGGGCGACACCGCGACGGTCGAGGCGGTCACACGCACCGGCGTGCGCGTGCAGGGTTTTTACGCCTTCGGCGTGGCCGAGCAGGCCGAGTTCACCGTCACCGGCGAGCGCGGGCAGGTGTCGCTGGACCGCTACGGCGGGCTGCGCATCGCAATGCGTGGTGCCGCCGCGCCGGGGCCGATCGCTCGGACGCTCGCGGCAATTGGCCAATGGCGTAGCGGTCGAACCTTCTGGCGCAAGCGGCGCAGCCCTTGGGGTGATCCGACATTCGAAGCGGCGCTGCGGCGTTTCGTGGACGCGGTGACCACCGGCACCACTCCCCGCCCGGGCCTGCTCGACGGCCGGGCCAGCCTCGCGGTGATCGCCGCGGCCGAGGCTTCGGCGAGAAGCGGACGCGTCGAGCCGGTGAATTTGTTGTCCCCCATGACGGAGGCCGCGGCCTATGCCTGAGCCGGTACTCTCGGTTTTGGTGTTCACGCCGGACGAACCGTCCACCATGCGCCACACGCTGGCGGCGCTGGGCCGGCAGACGATCCGCGGACAGATCGAGCTGGTGCTGGTCGGCCCAAGCGCGGCGGCGCTGCGTGTGCCCGAAGAGACCATCATGGGTTTCGCGGCGGTCAAGCGCGTGGTGGTCGAACCCTTTGAGTCGCTCGGCCATGTCACTGCCGCAGGCGTGCGTGAAGCGAGCGCCGCGCTGGTCGCGCTCACGGAAGACCATTGCCACCCGCACCCCGGCTGGGCCGAGGCGCTGGTCGTGCGTCACGCCCAAGGTGATTACGCGGCCGTGGGCCCGACCGTCCACAACGCCAACCCCGCCACCGCCGCAAGCTGGCAGCAGTTCCTGGTCGAATACGCGCCATTCAGCGCGATCGGAGACAAAGGTGCGGCCGCGATGATCCCGGGTCACAACAGTTGCTACCGCCGCGCCGATTTGCTGCACTACGAGCCGGAGCTGGCGTGGTGGCTGGAGTGCGAGACGCTGATGCAGTGGGACATGGTCGCCCGCGGGCGCACGCTATGGCTCGACGCCGCGGCGGCGACTGATCACTGGAACTGCTCGCGCTTTGTGTCCACACTGCGGTTTTCGTGGCTGTTCCCGCGGGTCTTCGCGAACCGGCGCTGCCGGGTCATCTCGACGACGCAGCGCGTGAAGCTGGCGCTGCTCTGGCCGCTGATCCCGCCGCTGCGGCTGGTTCGCACCTGGCCGTTGGCGGTGGCGTCGCTCGGACGCCGCGGCGCGCTGCGTGTGCTACCGGGCCTGTTCATCAACCTCATCATCTCCGGCGCGTCGGAAGCGACCGGCTACCTCTTCGGCGAGGGTGACCGTGCGCGGACGACGCTGGACCTGGAGTTTCACCGCGACCGTTTCATGCGGGCGGATGAAACGATCGGCCTGCACGACCACCCGGCACCGCCCACGCCCCCGGAAGAAATAGTTGCCGGAACACCCGCGGCGATCGAGCCTGTGGTATGAGCCTCGCCACCACCCAGCCGCCGGAGCCGGGGGTCGGGCCGGGTGTCGAGGTCTCGGCCCGGCGCACGGCGGTGGGCTCGGCGTGGCTGCTGCTGGCCCAGGGCCTGATGCTCCCGGCCGGGCTGGCGACGCTGGTGTACCTGTCCCGCACGCTCGGGCCTCCGATCTACGGCCAGTACGCCACGGTCATGGCCCTGCTGGTCTGGCTCGAGTTCGGGCTCTCGGCGATCCTCATCCGCTCTTCGGTCAAAATGATCTCACAATCGGAAGACCCGCGCGGTACCGCGGCGGGGCTGCTGCGGCTCGCGGCGGTGATCGGCGTCGTGGGGGCGGCGGCGCTGTGGCTGCTCGCCGTGCCTCTCGCGGGTCTGCTGGGCGACGCCGCGCTGGCCGCTCCGCTGCGGCTGGCGGCGATCGACCTGCCGCTGTTCGTGCTTGCGGCGATCTACCAGTCGGCCGTCACCGCGATGGGGCACTTCGGTCGCCGTGCCATGATCACCGCTGTCCGCTGGCCGCTGCGGTTGGGTCTGGCGATCCTGTTTGTCGAGTTGGGCTACGGCTTGACCGGCGCGCTGTGGGCGGTGATCGGCGCGTCGCTGGCGGAGTTGCTCGTCGGCTTCTGCATCCACCCGCTGCGCTTCTGGCGGGCGCGGGCGATCACCGGCCGGCTTCACCTGGCCGAGACCCTGCCGCTGTTCGCCTCGTCGCTGGCGCTGCGCGCGATGGACGGGGCGGACCTGCTGCTGCTCCGCGGCTTCGGGGCCGACGCCGCCGACGCCGGCATCTATGCCGTATCGATGAACCTCGCGGTGATCCCCGGTCTGGTGTCGATGGCGATCTACCCGACGCTGATGGCGACGCTGATCCGCATGCACCGCGCCGGGCGCGAGCCGGCCGCCCGTCGGCTGTGTGCCGCGGTCCTGCGGGCGGGCGTGTGGCTGATCCCGCCGACCGCCGCGGTGACGGTCGCGGCCCCGGCGCTGGTGGTGCTGTGTTTCGACGTGGACTATGCCGCGGCCGGGCCCTTGCTCCAAGTCCTGCTCTGGGGCGGGCTGGCGCGACTCATCATCGCGGTCGGCGGGGCGATGCTCGCGGGTGTCGGCCGCTCGACCTGGGCCTGGTGGGCGGTGGCCCCCGCGGTGCCGGTGGCGTTCGTTGGTTACGTGCTGCTGATCCCGCGCTTCGGGCCGATGGGCGCGGCGTGGTCCACCACGATCGCCGGCGCGGTCGGTGTGGCGGTGACGCTGGGCTTTCTGTATCGACGGCTGGGCCTGACGCCGCCGTGGAGCACGCTCGCCGCGATGACGCCGGTCGCGCTGCTGAGCATCGGTGCCGCTTGGGTCGTGGGTGACCGCGGTGGTCTGGCCGCGCTGGTGGTCGGCCTGCTGACCATGCTCAGCGTCGCCGTCGCCTGGTGGCGGCGCGATTGGCGGCTGCCCGGCCGCGAGGGGGTGGGCGATGCCCGATGAACGCAATCCTGCACCAACCGCCGCGCCGCGCGCGACGGTCATCATCCCGGTCCACAACGGCGGCGAAGACCTGGCGCGTTGCCTGGCGGCGCTGCCCCGTGGCGGTGATGCGCCGGGATATCAGATCATCGTGGCCGATGACGCGTCCACCGATGGCTCGGCCGACCACGCCCGCGCGGCCGGGGCGATGGTGATCCGCACCGGCGAACTTCCCCGTGGCCCGGCGGCGGCGCGCAACCTTGCCGCCACCCACGCCGCCGCGGACTTTTTGGTCTTTATCGATGCGGACGTGGTCGTGCATCCCGACACGATCGATCGGCTGCTGGCGCCGATGGAAGCCGACGCGTCGATCCATGCCACCATGGGCAGCTACGACGATTACCCCGCGTCGCCGAAGGTGGCCGCGCTCTACGCCAACCTCCGCCACCACTGGACCCACCAGCACGCCAACCGCGAGGCGGGCACGTTCTGGGCCGGCTGCGGCGCGATCCGGCGTGATGCGTTTGCGCGGCTCGGCGGGTTCAGCACGGTGTACCAGCGGCCGGCGATCGAAGACATCGAGCTGGGTATGCGCATCGTGGCCGCGGGCGGGCGCATCGCGCTGGTCCCCGAAGCGCAGGCGACGCACCTCAAGGCCTGGACCGTGCGGCAGCTCTGGCGGACCGACATCTGCCAACGCGCGATCCCCTGGGCCAAGCTCATGGCCCAGCACCGCCACCTGCCCAACGACCTCAACAGCTCAACCCATCAGCGCATCGTCGTGATCGCCGCGCACGGTTGCTGGCTTTCGCTGGTTATCGCGGCCCTCTGGCCGATCGCCGGGCTGATCCTGCTCGCCGCGTGCCTCGCGGTGTGGACAGCGCTCAGCGCGTCGCTGCTGCGGTTGTTGTGGAAACGCGGCGGCATCCGCGGGATGCTCGGCGGGGCCTTCTTGCACGGCTGTTACCACCTCTACGCCAGCGTCACCGTCGCGACCATCCTGCTCCACGCCCGCTTTCGTCGCGCCCAGAAGGTTGCGTCCCCCAAAAGCTGATGTGATTGAAATGAGAAAAGGCCGCGGTGGGATTCGAACCCACGA
>CAZTLX010000114.1:0-13199 GCA_964614575.1 uncultured Phycisphaeraceae bacterium | reverse complement strand
CGGCCCAGCTTCTCGTGGTAGAACCGCGCGCACGCCGACTCGACCCGCCGGTCGAACCCCAGCGCCCGCAACGCCTGGTTGAGCTTCTCGTAAAAAGGATGCCCCGCGGTGGACGGCAGGTCCGCCACCGCGATAAACATCGACCCCTGCTGCTAGGTCTTGCGTCGTCCCATCGCCATGTGCGGTCTTCCTTGACGGTCAACAATCGTGGCCGCCAGTGTAGCGCCAGAGGGTGCCGAATGGAAGGGGGTTTTTCAACGGGCTGCCAGGCTTAGATAGGCATTTTTCCGCGAAAAACCAAAGATCTTGGGCTTTTTGATAATGGAGCTGAGGGGGCTCGAACCCCTGACCTCGTGCATGCCATGCACGCGCTCTCCCAACTGAGCTACAGCCCCGTCGTGGGTCCGGACGCTTGGGCCCGGCGACGAACCGGGCAATATAAACGCCAACGGGGTCTCGGGCAAGCCCCGGAGTTTGTCATTATTCACAGCACCGCACGGGCATCGGCTCTGTTATAGTAAAGTGGGTGAGATCGATCACCCGGTGAACCAGCGACCCGACCACCCCCGGAGCCCCCCTTGGCCCTGCAAGACCAGCTCAAAGAACTTTTCGGCCTGGAAAGCCGCGTGCGTGGCATGCGGTCGCGCCTCGATGCGGCCACCCGTCGGCGCGATGCCCAGCAACGCAAGCTCAATATCCTCCAGCAGCAGACCGGCGAGTTGGGCGACGAGATCAAGAGGATGAAGGCGCACGCCGCGACGCTGGAAAACGAAGCCCAGTCCGCGGACAAGCGCGTCAGTGACCTGCGTGAGCGGATGAACGCGGTGACCTCCAACAAGGAATACTCCGCGCTGCTGGTCGAGGTCAACACGCTGAAGCTGGATAAATCCAAGCGTGAAGATGAGGCGCTGGAGCAGATGGGTCGCATCGAGGAAGCCGAGGCCCGGCACCAGGCACTGACCGAGCAGACGAGCCAGCAGACGAAGGTGCTCGAAGCCGCGGACAACGAGGTCAAGACCGCCCGCGATGAGGTAGGCGATCAACTGGACGCCGCGACGGCGGAGCGTGATCAGGCGGCCGCCACCATCCCGCCGGACGTGCTCACGTTGTTCGAGAAGCTTTCGGACGAGCACGACGGTGAAGCCGTGGCCGTAATCGAAGAACAGAACCGCCGCCGGATGGAGTACATCTGCGGCGGTTGTTTTATTCAGCTCCCGGTCGAACACGTCAACGCCCTGATGACCCGTCCCGACGACCTGACCACCTGCCCAAACTGCCACCGCATCCTGCTGATCGATCAGGAACTCAAGACCGCGCTGGCCCCGAAGTAAGTGGAGGGGGGCGAGTAGAGAGAAGTAAGCGTGCATTGACCACGCGAACTTCGCTCCATCCACGCTCATTACGCCACCCCACCTCCTGACCCCACTCTCAACTCCCCACTCCTTACTATTCACCCCCCTTTATGCACCTGATCATCTATACCGATGGCGGCTCGCGGGGTAATCCGGGGCCGGCGGCCGCGGGCGTGTCGATTATCGATGCCGACACCGGTGACGCGGTCCACGAGGCCGGTTACCACCTCGGCGAGACGACCAACAACGTCGCCGAGTATCAGGGTCTGCTCCGCGGCCTGACGCAGGCGCAGGCGTTGGGCGCGACGCGCGTTTCGGTGCGCTCCGATTCCGAGCTGATGGTCCGTCAGATCAACGGGCAATACCGCGTGAAGGCGGAGCAACTCAAGCCGCTGCACCAGGAAGTGATGGCCCGGCTGAGCAAGCTCGGTCGGTGGGATGTCGAGCACGTGAGGCGGGACGGCAACCAGCGGGCCGATCAACTGGCCAATGCGGCGATGGATGCGGGGATCGATGTGCAATACACATGATGCGTTTGGCCGCTGGCGGCTTCGCATGATTTGCGGTTTCCGCCCCTTCTCGCGGCGCGTGGGGTTCGATTCATTCGCGAAGCCGCAAGCGGCGGTCAGGGCGAGGGCATGTCCGGCGGCGCTTCGACGCGCTCATAAACACTTCGGCGGTACCAGCCGAGCCAGCGCCAATTCCAGAATTGCCGCTCCGCGATGCGTTCGCGCTTCACTAACCGCCACGCGGGGCGGAGTGTTTCAAGGTAGGGATCACGCCCCGCCAATGCATCTTCGTGCGTCTCATGATCGAAGGCTTCCCAGATGACGATCCGCGTGACGGCGGGGTTCTGCGTCACCGCGTCGCGGAGTTGATCGGGTGAGATATTATCCCGCGCCCAGAATTCACGGTTCAGGCCGCGGTAATCGGGGCCGGATTCGCCGTGCTCGGCACCGCTGAGGATCGCGAGGTAATAACCGACGTCGCTGGACGAATACCATCGACTGCGCTGCCCGCCGTTGCCCGGCACGTTGAGGATGGTGCGCGTGGCGCTGTCTTGAGCGCGGCCGGCGATCAGGTCCGCCGCTAAACGGTCGTAAGGCGGCTGGGTGTCGGCGATGATCCGGCCCCAGCCCTGCGTGAGGTTCACCCCGATCAGCGTGATGATGGCCAGGCTGCGCAGCGGCCACGTGGGCACGCGCGCCAGCAGCCCGGCGGCGGCGATCATCACCGCGGGGAAGATGACGCCCAGATACCGCGGCATCCAGATCGACGCCCACGGATGGTCGGTGTCCTTCTCCATCGCTCGGCGGTACAACTCGTCCATCACCAGGTAAGCGCCACTGAGCACCACCATGAGCGAGGCCGCGAGGAGCGCGAGCCAGCCGAGCGCCTGCACGCGGCGCGCCGGCGTCGCGCCCGCGCTGTGCCAGGCGGCGCCGATCCCCAACGCAATGGCCGGCCCCAGCAGCCATGGCCGATGCAGCCACGCCCAAGCCTCCGGCAGCCAGATCGCGCCGCCGCGGTGGATGCCGACGCCCAGCGCGATCGCGAGCAGCACGCCGATCAGCACCGCCGCGGCCGCCGCGGTCCCGCGCCACGCGATACACAGCGCCGCGACGATGACCGCCCCGCCCAGTGTGTAGGGCCAGTACCAGCCCAGCAACGTCCAAGCGTCGGCCAGCCATTGCCAGGGCGGGTCAAAGTTGGTGAACGAGCGGCAATAGAAGCCATAGGTCGGCCCGACGACCCAGATCGACAGCAGCAGCACCGCGCGCCAGCCGGCGCGACGTTGCAGGATATCGTCCTCCGAATTCGAGGCCGAGGCCGGCGCCGCGGGTGACGGAGGCGGTAGATCGAAACGATGCCCCGTCGCCATGCGCCAAGGCCGCGGCCAGGGCAACGCCCCGATCACCAGCCAACCGATCACCACACTCATCACGATCGCCGCGGTAGTCTTGAACCAATCAGCGGGCTGGATGTGATTCGGCGGCGGGTCCTGACCGCCCTCGCGCGGCCACTGAATCCCGACGAGGTAGCTCGACGCCGAGTTGAGCGTGAGCTGCGCCGGTGATTGACCGCGGTTGTGGGCGTCGATCCAGTGCAGCCCGCTGTGACCCCAACGGGTACGATCGTTTTCCCCGGCGTAGGTCTCGACCGCCAGGATGCCGGACCGCGCGATGTAGCGGTTGTACTGCGTGTAATACCACCAAGGCCCGCCGAGGATCAGCACCAGCCCGACCACCAGCAGCAGCGGCTGATGCCAGCGTACTTTCGGAAGACGCACCAGCAGGCACACCGGGTACAGCGCGATGACGACCAGCGCGGTCGCGTGCAACCACACGGAAGCCGCGCCGCAGATGATCCACGCGGGCAGCAGCAGCCACTGCCGCCACCCGCGGTGCTTCAACCACATCAGCAGCAGCGCGACGCCGAGCGTGGCGAAGAGCCACGTGTGCATGTACATCTTCGCGTCGCGGGAGTAGGTCATCCCCCAGGCGGACGCGGCGGCCAGCGCCGCGGCCAGCAGCGCGACTTTTCGGTTAAAGAGCTGCCGCGCCAGCAGGAACAGCGCGGGGACAAAGAGCGTGCCGGCCACGGCGGGGATCAGCCGCAGCCAGAACGGCGTCATCGTCACCTGCTGCGCCAGCCACCAATACACCAGATAGTGCAATGGCACGAAGCCGTCTCGCTCCAGCCGGTTCATCATGTGGTCGAAGCTGCCGGCGGTGCGGCCGAAGGTGGCGTACTCATCGATCCACAGCGTCGGGCGATCGATCCAGAAGAAGCGCGCGAACGCCGCGTAGGCGGTGAGGCCCAACAGGATCAACCAAGGCAGCGCGCGGCGGAAGACGCCGGGGGGCGGGGTTTGGTGCGATTGGGGTTGGTCATCCGCCATCATCACTACTTGACGCGGGGGCGGCGAAAGTTAGGGCGTCAGGTATCCCGCCCTGGCCCCGCTGCGCATGAGCGGGCATTGAGGATCAGGCCGTGACGGGTTGGACGCGTTGGAGTTGGGGGCGGTGCTGGGGGGTTCGCGCCTGGGGTTCGAAGGATTCGAGGTGTTCGCCCTCGCGGATGAGGCGTGCGGAGTTGAAGACGACGATGATCGAGCTGACGCCGTGGCCGATCGCCGCGACCAGCGGGGTCATGTAGCCGACGGCCAGGAGCCCGAGCATGATGAGGATGTAGATCAGCACGCCGATGAGGTTCTGGCGGATCACCGACACGGTCCGCCGCGAGAGGCGGATCAGGAACGGGATGCGGTCGAGCTGGCTGTTCATCAGCGCGACGGTGGCGGACTGGATCGCCACGTCCGACCCGGCGGCCCCCATCGCGATAGACACGTCGCCCGCGGCCAGCGCCGGGCCGTCGTTCACGCCATCGCCCACGACCGCGACGGTGTGGCCCTTCTCCTTGAGCGTCTCGACGAGGCGCAGCTTGTCGCCGGGCAGGGCTTCGGCCTCAAAGTCCGTCATGTCGATGGCGGCGGCGACGCGGGCGGCGGGCGACTGGCGGTCGCCGGTGATCATCACGCGGCGTTGCACCCCCAACTCATCCAGCGCATCCATGCATGCTTTGGCGTTGGCGCGGATGGTGTCTTCGAGCCCGACCCAGCCACTGACGCGATCGCCCTGCGCGACGAACAGCAGCGACAAACCCTCTGAGCCTTCACGCGACAGGCCGTCAAACGAAACGCCTTGCTCGGCGAGCCAGCTTTCGCGGCCAACCAGCACGCGCTGACCATCGATCGTGGCGATCACCCCGCGGCCGGCGACCTCCTCGAACGAGCTGGGCTTGCTGAGGTCGAGCTTCGCCTTGGCGGCAACCGCGGCCAAGGCGCGGGCGACCGGGTGCTTGGAGTCCGCTTCCGCCGAGGCGCACAGCCGCAGCATCTCCGCGGGGTCCACGCCTTCGTTGGGCTGTATGCGGGTCACCGCGAGCTTGCCTTCGGTGAGCGTGCCGGTCTTATCGAGGATGATCGCGGTGATGCGGCGGGCGACCTCGAGGTCGGTCACGTTCTTGATATACACGCCGAGCCGCGCCGCGGCGGACAGCGATGCGACGGTCGCCGTCGGCCCGGCGAGGATGATCGCGCACGGGCAGGCGATCAGCAGCAGGCTGATCGACGCGCTCAGGTCACGGGTGAAGACGAAGATCACCGCGGCGATCATCAGCACCGTCGGCGTGTAGTACGCGGCGTAGCGTTCGAGCATGCGCACGACGACGGGCTTGCTCGCGGCGGCCTGGATGATGAGCTTCTGCACCTGCCCGAGCGTCGAGTCCTCACCGGCGCGGGTGATCTCGACTTCGAGCCGGCCCGACTCGTTGATCGTGCCGTTGAACACCTCATCGCCGGTGGTCTTCTCGACCGGCAGCGACTCGCCGGTGATATTCGCCTCGTTGAGCGTGGACTGCCCGGTCCGGATGCGGCCGTCGCCCGGCACGCTGTCGCCCGGCCGCACCACGACCACGTCGCCCGGCTGGAGTTGCGCGGCTTCCACCTCCGCCTCGCTGCCGTCCTCGTGCAACAGCTTCGCTTTCGTAGGCGTGATGCGGATCAGCGACTCGATCTGGTGCAGGGCGCCGACGGCGGTGCGGTGCTCGATGAAGTTGGCGATGAGCATGAAGAACGCGACCGCGCCGCACTCGAGGTAATGCCCATCAGCGAACGAGGCCATGATCGCCAGCGCGATCAGCTCTTCCATGTGGTTGCCGTGCTCGTGGCCGTGCGACGAGGGCAGCAGGTGCTTGGCGGCGTCGTAGATGATGGGCGTGCCCAGGAGGATGGACGCGAGGATGGCGAAGAGGTCGCTCTGCTCGTGCGTGTCGAAGACGAACTTGGCGATGACCGCGGCGATCAGCAGCATGCCGCCGGCGAGCGCGGCGAGGATCTTCGCGTCGATGCGGCGTTCGGACTCATCGGCATAAACCTTGCCGTGGGTGTGCAGGCCGACGGCATGGGCCAGGTCGTGCGCATCGCCGTGGGCGTGCGTGTGGCCGTGGTAATGGTGGTCGTGGTGATGATGGTCGTGATCGTGGGCCATGGTTTACTTTAGCCTTGGGGTCGGGTCACGGTTGATTCTGTTGCCTGGCGGCTTGCTGAGCGGCCTGGAGCGCGGCTTCCTGTCGCTGGCGCTGGATCTTCGGGTCGCCGTTGATATCCAGGCGCAGGTCCGCGGTTGGGGCGTAGATGGTTTCAACGCCGGCCGAGGTCAGCACGCGCTCGCGCGTGTTCTGCCAGAGGCGGTTGACGAGGATGCGCGGGTTCTCGCGGTAGGCGCCCAGCAGGTCGGTGAAGGCCTGCGCCTCCGCTTTCACCTGCTCACGGGCACGATCACGGTAGGCCTCGGCCTGGTTGATGCGCTGGGCCACCGAGCCGCCGATCTCCAGCCCCCCGCCCTCGACGGGCACGATCTTCTCCGCCAGCGCATCATCGATCTGCCGCTTGAACTGCAAGGCCGATTCGGTCTCGCCGGCTTCGACGGCGTTTTCGTATTGCTCGATCAGATCGATCAGCGCTTCGGTGGCCATGCCCGCGGTTTCGCCCAGCGTGCGCGCCGCTTCCTGCCGCGCCTGGTTGATCTGGTTCGCCCGCTGGCTCTCGGCGTTGCTCACCGCCTGGAACGCGGTGTAGGCCGAGGGCGGCGGGATGTACCGCACCGTCTCGATCCGCTCGATCGCGATACCGCTGCGCAACGCGTCGAGCAGGCCCTGCGTCAGGCGGGCGGCCTTCTCGCTGTTGGTGCCCGCGCCGCCGCTGATAAACGCGTCCGCGGTCACTTCGGCCACCGCGTGCACGATCGAACGCTCCGCCGCGTTGCGGACGATGTTCTCCGCCCGCGCCAAAGGTTCAAACGATTCTTCGGCCGCGGCTAACCCGACATGCTCGATAAATAACGCGGGGTCGCTGACCTTCCAGGTCACCTGATAACGCCCCATCACGATATTCGCATCACCGGTCAGCAGTGAGCCATCGATCTCAGGATTCAACGCACGGTTGGCGTATTGCTCGGCCAGCTCGGCGATGTCTTTGCCGATGTCGCGTTCCTGCACCTCGAACCAGAACGGCTTGTCCAGCCGCAGTGTCTGGCTGGTCACGGGCACCTGAATCACCTCGCCGATCGGGTATGGCATCCCGAAATACAAACCCGGTCCGTAGATCAGATTGGCCCCGTCATCGCCCTTCACGATCTGCCCGAAGACCAGACGCACCGCGCGGGTCTGCTCCTGCACGCGGAACACCCCCGAGCCGAGGTAGATCAGCAGCAGCACCACCATCGCGACTTTGAGCAGCGCGAAACTGACCTGCAACGCATCGGCCAGCGAGCGCGTCGCGGCGTCGTCCTGCAGACGCGCGCCGGTCATCGCTTCCGATCGTCGGCCGGGTAGGGGCGAATGTTCTGCCATGGCTTACCGGCCCTCCGCCGTGTCGCGCTCGGCGGCCCTGACGCGCGGCTCACCGCTCTGCGGATCGGCCACGATCTGCGGGCCGTTCTTGAACATCCGCAGCAGGTCCAACTCATCGACCCGGAACACAAAGGTCGAGTTGAACCCGAGCATCTCCTCGAGCGCCTGCATCTGCCGCAAGAAGATGGCGAACTCCTCGTTCTCGCTGAACTTGCCGTAGGCCTCGGCCGCTTCCTTCGCGCCCAACGCCTCGATCTCCTGCGCCCGGCCCTCCGCGAACGCGAGGATCCGGTCACGCTTGGATTCGGCGTCCTTGCGGATGCGGCCGGCCTCGGCTTCGCCCTGCGAGAGCAGCCCCGCCGCGCGGGCCTCACGCCCGCTCTTCATCCGCTCAAACACGCTCTCGGTCACCTTCTCCGGCAGCAGGAGTCGGCGGATGCCCACCGCTTCGATCTCGATCCCGTAGCCCGACGGCCCGATCTGCTGGCGGATGCGGTTCGCCGCTTTGTCCTCGATCTCCGACAGCGCGATCCGGCTCTCGTCCGGATTCACTAAACGGCTAAACGGATACTCGCCGATCACCCCGTTGACCGAGCTGAGCTGGCCCCGCAGGATTTCCTCGGCACGGGCGACCGTCTGCAACTCCTTCCAGAAGGTGTACGGGTCGGAGATGCGCCAGGCAACGAAGGTCTTGACGATCACGCTGTTGCCATCGGAGGTCTGCTGCTCCTGGAGCTGGTCTTCGAGGATGTGCAGCCGCTTGGAGTAGCGTGTGACTTTCTGGACCGGCCAGGGGGCCTTGAAGTAAAGCCCCGGCTGACGATACAGGTCGCCGTCGTCGGTGATCTGGCCGGCCTCATCGCGGGTCGGCTCGACCGCCTTCTCGAAAGTGGTGAGCACGGCGACCTCGTCGTAGCGGACCTGGAAGCTGACCATGTAGAAGCCGAGGATCAGCACGACGAGCACGGCGATGATAAAGGTCGTGAATTTGGTCATGGCGTTGATGCGATACGGGTTGGACGTTCGACGCGTCGGCTTCGCCTTGCGTGGTGTCGGTTTAGTTCTCGTTGCCGAAGATGCCTTCGAGCGCGGTGCCGCTGTCCTTGAGTTCGAGTCGGATCATCGGCGGCGCGTCGTCGGTGTCGAGGATGATCTTGCGCCGCTCGCGCGTCGCGTTGGCCAGGGTTTCCAGGTAGAGCCGGGCGCGGTAGTAGTTCGGGGCCTGTTGGTAGGCCTCGTACTCGGAGCCGAAACGTTCGGCCCGGGCGCGTTCGGTGATCGCCATCTGCCAGCGCTTGGCCCGCGCTTCGAGCAGGCGCTGCGCCGCCTGCCCGCCGGCCTCGAGCATCTGCCGATCGATCTCCGCCTCGAACGCGTCGCGCTCCTGGGCCTGATCGTCGCCGCCGGCGCTGCCGACCCTGCGGATCGCCTCGATCAGGGCCTCGGCTTTCTCGGGCGAACCGGCGACGTTCGCGAGGATCGACACCGATTCTTTCCGCGCGTTCTCGATCGTGGCCTGCGCTTTCTGCTGCGCACCGATCTGTTCGTGGAACGCCGCGGCGACCTCCGAATCCTGCGGGGGGTGCAGCGCCATCACGGCGACGTTGACGATCTCCACGCCCAGCCCCCAGCGGTCCACATCGGCCTGGACCCGCTGCTTGAGTTCCATGCCGAAGTCCAGCCGATTCACCCCGAGCAGTTGGTCCACGCTGTACACGCGAAACGCCGCGCTGACCACGCGCTCTGATAAAGCCGCCAGCGCCTGAGTCGGGTCGGCCGACGAGGTGACGTAAGCCTCCAGGTCGCGGATGCGGTACTGCACCGCCGCGTCGCCGCCGATCAGTTCGCCGATGGTCCCCCCGTCGTCATGCCCCGCGATGCTGCTGGGTGCCGTGACCAGGAACACTTCTTTTTGATCGCCGTCGGTGTGCGGGTTCGTCCAGAGGACGGCCTTGTCGGTGATCGGCCCGATCGCGTCCGGCCGCGAACCGACCATCACCTGCTGCACGCGATCGACGTCGTACTTATAGGCCCGGCCCACCGGCCAGGGGAACTTGACGTGCAGGCCGGGCCCGGCGATGCGGTCGAACTTGCCGAACGTTGTCACCACCGCCTGTTGCTGCGGCGCGACGATCACCACCGCGGACATCGCGATGACCAGCAATATGCACAGCAGCAGCAGCGGCAGCGTCGCGCGCGATAGCAGGTGGTAGAACCAGCTTCGGCTGATCTCGAAGCCGAACTGGTAGTTGATCGTGTCGGAGATGATCTTGCCCAGCGACTGCGGCTGGGCGAGGAAGCCGAGCATCCGGCTGTCGAACGCCGGCCGCTGGAACTCGCCCTTGCGGACCGGGCGGTAGAAGCTGAGCACCAGGCCCAGCAGCATCTCCAGGCCCAGCAGCACCATGAAGCCGGGCACGACCAGCGCGAGGTAGATGAACCCACGCTGATCGCCGAAGAGCACCATCACCAGCGCGAGCAGCGCCAGCGCGAGCAGGACGACGTTGCCCATGAGGTAGGTCGCCCCCGCCCGCAGCGCGACCCAGGCGTTGACCTGCGTCATGCCGGCGACATACCGGGCCAGCAGGAAGCCGACCACGCCGCCGATGAACACGATCATGCCGATCAGGGCGCGGTTCTTGGCCGGGTCAAGCCCGAGGCTCTGGGCATCGGTCCCGGTGAGCGTCTGGAAGTGGGCGTAGAAGAGCCCGCCGCCGAGCGCGAGCAGGTAGACCGACAGCAGCCCGGCCGTGACCTTGAGGCCGACTTTGTAGAGCCGATCCAGCCGCCGCTGCGCCAGCGCGAGCTGATCGCCCGCTTCATTAAAGAGCGCGGCGGTCGCGGCGTCGTCGCCGGCCAGTTGCTCGGACTCCAGCGCCTCGACGCGCTCGAGCCGGTGCTGGTTGAACAGCACCCACAGCACCAGCCACAGCGGGACGCCGCCGAGCAGGTGCCAGGTCATGGCGATCATCGCGGGGGACTGGGCGTACAAGCCGAGCAACCCGATCGACAGCGCCAGGGCGGTCTGCACGCACAGCCCGATCAGGGCGGTATTGGCGGCACGGTTGAAGGTCTGCTGATCGTGACTCATGGGCCGGGTATCATAACGATTTGTCGCGGAGGTCACGCCCCGCCAAGTGGTTACGGTCCGAGAAGCACGCCCGCGGGCGCAAACGACCCCCGCACGATACGCCCCCATCGGCGATCCGGTTCAGCGACGCCCGATTTTTCTCCACCCCGCCGACCCCCTACCGTATGGCTCGACCCGAAGCTGATTTCACGGAGCAGACCATGACCACCCAGACCACCCCCGCCTTCGCCGCCCGCGGCGACACCAAGGCCATCGAACAAGGCGCCGCCTTCGCCCCCAAGTTCGACACCCACGGCCTGATCCCCTGCATCACCACCCACGCCGAGACCGGCGAGGTCCTCATGTTCGCCTACATGAACGACCTGGCCCTGGCCAAGACCATCGAGACCGGCTTCGTCCACTACTGGTCACGCTCCCGCGGCAAGCTCTGGAAGAAGGGCGAAAGCTCCGGCATGTCCCAGAAGGTCACGCAGATGCTCACCGACTGCGATCAGGACTGCATCGTCGTGAAAGTCGAGGTCGGTGCCGCCTCCGCCGACCCCGCCACCGCCGCGTCCTGCCACGTCGGCTATCGCAACTGCTTCTACCGGGCCGTGCCCATCGGCGAGCTGCCCGAGGAGCCCATCCAACTCCAGACCGTCCAGGAAAAGGTCTTCGACCCGGATGTGGTGTACGGGCAGTAGTTCGTAGTTCGTAGTTCGAAGTTCGAAGTTTGTAGTTGGTAGTT
This sequence comes from uncultured Phycisphaeraceae bacterium, assembly GCA_964614575.1. GTDB lineage: Bacteria > Planctomycetota > Phycisphaerae > Phycisphaerales > Phycisphaeraceae > JBGTLW01. The sequence continues at coordinate 1,615 of CAZTLX010000114.1, read as the reverse complement.
TGTAGTTGGCAGCCAAGCCCCAAGCCCGCCACTGCGAGCGCAGCGAGTTGTGGCGGGGTACACGTGCCCCGAAAACGAGACTCGAAAATCGAAAATCGAAAATCGAAAATCCCGATTCGCCCCCGCCGCAATCGCCGCACCGCCGCGATCCGCGACGCCGTGCGCGAAACCCGCTTCGACCTCGGGCAACTCATCTACCCCCTCTTCGTCCACGCCGGCTCCGATGATCAGCCCATCACCGCCATGCCCGGCCAGACCCGCTGGTCGCTCCAAGGCCTGCTCGGCGAAGTCCAAAGCGCCCACGCGCTGGGCCTCGACAAGTTCATCCTGTTCCCCAGGATCGACGCCTCGCTCAAAACCCCCGACGCCCGCGAAGCCGTCAACCCCGACGGGCTGATCCCCCAAGCCATCCGCGCCATCAAGCAGCAACTGCCCGGCGTGTGTGTCATCACCGATATCGCGCTCGACCCGTACAACGCCGACGGGCACGACGGACTCGTGTCCGACGACGGCCGCATCCTCAACGACCAAACGATCGCCGTGCTGTGTGAACAGGCGCTGGCTCACGCCCACGCCGGGGCCGACCTCATCGCGCCCAGCGACATGATGGACGGCCGCGTCGCCGCGCTGCGCCACGCCCTCGACCACGCGGGCTTCACCGACACCGGCATCATGGCCTACACCGCCAAGTACGCCTCCGCGTTCTACGGCCCCTTCCGCGACGCCCTCGACTCCGCCCCCCCCGGAAGCCCTCCCGCCACCAAGCCCCGCCATACCGACGAGCCAAAGCGAGCCGGCTTGGCGGGGATCACGAGCACCAACAAAGTCATTCCAAGCGACAAATCCACCTACCAGATGGACCCCGCCAACGCCCGCGAGGCGTTGCGTGAGCTCGCGCTCGACGAGGCGGAGGGCGCGGACATCGTGATGGTCAAGCCCGCCGGGCCGTATCTCGACATCATCCGCGCGTTCCGCGAGCACACGACGCTGCCGATCGCCGCGTATCAGGTCAGCGGCGAATACGCGATGCTCAAGGCCGCCGCCGCCGCGGGCGCGATCGATGAGCGCGCCGCCGTGGAAGAATCGCTCACCGCCATCTTCCGCGCCGGCGCGGACATGGTGCTGACGTATTACGCCAGGCAGGTCGCGCAGTGGCGGGCGGGGTGAGTTCATAGTTCGTAGTTGGTAGTTGGTAGTTCGTAGTTGTTCGCCAAACCCATACCCGCCGATGCGCCGCGACCGCCGGGTGCAAAGCTTCGGCGGGAGAACAGACGGCCGCTCCGACAATCGATATTTGAATCGAAAATCAAAGATGTCACGCATCCTCAACCAACCCGCCGTCTGGCTCATCAAGGCGGTGGTCTGGGCGTACCGCGTGACGCTCGGGCCGTTCATGGGCGGGCACTGCCGGTTTGTGCCCTCGTGCAGCCAGTACATGCTCGACGCGGTGGCGAAGCACGGCCCGTGGCGCGGCGGGTGGATGGGCCTCAAACGCATCGCCCGCTGCCACCCCCTCGGCGGCCACGGCTACGACCCGGCCTAGTGAAATTCGAAACTCGAAGATCGAAATGAATTCGAAAATCGAAAATCCAAAATCCAGTCCCCCGCCCACCCC
>CAZTLX010000113.1:12570-13400 GCA_964614575.1 uncultured Phycisphaeraceae bacterium | reverse complement strand
CCGGCAACTCCGCGCCGCCGGCGTCGGCCGCATCCGGATCGCGCTCGGTGAGCGGGTGCTGGAGCGGCTGAGCCCCGACCAGGCCGCGGCCGCGCTGGCCCACGGCCTGGCCGCCGCGAGCTTCGTCTTCGATCAATACAAGGGCGCCGCCACGGCCGACGGCTCAGGCAAGCCGCGTAAAACCAAGTCGGCCTGGCGCGTGTGGGTGGACGAGCCCCTGCGCCCGGCGTTCGAGGCGGCGCTCACCGCCGCCCTGGCCGCGAACACCGCCCGCACCCTCGGCGCCACCCCGCCCAACGTCGCCCACCCCGCCTACCTGCAGACCCGTTGCAAGGCCTTGGCGAAACAGACCGGCCTGTCCTGCCGCGTCATCAACGCCGCCGAAGCGAAGAAGCTGGGGATGGGCGGCCTGCTCGCGGTGGGAGCCGGCGGGTCCAAACCCCCGTGCCTGATCGTCCTCGAATGGAACCCCCGCAACCCGCGCGGCGTGCCGGCTTCAGCCGGCATGAAAAACAAAAACCCCAAACCAAAACAAAAAGACCAACACGCCCCCATCCTCCTGGTCGGCAAAGCCATCACCTTCGACACCGGCGGCTACTCGCTCAAGGTCGGCGGCTCGATGAAGGGCATGAAGTACGACAAGTGCGGCGGCGCGGCGGTCATCGGCATCATGGAAGCCATCGCCCGGCTTAAAGTGAAGCAGCGCGTCGTCGCCCTCGTCGCCGCGGCCGAAAACATGATCGACACCCACGCCTACCGCGTCGATGACATCATCACCCTCGCCAACGGCGTCACCGTCGAGGTCACCAACACCGACGCCGAGGGACGCC
>CAZTLX010000113.1:0-12560 GCA_964614575.1 uncultured Phycisphaeraceae bacterium | reverse complement strand
CCTCGCCGATGCGCTGGCCTACGGCTGCAAGACCTTCCAACCCAAAGCCGTGTTCGACCTCGCGACGCTCACCGGCGGCGTCACCGTCGCGCTGGGCCGCGACATCGCCGGCGGCTGGTGCCTCGACGAGCCGCTGTGGCAACGCGTGACCGACGCCGCTTCGCGCACCGGCGAGCGCGTCTGGCGCCTGCCGCTGGACCACGGCTACCGCGACATGATGAAGTCCAACCACGCCGACCTGCACAACTCCGCCCCCGTCCGTGCCGCCCACCCCATCCAGGGCGCCGCGTTCCTCAGCTACTTCGTCGGCGACGATGCGCCGCAGAACCTGCCGACCATCCCCTGGTGCCACCTCGATATCGCCGGCACCGCCACCGCCGACGAATCCTCCCCGCTCCACGACAAAGGCCCCACCGGCTTCGGCGTCCGCCTCCTCGCCGACCTGATCGCCAACTGGGACCGCTGAAACTTTTTCCCAACCCCACCCTCACATCCCCACCCAAGCCCGCCGATGCGCAGCCCCTTCCGGGGGCGGAGCTTCGGCGGGGTATCGCTCACTCTTGATTCGTCATGCTGGTTTCGTCATTCGTCATTCCCCGCCCGATCCCCCATACGAAGCCTCCGGATCAACCCGGACTTTTACGCCGGGGCAATGCGGGGTGGGCTTCGCGGGTAGAGCGTGGCATGGCGTCCGCCGCTCGCTTCACGCGGTTAAACAAAGCGCGTCGCTTGGCGGAGATCGTGTTTCCCTCCGCGATCCTCGGGTCTGCCGCGATGACACCGTTTAAACAGGCCACGCATTCGGACAGGGCGATATTCCAAGTCGCCTCAGTTGAGATGTACAGGTTGACGATCATCCGTGTTACTTGTTCCTTGGAACGGAGGGGTCTCACGCCAGGCAGATCGATCAACACCGGCTGGTCCCCCGAATCGCAGGCCGCATCGACGATCAGGTTGCTAGGCTTGTGGTCACGGTTGATCAATCCGGCCGCGGTCAGCGCCCCGATCTGCATGCCGATCGACCGAGCCAGCGATCGCCGATCCCGCCGTGCCTCGGCCGGCAGTCCCGCAAGCGGCGCCGACCAGTACAGACGGCCGTATAAAGGCTCTCCCTCCACATACAGTGAAACCAGGTACTCGGTCGGCCCGGTCCAGACGATCGCTGCCGGCGCGTTGAATCGCACCCCGGTCCCTGTCAGTCGGCGCGCCGACTTCCACTCCTTCCATCCCGGGGTGATCCGCAATCGACGATAGACTCGCATCTGCCATGGCGGTCTTCGGTGGGACTTGACGATCCAAGCCTGACCCTCGACCACAACCCGAACCACTCGAGAGCGGGCGTCATCTTTATAAACCTGCGCAGGCGAGCTGGCCGCCGATACCACCTCAACGATGGTCCTCAGATCAAATCCCGGGCTCACCAGGGCCCTGGCCCCACCGGGAATACGCTGTATCGACGATCCGCCAAGCATCCGGTATTCTTCCTTCCACCATCCTCAATCGCAGCCACATCGACGCATGTCCCAAGAACCTGAAAAAAAATTCGAATTCGGGCAGAACTGGCGGCAGTTCCTGTCAACCGTCACCCCGCAACGCGTCCAGATCGCCAAGGACTCGATCTTATCTTTTTTCAACCTCCCGAATCTCGAAGGCAAGACTTTCATCGATGTCGGCTGCGGCAGCGGGCTGTTCTCCCGGTGCGCGTACGAGTTAGGTGCCAGCAGAGTCGTAAGCCTCGACATCGACGATGATTCTGTCGCCTGTTGTCAATCCTTGCACGAACAGGCCGGTTCTCCGAGCCGCTGGGACGTACTCAAGCTCTCGGTCCTTGACCGTGAGGCATTGCTCAACTTGGGTAAGTTCGACATCGTATACAGCTTCGGCGTGCTGCACCACACCGGGCACATGTGGGAGGCGATCCAGAGCGCCAGCCAGCTCGTAGCCCCCGGTGGGTATTTCTATCTCACCATCTACAACAAGAAGAAAGGTTACCGCGGCAGCAGGTACTGGGAACGCTGGAAGAGGTTCTATGTCTCCAGCCCCAAACCGATCCAGAAGCTGCTCCAATACTGGAACATACTCTATTTCGCCCAGTCCAAGCTGGTCCGCGGAAAGAACATCCGCCGCATCCTGCGCGAATATGAGCAGAAGCGCGGCATGTCATGGAAACACGACATGATCGACTGGATCGGCGGATACCCCTACGAGTATGCAACCCTGGGTGAATTGTACGACTTTATCCGCAAGACTCAGCCCACCTTTCATCTGGTCAACATGAAGCCAACGCAGGACCTGGGCACGAACTGGGTGCTGTTCCGCGAGGGGATGCGCGATCCACTGCCGCCTCACACCGCAACGGACCGGCACAAAGATCACGCCTGAAACGACGGCCGCGTGGTGCATCCGAAACATCATCGCCTTGGTCATGCACCGAGATCGTGTTTCGATCTGAGTTCCGCATGCGGATTTTTTTTCAGAAGAGCATGTCAACTCCGCCCCGACCCCCTACGCTTCCGTGACGCTTATGGACCCGGACCAAGCCGAACAACTCGCCCGCGACCTGATGAAACGGCACGGCCTGACGCGCTGCGGCTGGCGCTTCGCGTGGACCACCGGCAAGCGCCAGCTCGGCGCGGCGATGATCCGCAAAACCAAAGACCGCCGCACCGGCCGCACCTCGACGACCAAGACCATCCGCCTCTCGCGCCACCTGGTCGCGCTCAACGACGACGCCGAGGTGCGCGACACGATCCTCCACGAGATCGCCCACGCCCTGGCCGGGCTCGAGAACGGGCACAACGCGAAGTGGAAGGCGGTGTGCCGGAAGATCGGCGCGAACCCGCAGCGGCTGGCGGGGGAACACGTGGTCATGCCGCAGACCCGCCCGCCGCGGTACCACATCGTCTGCGGCACGTGCCGGCAGTCGCTGGGGCCCCGGCACCGGCGGATGGACCCCAAGCGCCTGGCCGCGGCCTACTGCCGCCACTGCGGGCCGCGCTCCAAGGGCACGCTGAAACTGGCCCATCGTCCCGACAAGCCCGCCGATGCGCAGCCCACGACAGCGGGCGGAGCTTCGGCGGGGTATCCGAAAGGTGATGCAGATGTCTTGGATCGGCATCCCTGCACTACCGAGGATGATCGCCCGGTTTCGCGGCCGAAGCCGGAGGCACCAGCGCCGGCCGCCCCGCTCTTCGCCGCATCCAGTTGATCGCGCGCAGCACCGGGCCGCGGCCGATCAGCCAGCGCTCCAGCCGGAACTTCCCGGGGAAGTTGGTCAGCATCAGCCCGATCACGATCGTCACCAGCCCCTGCCCCGGCAGGACCAGCATCGCCAGGCCCGCGAGGATCAGCACCACGCCCAGCGCGTTCTTGGCGATCAGCACCGCCAGGCGTATCGCCGGATGACGCTGCGCCCACGGGCCGCGCACGCGGTGGTCGCGCACGAAGTAGTCGGCGGGGATGCGCGCGACGATCAGCGGCAGCGCGACCAGCGTGCCCACAAACATCAGCACCGACCCCGCGGCCAGCGCCGTCCACACCGCCGGGTGCGCCTCGAACCAGTCCCAGATCGTCTGCCACATCGCGGGGTATATTACGGCCGATCGTCACGCCCATGCCCCACCCGCTGCAGAATCTCGCCCGGCCGCTCTACCGCCTCGCGCACACGCCCGAGCCGGCGGCTTATCAGCATGCCGTACGCTGGTACATGCTCGACCGCTGCATCGACGCGATCCCCGAGAACGCCCGCGGCACCGTCGTCGAGATGGGCTGCGGCGACGGGTGGGTCGCGCACCAGCTCGCCCAGCGCTTCGACCGCGTCGTCGGCTACGACATCAACCCGCACCGTATCCTCCCGCCGCGCGCAGCCAACGTGCTGCTGCTCGCCTCCGAGGCCGAGCGCCCGCCTATCGCGCCCGGCAGCGCGGACGCGGTCTTCTCCTTCGCCGTCTTCGAGCACCTGCCCCAGCGCGAGCTGGTGCTCGAACAGCTCACCGCGTTGCTGCGGCCCGGCGGGGTGATGGTCCACGCCGTGCCTACCGCGACGATGAAGCTGCTGCAGTTCGCCGGGTTCTTCCCCGACAAGGCCCGCCGGGAGCTGCGCAACTTCACCCGTCTGCTCGCCGGGGAAAAGAAGATCCGACCGCCCAAGCCGATGGATGGTTTCGAGACCAACAACCCCCGCCGCGCCAGCCGGCGGCGCTGGTATCAGAAGCTCGGCCCACGCGTCCACGGCGAATACGACTCGAACTGGCAGGAAACCCTGCACAATCGCGTCGGCCACTGGCGCATCCTGTTTGAATCGACCGGGTTGCAATGCACCCGCGTCGTGCCGCTGGGCCTGTGGTCGCCTTACTTCTTCGGCGGCGCCCCGCTCGCAAAGCTCGGCGGTACACTGGGCCTCGGCTCGGTCCACGCCTTCGTCTTGCACCGGACAAACGACTCAACCGTATGAAAACCTACGGCATCAAACCCGACTACGAGCACCGCACCGTCAACGCGACGCTCGAAGAAAACACCGGCGACTATTGGCACACCAACCGCCTGCTGCTGAGCCAATACGCACAATATGCCGTGTACGAGCTGGCCGCGACGCTCATGGAGGAACACGGCCTGCGGACCGTGCTCGACGTCGGCTGCGGCTTAGGCCACAAGCTCGACAAGCTCGTCGCGCCCCACGCCGAGCGCTGCGTCGGCATCGATCAGCCGACCTGCATCGAGGTGTCGAAAAAGATGCTGCCGGACACGGCGATCACGTTCGCCTCGGCCGACTTCGAGCAGCCGGGCGACACCGGACTGGGCACGTTCGACCTGGTCATGAGCGTTGATGTCATCGAGCACCTGCTCGACCCCGACCTGCTGCTGGGCTTCATCAAGGCCCATTGCCACGAAGACTCGATCATCCTCATCAGCACGCCCGAGCGCGACCTGCGCCGCGGCAAGGACAACCGCAAGAGCCCCAAGTCCGAGCACGTCCGCGAGTGGAACCGCGCGGAGCTCGCGGCCTACCTGACCGGCGAGGGCTTCGACGTGATCGAGCACGTCACCCTGCCCGCCTTCCGCGTGGGCCTCAGCGCCTACATGCTCAAGGAGCGCTGGCGGCTATTACGCAAAGGCATCGCTTACCGCTACTCGCAGGCGGTGGTGTGCCAGTTGAAAGAAGATGTGACGGCGGATGAGAACAGAGAAGACGGGTAACCACAGATTGCGCAGATGACGCAGATTCAAAACAATCAGCCATAAAAATGCACAATAGGCACAAGGGGTCTCTTGAATCTGCGTCATCTGCGTCATCTGCGCAATCTGTGGTTAACAACCTTCTCATGAAAGTCCTGCTCTTTACCCCGAACTTCCTGCCCTCGCTCGGCGGGGCGGAGCGCATCGCGGATGTGCTGGTGCGGAAGCTGATCGCGCGTGGGCACGAGACGCGGGTGCTGTGCCAGTGGTCGTCCGGTCAGAAGCGGGAGATCGACCTGCCCTACCGCGTGTATCGCTACCGCCGCCCGCCGAAGCTCAACTGGTGGCCCGAGGTGTTGACCCGGCCGCTGGCGAAAGTTCATCGCGATTGGCCGTTTGACGTGGTGCTTGCGTTCTACGCTTACCCGACCGGTTTCGCGGCCACCCGCATCAAAGACAAGCTCGGCTTCAAGGTCGTCATCACGCCGCGCGGTGGGGACCTCTACCCCTCGTACCACGGCCTCAACAAGCTGCGCGTCCGCGCCACCATCGCCCGAGGCTACCGCGACGCCGACCGCATCGTGTCCATCTCCGACTGGCTCACCCAGCGCATCATCGAAGAGACCGGCCGCCCGCTTGCGCAGTTGCCGCCGATCGACACGGTGCCCAACGGGATCGATCTCAACGCGTTCGACGCCGAGCTGGCCGCGGCGGAGGCGCTCGACCCGCCGTTGCTCGAAAAGCCTTTCCTGCTCCAGCTTGCGCGGCTGCACCCGGTCAAGCAGCAGCACGTCGCGATCGACGCGGTCGCGAAGCTGCGTGACCGGTTCGTTGAAATGAACCTGCGCTACGCGATCGTCGGCGAGGGTCAGGCGCGCGACGACCTGCAACGACAGATCGAACAGTTCGGGTTGGGTGATATTGTGCAACTGCTCGGCAAACGCACCGGCGTCGAGAAGGCGTGGCTGCTGCGGCACGCGCGCGGGTTCGTCACCGCCAGCCGGGAGGAGGGCCTGCCCAACGTCGTGCTCGAAGCGATGGCGGCGGGCCTGCCCATCATCGCCAGCGACATCGGCCCGCACCGCGAGCTGATCGAGGGCCGGGGCTGGGGCCGGCTGTTTACGACCGGCGACGCGGACGACCTGGCGGCGAAGCTGCGCGGGCTGCTGGACGCCGACCCTGCGCCGCTGCGCGCCGCGGCGCTCAAGCTCCGCGAGCAATACACCCTCGACCGGATGATCGACGGCTACGAAGCGGCGCTGCGGGCAACGGTCTTGGCCGCGAATGAACGCGAATAAACGCGAATCAAGGCAAGTCGCAACAAGACTCATAAAACCTGTATGGGACCTCTGTTACCAGTTCAGTTTACAAGGCGCGCATCCACCCGCGGCTACCACGAATGCTGGCTCAAACAGGGGTGCGTGTCAGATTCCTTGTATGACGGTGTTCCGGTCATTATCCGCGTTGATTTGCGTTCATTTGCGGCTAAAAATCCACCTGATGCCCGCGCAGCCACGCCAGCAGCACCAGCAGGGTATACATCGTCCGCGTGTCATCGCGCCCGGCGAGGGTGCGGCGCCAGCGCGACTTCACGTGCGCGGCATTGAGGCACGGCGCGAGCGTCGCGGCGTCGCGTACCAGCTCATCGCACGCGCCGCGCCACGGGCCGCGGAAGTAGTCGAGCATCGGCACCGAGAAGCCGTGCTTCGGCCGATCCCACACCGCCGCGGGCAGGTGGCGCTTGGCCAGCGCGTGCAGCGGCGTCTTGAGCCCTCGGGCCAGCTTCACCGACGCGGGCTGGGGCAGCACCAGGTCCGCCACCGGGTTGCCCAGCAGCGGCACACGCACCTCCAGGCAGTGCGCCATCGACGCGCGGTCGGTCTTGATCAGGCAGTTATCCGACAGATACGTCCACAGATCGGCGCGGATCAGCGCATCGGTGTCGATCGGTACCGCGAAGCGCTCGGCCAGGCGCACCCAGTGCATCATGGTGTGTTCGATGCGGGCCGGCTCGATCAGGTGCGGGGCGAGCACCCGCGTCATGTCCTTGCGGGTCCGGGGGAAATCGCCGAGCTTCACGCGGTCCCACAACAGCCGGCGGAATCCGCCGAGCGCGTGCCGCGATAGCGATGCGGGCAGCAGCCCGAGCCCGATGGCCCACCTCAGCCCGCCGCTTCCCGGGTAGTCGGCCGCGCCCTTGAGGAACCGCTCGTACCCGCCGAACAGCTCGTCGCCCCCGTCGCCGCTGATCGCGACGGTGACGTGCTGACGGGTCAGGCGCGACAGCGCGAGCGTCGGCAGATACGCCGGGTCGGCCATGGGTTGATCGAGCTGCGCGACCGCGTCGAGGAACGCCGGGGCGTCGATGTCCGCGGCATCGAACTCGTGATGCTCGCAACCGAGCTGCTGCGCGACCTGTTGCGCGATGCCCGATTCGTTGTAGCCGTCTTTCGCCGCGAAGCGCACGCTGAAGGTACGCACGGGTCGGCTCGACGCCTGCGCCATGTAATGCACCATCAGCGATGAGTCGATCCCGCCGGAGAGGAACGCGCCGAGCGGTACGTCGGCGACCATCTGTCGGCGGACCGACTCGCGCAGCGCGCTATCGGTCGCGTCGATCAGCTCATCGACGTGCATCGGCTGATCGGTCGGGCCGGGCAGGTCCCAGTAGCGGCCGGTGTCGAGGCGGGATGTCGCGGCCGAGAAGCGCAGCCAGCTCGCCGGGGGCAGCGCGTGGACGCCTTGCAGCATGGTCAGCGGCGCGGGGATGGATTGCGTGGCGAGGTATTCGCGCAGGGCTTCGGGGTTCAGCTTCCGCGGGAAACCGGGCAGGGCGAAGAGCGGCGCGAGGGTGGAGGCGAGGATCAGGCCGTCGGCGGTGGGCGCGTAAACCAGCGGCTTGATGCCGAAGCGGTCGCGGGCCGCGAGCAGCGTTTTTTCCTGCCGGTCCCACAGCGCGAACGCGAACATGCCATCGAAGCGCGGCAGGGCCTCGGTGCCCCATTCGATCAGCGCCTGCAACAACACCTCGGTGTCGGAATGCGTGGTGAAGCGGTGGCCGCGCTGCTCCAGTTCCGTCCGTAATTCGGGGAAGTTGTAGAGCTCGCCGTTGTAGGTCAGGGCGTAGCGGCCGTCGGCGCTGAGCATGGGTTGGGCGCCGCCTTGGAGGTCGATGATGGACAGGCGGCGATGGCCGAGGAGGGCGGGGTGTTGCGGGTCGCGCCACGTGCCGCGGGCGTCGGGTCCGCGCGAGGCGAGGGTATCGAGCGCGTGGTCGAACGCGTCGGCGTGGCGTGAGCCGAGGAAGGTGAGGATGCCGCACACGCGGGGGATTATGGCAGGAAACGCGGGGGGAGTTGGCCCCGTTTAGCGGGTGGCACGAAGTGCCCCGTTCTGAAATCTGAAAACCGAACTCCGAAATCCGAAAGAATCGCAAATATTGAAGCCCGAAACGTGCCGGGGCTCCGTGTTTGGATTTTCTGATTCGAGATTCTTTCGGATTTCGAGGTTCGGGTTTCGGATTTCCGCTTCCGGCGGCACCACGGTCTCGCGAAGCCGCCCGCGGCGGGTCACACCGCGCGGAGCAGGTCGGCGGGTTTGAAGGCGCGGCCGAGCGCGGCGGCGGCGTCCATCTTCATCCAGCCGCCGAGCAGCGCGGCATAGACGCTGCGGAAGTCGGTGTGGTGGATCAGGTCGCCCCGGTCGAGGTTGGTCAGCGAGGGGTGTTCGCCGCGCAGCCCCGGCTTGACGTGTTGTCCGAAGACGAACACCGGGCCCGCGCAGCCGTGGTCCGTGCCCGCCGAGCTGTTCTGCGCGACGCGGCGGCCGAACTCGCTGAAGGCCAGGGTCATCACGCGCCGCTGATGCCCGGTGGCCGCCAGCTCGTCGTAGAACGCCTTGACGCCCTCGGCAAACTGCGTGAGCAGGTTGGCGTGGGCGTTCGCCTGCCCGGCGTGCGTGTCGAAGCCGCCGAGCGCGACGTAGTACACCCGCGTGGGCAGCTCGGCGCGGATCATGTTTGCAACCATGCGCAGCTGCTGGCTCAGCCCGCCGTTGGGGAAGCGGGTGCGCGTCTCGAGCGCGACCGCCTTGCGCACCTGCTCGGAGGCGACCTGCGCGCCCAGCGCGGTGCGATAGACGAACGAGGCGGGGTCGTCGGCGTTCGCGGCGGGCGGCGCGGCGTGCAGCGCGTCGTAGGCTTTGGACAGATCGGGGTGCAGGTCGCGGCCGGTCCAGCGGAACAGCTCGGCCCGCTCAAAGGTGACGGGCTTGATGCGGCGGCCCTGCACCGCCATCGGCGCTTCGCTGCCGAGGCTGATGCAGGCGAGCCCGGCTTTATCGTTGCGCGGGTCGATCGAGGCGTCGAGCGCTTTGCCCAGCCAGCCGATGCCGCGCGACCCGCCGTCTTCCATCGTGTCGCCCGCGTGCCAGATATCCATCGACGCGAAGTGCGAGCGGTTGGGGTTGGGGTAGCCCACGCCTTGCTGGATGGCGCACGTGCCGCCGTCGATCAGGTCGCGCAGCGGCGCGAGGCTCGGGTGCAGGCCGATGCCGGCCACGTCGTCGAGACGGATCACGTCTTTCTCGGCCACGGCAAGCTGGGGCCGGGCGAGGTGGTAGGCGCGCTGCCCGAAGGGGATGACGGTGTTGAGCCCGTCGTTGCCGCCGGAGAGCTGGATGACGACCAGCACGCGGTCGTCGGGCACCCCCGGCAGTGAAGACAAGTCGGTCCGCGTTTGCGCCAGCGCGCGGGTGGAGGAGAGCAGGAACGCGGGCGCGGTGGCGAGGGTCGAGACCATGCCCAGGCCGGTGGTGAGGAATTGACGGCGGGTGTGAAGGGTGGGCATGGGGGGCCTTACATTTAATATTGGATATTGGATACTTGTTATTTCAGATTTCGTGTTTCAGATATCAAATATGAAATATGAAATCTCAAATCATCCGTTCAGCACAGTTGGTACTCGGGGGTGGCGGTGATCAGCAGGAGCAGGGCGATGAGGCTGTCGCGGGTGACGCCCTTGGAGCGTTCGCGCATGAAGCGGACGAGCGGCTCGCGCCGGGCGAGCGGGGTGTGCGGCCCGAGCAGCGCGTCGATCAGGTGGTGGGTGACGGCGGCGGGCGTGCGGTCGGTTAATCCTTCGAGCAGCGGCTGCGGGTCGTAGTTCAGGTCGTCGATGTCCCAGTTGCCGGTGGGCAGCTTGCCGGTGATGAGGTAGGTGGCGGTGTTCTGGCGGACGAAGAGGGTGGAGGTGTTGATCCATTCGCGGCCGACGGGCCAGCCGGCGACGGAGGGCGGCTCGAAGAGCACCTGGCCCATGCCGAACATCGCGTTGGCGCGGGCGCGGGGCTGCCGCGGCGGCGTGCCGAGCTGCCGGGCCGTGCCGATCAGCAGCTCCGCGGGGCTTTTGATCTTCTGGCCGACGATCGCGGGGTCGTAGAAGTGTCGGCTGCGCAGCAGCAGCGCGAGGACGGGCTTGAGTTCGTAGTCGTGCCGCAGCAGTTGCGCGGCCAGGGCGTCGATCACCTGCCGGTTGGCCGCGGGCGTCTGGTCGTAGTATTCGCTGACATCGGCGACGAAGTGGCGGTAGAGCTTAAGCGCGATGAACTTGGGGCACTGCGGGCGTTGGAGGAGCAGGCTCACGAAGGCGTCGCCGTCGAACGCCCCGGTCTGGCCGAGGATCGTCTTGCGCCCGTCGTCGTGGAGAGCGGGGCGGAAGACGAAGTCGTTGTCGTGGGCGCTGTAGCCGGTGAGGGCGCGGGCGCCTTGTTTGATGTCGTCTTCGGAGTAGTGCCCCTCGCCGAGGGTGAACAACTCCATGAGTTCGCGGGCGAGGTTTTCGTTGGGCTTGCGTTTGTTGTTGCGGTCGTTGTTGAGGTACTTGATCATCGCGGGGTCGCGGATGATGGCGCGGACGAGGTCGGCGAACGAGCCGTGCGCGTGGGCGCGGAAGAAGGCGTTCTGTTGGTACATGAGGTAGCTGTCGCGGACCTGTCGCTGGCTGGTGGCGAAGTGGCCGTGCCAGAGCAGGGTGAGTTTTTCCTGCATCGGCCGTGGGGTGCGGAGCAGGCGTTCGAGCCACCAGTCGCGGAGGGTGCCGATCATGCGGCGGTCATCGGCGCGGGCCTGGAGGACGCGGCGGCGCAGCGCATCCTGGGTCTGCTGATCGCCGGTGCGGCGGGCTTCGATGAGTTGCGCGCGTTCGTCGGGCGTGGGCGGGCGCATGACATCGGGGTCGATGTCGGCCGGGGGCAGGGCCGAGTCATCGATCGATTGGTATTCAAGCAGTTGCGCCACCGCTCGGTCGGGGCCCAGCTCGGCCAGCCGGCGTGATTCTCGCGGGGGCCCGCCGAAGCCGGCACGGAGCAGCAGGTGCCGGGCCTGCACCGGGCCAAAGTCACGCGTAGGCAGTGGGCTGAGCGTGGTCTGCATGACGCATGGCTCCGGGCGGCTGTTCCGAGGCACAACGCGGGGTGCGGGCAAACGATTGCATCAGTGATACGGGTTTGAGGCAGATGGGGTTACGCGCGGCGTTGATAGGCGGGGGGCGCGAAGGACCACGTGTAGAAAGCCGAAACTCGAAATCCGAAAGAACCTCGAATCTGAAAAGGGACATCTGAACAAGCTCCCCGATACCCCGCCGAAACTCCGCTTCGCTGCACATCGGCGGGCTTGGGCGGGGGTTTATGGGGGGAGGAGGTGGGGTCAGATGTTCATCGGGCCGTGGGTATCGGCGGAGGCGGGGATGGCGTCCATGCGGACGGGGAGGTTGAGGGTGAAGGTGGTGCCTTTGCCGGGGGTGGATTCGACGCGGATCTGTCCGCCGTGCTCATCGACGATTTTTTTGGTCACGACCAGGCCCAGGCCGGTGCCGCCGTAGCCCTTGGTGGATTGGAACGGCTGGAAGAGTCGGCGTTGCATGTCGCGGCTCATGCCCTCGCCGTTGTCGGTGACGCTGAGCTGCACCTGCTCGTCCTCGGCATCAAAGCGGCAGGCGAGGGAGACGACGCCGGACTCCGGCTCGACGGCGTCGAGCGAGTTGTTGAGCAGGTTCAACAGCGCCTGGTGTAACCCGCCGGGGTCGATCGGCACGGGCGGCGCGTTTTCATCCACATCCAGCAGCAGCGCGACTTGCTTGGCGTCGAAGAGCGGCTGGACCAGCGCGATGAGTTCTTCGAGGAACGCTTCGAGGTTGGTCATCTCCAGCTCGGGCTTGCGTTGCTTGGAGTACTGGAGCATGTTCATGGTCAGCTCGTTGATGCGGTTTAAGTTGCGGCCGACGATGTCCCAGCCGGACTTCACGAGCTTGAGGTCGCTTTTGCGCAGGCCGATCTCGACGACGTCCGCCCCGCCGCGCATGCCCTGGAGGATGTTCTTGATCGAGTGG
>CAZTLX010000112.1:0-13460 GCA_964614575.1 uncultured Phycisphaeraceae bacterium | reverse complement strand
TCTACCACGTCCTCACCGAACTGATCGCCGGCCGCACCCCCGACCCGCTCGCCGTGAGCCGTTTCGGAAAATAAACGTCCAACACAATCACCGAGCACACCGAGACACAGAGGCACAGAGGTGAAAGCAAGGATCATCAGAACAACAAGGGATGGCAAAATTCTCTGTGCCTCTGTGACTCCGTGCCTCTGTGATTAAGTAAGGCCCCCATCATGCCCAAGACCCTCACCATCGACCCCGTCACCCGCATCGAAGGCCACGCCAGGATCACCATCGACCTCGACGACCACGGCCAGGTCAGCGATGCGCACTTCCACGTCACGCAGTTCCGCGGCTTCGAGAAGTTCTGCGAAGGAAGGCCCTTCACCGAGATGCCCGCCATCACCGCGCGGACGTGCGGCATCTGCCCGGTCAGCCACCTCATGGCCTCGTCCAAAGCGTGCGACGACCTGATGGCCGTGGACATCCCCCCCACCGCCAACAAGCTCCGCCGCATCATGAACCTGGCGCAGCTCACCCAATCCCACGCCCTCTCGTTCTTCCACCTCTCCTCGCCCGACATGCTGCTGGGCTGGGACAGCGACCCGGCCCAACGCCACATCCTCGGCCTCGCCGCGGAACACCCCCAGCTCGCGCTCGACGGCATCCGCCTGCGCCAGATCGGGCAGACCATCATCGAGATGCTCGGCGGCAAGAAGGTCCACCCCGCGTGGATGGTCGGCGGCGGGGTCAACGCGCCGCTCACCGATGACAAGCGCGACACGATGCTCGCCATGCTCCCCGAGGCGCTCGACATCGCCCAGCGCACCCTCAAGTGGTACAAGACCACCCTCGACGACTACCGCGAAGAGGTCCGCACCTTCGCCAACTTCCCCTCGCTGTTCCTGGGCCTCGTCGATCAACGCGGCGGGCTCGAACATTACGACGGCGTGCTCCGCGTCGTCGATGCCGACGGCCACACCCTCGAAGACGGCATCGACCCCCGGCATTACACCGACCTATTGGGCGAGGCGGCGGAAGACTTCTCCTACATGAAGTTCCCCTACTACAAGAAGCAGGGATACCCGAAGGGCATGTACCGCGTCGGCCCGCTGGCGCGCTTGAACATCGCCGACCACGCCGGCACCCCGCTGGCCGACCAGGAGCTGGCCGAGTTCAAAGACCTGCAGCGTGGCGCGATCCTCTCCTCGTTCCAGTACCACTACGCCCGGCTGATCGAAGTCCTCTTCGCCATCGAACGCATGACCGAGCTGCTCAACGAGCCGGACATCCTCAACCAGCGCGTCCGCGCCCGAGCCCGCGGCAACCGCAACGAGGGCATCGGCGTGGCCGAGGCGCCCCGCGGCACGCTCATCCATCATTACAAGATCGACGACGACGGCCGCATCACCTGGTGCAACCTCATCATCGCCACCGGACACAACAACCTCGCGATGAACCGCGGCGTCAAACAAGTCGCCCAACGCTTTGTCGATGGCAACAAGCTCCAGGAAGGCATGCTCAACCGCGTCGAGGCGGTCATCCGCTGCTTCGACCCGTGCCTGAGCTGCGCGACCCACGCCCTGGGCCAGATGCCCCTCGACATCGAACTCCGCAACCCCCAAGGCCAAACCCTCGACCGCGTCACCCGCGACTGATCAATCGACTTCTCCCCCACCCCCCACTCCCCACTCCCTACTCTCTACTCCCCACTCTCCACTCTCCACTCTCCACTCTCCACCCCCCCCATGCCCCACCCCATCCTCATCATCGGCTTCGGCAGCGGGCTCCGCGGCGACGACGCGCTGGGCCCGCGTGCCGCCGAGCTGCTCGAACAGCAGATCGACGACCCGCGCGTGCGCATCCTCACCGCCGCGAGCCTGACCCCCGAGCTGGCCGCCGACGCCGCGGAATCCGAGCTGGTCATCTTCATCGACTGCGCCGCGATCGGGCCGGTGGGCCAGGTGATCTGCCGGGAGGTCGAGCGGACCGATGACGCCTCGGCCGCGATGGTCCACTTCCTCGACCCGCCCGCCCTGCTGCACTGGACCGCCCGGCTCTTCGGCACGACACCCCGCGCGTACACGCTGAGTATTGCGGGGGCCACCTTCGACATCGCCGAGGACCTCTCCCCGCCCGTCAAAGCCGCCCTGCCCGAGCTGCTGACCGCCGCCCGGCGGCTGGTCCGCGACCACCTGACGACCTCGGCCCCCGTGGCCGAAAAAAACCTCGCCCCCGCCTGACTTGATCCCCCCGCCCGACCGACTATCCTATTGAGCCCGTGACAAAAAGGCGGCCACCCGCCCCCTCACGCCCCGCTTCCCGCGTAGCTCAACGGTAGAGTAGGTGACTGTTAATCACTTGGTTGCTGGTTCGAATCCAGCCGCGGGAGCTTCGACCTTCTCACCAACCGGCCCACCACCCCGGTGAACAAGGCCTCGGCGAGAAGCTCAATCTACCTTACGCCTCTAAGCCCCGACAATAGCGGGGCTTGTGGCATGGGTGCGTCGCGGCTCCGGAATCTCAAACGCACGGTCCGAAAACTCCGTTCCACACAAACCGTGACAACGCAACGCTTATTGGCAACCGCATAGCCCCACCCTGCGTTCCGTGAAGTAACCCGCGAGAACTACTTGACGAGCAGGAAGCGCAGCCGCCCTGCTCGACCTGGGCATTTCTCAGTACCGCCTGGCCGAACAGGTGGGCCAACTCACCGACGAGCAACGTACCGCGCTCCTCGTAGCCAGCCAGGCGAATTCGCTAGACAACGCGCTAACGATCGAGCCGTGACGAATAGGGCCTGCGACATGGCGAAACTCAATGACACAGACACATACGACTATTCTGGTCCTGCATTTGTAAAGAGCAGGAAGTTGTGACCAGTCGGATTGCCGTTCACCGTAAAGATACGGGTCACGCCGCGCTGCGTCTCCCTGACCAGTTGGCTGTGTTTGGCAGTCCCCTGTTGCACCAGCCCGACAAGACTGAACCGGCCATCATTGACGTCAACCAAGGGCCCATGTGCTTTGTCCCTGCCGACTTCATACGAGTTAAGGCCGAGGATTTCCAGCCGACCCTTGGGGCCAACTTCGGCACGTTGGTGAAGATTTTCGGATTTAAACCCCAGCACCCAGACGCTCCCTGCCTGGACGTCGAGCGCGAGTTCTTTGGCTTCATGATTGTAATGCCTCGCCCACACTCGGGCTTCGGGATTGTTCACCACCAGACGGCAGCCCGAGTTGATAAGGAAGACATCGCCCGCCCCTTCAACGACGACTGAACTCTCGTAGCGTTGAGGGAAAACAGTATCCAGGATGACGGTTCGATCGGTCCGTATGATGATGGTGGGTGCGGCCAGCATGTTCTGCAGCAAGACCACGGGAGCCGTGCCATCGCCGATGATCAGGGCGGCGTCCTTGCTTCGGTTATGAGGTTCCGGGGCGAACCTGGCCGAGGTGCCGACGATCCGGGAATATGCTCCACCGACGGTGACTTTCGACTTGAGCTGAACCCGATCGGTTTCGGAGAAGGGGATGACCAGCGTCGTCTTATCCTCTTGATCCAGTGCTTGCTTCCACGCCTGATCCCAGCTCTGGCCTTGGCGCAGTTCTTCAAGGTTGACCCACTTATCAAAATTGCGATCCCAGGCGGGGTATGGCGCCTGCTTGACGGGCAAGCCGAGCGATCCGCCGTTGGCCTGGAACAGTCCAACAGGCTCTTGCGAAGCGTACTCCTCAACGACCGGTCCGTTGGGGGGCGTCCGGTCGGTGTCGGTGCCCGTCGCCTCAATCGCGGCAGAGAAACCCTTGGCCGTGATGGCCCTCGCATACAGCTTGCCGGTGTTGTGAATCGCCGCCGAACCGCGTCCGTCAAACGCGCCGCCGATCAGGCAGAGCCAGCTATTTTTCAGATTACGGACCGCGGGGGCCGAGCCTTGCATCGTGACGCTCAGATTCTCCATCGCCAGCAATCCGTCATTGGTCACGCCGACATCGCCCGCATTTTGTATGACAAGATCGACAACGGTCATGTAGTTGAAGCCGTGGTTGTGTAATCCGCGTCGGAACCCGTCGATCCGCACGTCACGGATCAAGGCGGGGCCGTTCTCAACACCAGTGAGTGCCAGGCCGATCGCGCCCTGGCCGTCGTCACTGACGATATCGATGCCGGAGAGGTGGCCGTTGTTTGACGCGATATAGACCATCCCCGTGGCACCAGCGTTGTTCCGCCCTGTGTTAATGGTGAGGTTCTGGATGATCTGATAAAAGGTGGTGTTGTTGGCATCACCCGTGTGCCAGACCACCCGCTCGTCGATCCTCTTGGGAAGCTCACCAGGTTCGAGACGGTCCTCCGGCCAGGTACCGTCCTTGAGCCGGATAATCGTTTCGGTGCGGCTTTCACCGATCACGATCGGACCGGCGCTGTAGTGTTGATTGCCCCGCAGTGTCCCGATGTGCCGGCCACGAACCATGCCGGACACCAGGTAGGTGCCTTTAGGAAAGTAAACGACCTGCACCTTCTTGCCAAACTTCTCGGAGAGGATCTCGTTGAGGGCCTCGGTGCAGTCGGTCTGTCCGGTGTTGTCGAGCCCGCCGTCGGTCACCACGTTGAACACGTTCGCACCCGGTGGGAAGGCGATGTCGTCGGCGTTGGCGGCGTAGGGGATCAACAGCAGAGCGAAAGCAACGGTAATCAGGTGTCGTCGAATCATTGAGGTATTGACCAGGTAGCCTCGATCGTGGCCGGATACGCCCGTCCCGCCGAGGGCGTCGATTTTGAAGGGTTTATTTGCCCGCCAGTTCATTCCATTCGGCGCCGGTCATGTTGATCGCCCATTCGGCCCGGCGGGTCTCGACGTGGCCATCGAAGAAGGAGAGGTTCCCCGCCTCGCCGTGGCTGAAGCGGGGGCCATCTTCCGGCATGGGGTGATTGACCATGTTGGTGTACTGGATGTGCTTGTCGCCCCGGCCGTCGATGAACTGCATGGCCCGGGTCGGTTGAGAGATGCCTTCGATCCGCCGCAGTTTCCCCGCCGACCGAACCTGATCCCATGTCCAGGCTTGCGGCAGGCGCGAGAAGATCTCATCTTCCTGGAACGACCACGTCCGCCCGATGCCGGCCGGGATCACATCGGGGTCGTCGAAGTACGCCGGGCAGTACAGCCTGGCTCGCTCACCCAGCGGCGCCCCGTTGAAGATCAGGCCGGGGTCCTGCGCGACCGCTCTCGGATCGCCGAACATCTGTGCCCCCAACGCATCGAAGACCAGGTTAGGGCTGTGATTGGACCAGGTGCCCCAAGGGATGAACCCATAATCCAGTTCGTAGGTGGCGACCCCGATCCCCGCCTGGCGGAGGTTGGAGCCGCAGACCGCCTGCCGGGCGACCGCCCGCGCCCTGGTCAGCGCGGGCAAGAGCAGCGCGATCAGCAATGCGATGATGCTGATGACCACCAAGAGTTCGATCAGGGTAAAGGCGGTCGGGGTGGTTCTTCGCATCTTGCGGACCTCGGAGCCAGCGGTGAATCATGGCCCGGCACAGGCCAAAACCGCCGGGCCGACTTCCGTCGGCGCGGCGGCAGGAGGAATCAAGTCAAGGCTCACGCCTCACGGCACCCCCGAAAGCTGCCCCGCCCGAGCATCAGCAGGCCTCCAAGCCCCATCAGCGCCAGCGAAGCGGGTTCGGGGATTGGGGTGACATCCACAAGGGTGCTTCCCCACCGCACCTCGTCCAAAGTGGCGACAAGAGTGCCATTCTCGTTGCCCCCGACCTTGAACTTAAGTGATTCGCCATCGTTGAAGGTCACAGTAGCACCGCCAGTGAAACTTTGGCTGGCGCTACCTACGACCGGGCCCGTGGTCAACTCGGTTTCGGTCACCTCGCCATCGGCGGCGAAGGTCTCGAACTGTGCACTGGTCAGCACCCATAGGTTGGCCGTTCGCGTGCCGGTGTTGGATCCGATACCCGTGAATTTCGAGATCACCAGATAGGTGACGCCGTCGGACACGCTGAAATTCCCGTTTTGTTCAGCTCCGCGGTAAGCGACCGTGGCATTTTTGGCAGCGCCCTCACCGCCAATAAAGCCGTCCGCGGCGCTCTGGAGGTCATCGTTGATTCCAACCCCCATCTGGGGTCCCCCGAAGCTGCCGTTGGTGCCGCCACTTGTGGCTGCGGGCCGGGAGTCATAGTTCACCAGGAAGCTCGACCAGACCGTTCCGGTGGCGCTGGTGATGTCCATCGTGGCTTGCAGCGTATCGGTTGGTTCGCCGACGGAGATTCTGGCCGCACCGCCGGAGGTGATCAGCGAGCCGAAGTCAAGGTTGGCCGACGCGTCGTAGGTGAAGGTGCCGCTGGTGGTATAGGCGGTGCCGGTGTCCAGCCCGGTGGTGTTGCCATTGGGGTTCTGCCCGTTGAGGGATGCTTCGGTGTATCCGTTGAACCCTTCATAGACGAGCAGGGCGGCGTGGGCGGCGGTGGATGCGCCGAGCATCAGCACGGCGGCGAGGGCGGTGGCGAAGCAGGTTAGGAACGGTTTCATCTTCGAGGCCTCCATCAAATGGGTGAAAAGAGTCGGGGTGGCGGTCATTGTTCGGCGAAGCATGGGCAGTCCTCCACAACGGGGTCAAAAAGAAACGTTCTGCGGCGGGCCGGCGACCGATTCGCCGGGGGCAAACGTGAACGGGATGGTCTGGCGGCAAAGCGCCTGGTCCGGGTGCGCGATTTTCTGCTGGAGCATCTCGAAGGCCACGCGGCCGACCTGGTCGTCCGGCGAGACCCAAGTGTCTATCGGCAAGGCATCGAAAACGCTGGCGCTGCCGAAGGTCACCAGCGACAGGTCGTCGGGCACGCGCAGGCCGACGCGCGGGACCACGTGTTGCAGGATGGAGAGGCCCACGCTGCCGTAGCACACGATGGCGGTCGGCCGATCGTGCCGACCGAGCACGGACACCCAGGTGTCGTGGCTGTGATAGTAATCGCCCAGCGTCGGGTGATAGCGATCGATCATGACCGGTTCGAGCCCCGCGTCGGTCATGGCCTGGATGTAGCCGTCGCGGCGTTCAATCTCGCTGTAGTGGCCCGTATTCTTGCGCAAGCTGTAGTTAACGTGCCAGACGCGGCGGTGCCCGAGGTCCAGGAGCCGTCGCGTTGCGTCCCGGCCCGCCGCGAAATCATCGGGGCGCACGCAGTCATGGTCCGCATCTATATTCAGCCAGACCGCGGGCACCCGGTAGCGCTCGATCAGTTCGGGCAGCCGACGGTGCAGGCTCTTCTGATAATTGATCAGGATGCCGTCGCTGTGCCACTCCTTGAGTGAGGGAGGCACAAACTGCTCATCATCCAGTTGCTGATCGGTGACCAGATGGAGGTTCACGGTCAGGCCGGCCTCGGCGGCGGCGGCCTGGATGCCATAAAGCATCCGCGGCGGCAGCGGGCTGCGTGTGAAGTCCTCGCTGAGCAGGAGCGTGATCGCGTTGAACCGGCCGGTACTCACCACCTTGGCGTAAGCGTTTGGCCGATAGCCGAGCTGGTCGGCAATGCGACGGATCCTCTCGGCTCGCCTGGCGAATGTGGGACGCTGATAGGAGGCCCCGTTGAGCACACGGGACACGGTCATCTTTGAGACGCCGGCTTTCGTCGCGATGTCGTCGATGGTCGCCATCAGTAGTCTTTTGAAACAAACATGATTCCGGTTGCATTTGTTACCGGTACTCAGTTTATCCCGATCTGCGTGTGTGTCAATAGTGTTGCCGCTTTATTGCTCCGCGAGCTCGTGGCTAGACATCGTGAAGAGGCGGGCCGTTTGAACACCGGCCCGACATGCGCCATCCCCGGCATAGGAAGAATCAGGCGAGCGAGATTACTCGGGGCCGTCGTAAAGCATTGTCGTATCAACCTTAAACGAACGCATCGGCTTGCCGTCGCAGGGGCGGTCGAGGTGGTCTGCGACGACTGCCCCTGCATTCCCGCCAGCATCGCCGTGACTTGGCGCGACATCAATCTGTGCAACCAGTGCCGGGGCAACGAGCAGTGGAGCATCTTCACCGGCTTCGACTTCACGCGAACGCTCACCTACTGGGAAACCGACCCCGTCACCGGGCACCTCAAGTTCCGCCGCATCAACGCGCCCAGTGACTCCGGTGTGCAGTACCGGCTCTACGCCAACCAGGGTTGCTTGAGGAGATAATCCGCCGGGAGGCCATTAACGGCTCTGCTCGGTCTGCACCGGGTATTTTGCCCGGCACACCGGAGCGACAGGCCTGGCGACGACCGTTGCAGCGACTGCGAGGGCAGTTCGCCGTAGTGTCGTCGATACGAGGCTGCGAATCGTCCGAGTTCCGTGAATCCGTGTCGCATCGCCACGGCCGCGACCGTCGTGGTGGCGGGGTCAGCTTCGATCAGTTCGTGATAGCACCGGCTAAGCCGACGCTTGGCAAAATAGGCCTGTGGAGAGATGCCCAGGCGACGGCGAAAAGCACATTCAATCGTGCGACGTCCGATTCTCAGCCGCACGCTCAGATCCGGCACGCTCACCCGAAAGTCGGAGCGTTCCGCCGCGGCCATCACGGCTTCGAAGACGTGTGAACTCGCGATGTCCCCGTGCCGGTCATCCAATGGCAGTTGCAACGCGTCGACGAGGGGAGCGACGATGTCCGGCAGCGTCAAATTGCAATACGCGTCACCCGAAGCCGTCCGAAGCATACGGTTCCATGCGGATTGCAGGCGAATCATTGCCGCCGGTGTAGATTTCAGAAGCCGGCCATTCCATTGAAAATCGTCGGATGCGGCACCACATAGCGATGCGACGATGCGTCGAAGCAGTGTTTCCTCGAGGACCAGCACGGTGATCGCCTCGCCGGGCTCGGTGATCAAGTCGAGCGCACGCGATTGGTGTGCGTATGGCAAATGGCCGCGGGGCAACTCACGCCCCCACCAGATCGCCGGCCCGCCTCGCGCCTCGGGAATGCCCAGCGCGATCAGACCCGGTCGCAAGGTGCCCAGCGTATGGATGCGCTGCTCCCAACTCTCGCGGTACAGCATGAAGCGGTCGGACGCCAGGTACTGCACATTGGCGTTCAGCGGTCCGGGGGATAGCTGGATGAATTGTGCATCCCAAGCCCCGTCCACAGCTTCGATGTACTCATAGAGACTCGCCAGATGAATCACCCCGCGTACGCCCGCACCGTCAAGGAATTGCACGTCGTGCTGCGCAATCTGCATAGCCGTACCCTTCTGCCCAGACTATACCATCAATAATGGGTTTTCTGCGGCCTGTGCGGGCCCGACCGTCGGCTTAATACAGTCCTGACACGCGATACGATGCTCAACATGGAGTCAACGCAATGAGATACATCGAACTGACGACCGCTGCAATCCTGGTGATGATGGGGCTTGGGATGGCCGTGGCTACGGCCGGCGCCGAGGAGCCCACGCCGGGCTTCAACCACAAGATTCCCGAGAAGATCATGACGCCCGATGTGGTCGACACGTCGATCGGAACGCTCCGGTTCTTCGACGGCATGCCTGACGCGGCGACGGTCGACACCCTCTACGACAACCTGCTTCGGATGCGCGGCGTGGAGACCTTCCTCAACGGGATCCCGGCGACTTCCATGGAGGGAATACGCGAGGGCACCGTCGAGATGGGGGCTGATGCGTACAACAAGTTCCTCCTCTTTAACGACCTGATGGACTCCAGCCCGCTGTTTCTGACGGGCAACACCGATACGGTGTATTGCATAGGGTTCGTGAACCTCAAGGACGGGCCGATGGTCGTCGAGGTACCCGCAAGGTGCGGGCCGGGCACCGTCAATGATGCGTTCTTCCGGTTCGTCGTGGACATGGGTGTTCCCGGGCCGGACCGCGGAGCCGGCGGCAAGTACCTCATCCTCCCGCCGGATTACGAGGGCGAACTCGAAGGACCGATCGGGGGCAAGGAGCAGGAGGTCGACGGCGAGAAGTATTTCGTCGTGCAATCGCCCAGCTATGTGAACGCGGTCTTCCTGCGCGGGTTCCTGGTTGACGGCAAGACCGATTTCTCGACGGCGATGTTCAAGGACGGCCTGAAGGTTTACCCGTTGTCGAAGAAGGACAACCCGCCGCAGATGCAATTCATCACCGGCTCCAAGGTCCCGTTCAACACGATCCACGCCAACAACTACGAATTCTACAAGGAACTGCACATCGTCATCGATCGCGAGCCGATCGGCATGCTTGATCCGGAACTCCGCGGCCTGTTCGCCTCGGTCGGTATCCAGAAGGGCAAGCCGTTCGCGCCCGATGAACGTGAGAAAAAGATCCTCACCGACGCGGTGGCGATCGGGAACGCCACCGCCCGGGCGATCGCGTTCCGCCCACGCCTCGACGGCGTAGACATCTACCCCGACAGCGTATGGAAGACCGGCTTCATCGGCGGCAGCTACGAGTGGCTCAAGGACGGCGGCGACGGTGGGCGAAATCTCGACGCACGCACGTACTTCTTCTACATCGCAACGGTGAACACGCCAGCGATGGTCCGTAAGATGGTCGGCGTGGGCTCCCAGTACGCGTTGGCCACAACAGACGCCAACGGAGACTACCTCGATGGCTCGAAAACCTACAAGCTGAACATCCCCGCCAACGTGCCGGCCAAGGACTTCTGGTCCGTCGTCATCTACGACCCGCAGACGCGGTCCGAGCTGCAGACCGATCAGCCGTTCCCCAGCAAGAACAGCAAGCGGAGCGACCTGGCGGCCAACGCCGACGGCTCGGTGGACCTGTACTTCGGTCCCAAGGCGCCAGAGGGCAAGGAGTCGAACTGGATTCAGACCGTCCCAGGCAAGGGTTGGTTTACGCTCCTGCGTCTCTACGGCCCGCTCGAACCGTGGTTCGAGAAGACGTGGCGTCCCGGTGAGATCGAGCCCATCGACTGAGTCGCGGGTGGTCGGATATGGGTTCCATACGCGAGAAACTGGGCCATGAGGTCCGGGAGCTGATCCCGGTCACGCTGTTCTTTCTCGTCGCGTTCGAGCTGCTCGCGCTCACGCAGGCGCTGATCCTCGAGCGGTACGGCGAGCGGGTGTGGACGTTCGCTGCTGCGGCGGTCGGTGCGCTGGTCGTGGCAAAGGTCGTGCTCATCGCCGACCATTTCCGTTTTGTCAACCGCTACCCCCACAAGCCGCTGATCTACAACGTCGTCTGGAAGACGGCGATCTACTTCCTCGCGTCGATCGGCGTGCGGTACGTCGAGCACGTCGTCCACTTCTGGCGCAAATCGGGCAGCTTCGGCGAGGCGAACCGGATGCTCGCCGACGAGGTGAGCTGGACCCATATCGTGGTCATCCAGCTCTGGCTGTTGATCCTGCTGCTGGTCTTTTGCGCGCTACGCGAGCTGGTGCGGGCGATCGGACAGGGGCGGGTGGTCGCAATGATGTTCACTCAACCGCCGGCCAGGATCATCGCAGATGACACGACACTGCAAACAAGCAGCGACAAGGCCTTCTGATAACCCTGCTCGTTATACGTATCAGGACACCAACAAGGAAGTCAAGCCATGACCCAGAGCATTCGTCATCACCTGATCGTCGCGACGCCTCGCCGATGCCCGCCACGGCCCAGGATGATCGGGGACACTCGGTCGGCTGGCGTATGACCGGGCATTGGTGTAGACATGCACATCAACGCTGAAGGACATGCAGGTCGCCGTCCAGTTACGATGGCGCTGTTCCCATGATCGCCCGAGCCAGCAATGCATAGTCACTCTCTCCGGGCGCATCGTCAGCAGCAGCCAAGCGGTCCAATTCTTCTTTAGGTAGCTTTGCCAATGCGCGGAACAGCGCGGGCGCTGCTGCCTTACGGGATCGCAGCTTAACCGTCGGGGCGACCTGATCCAAGAATCGCTGGATATCTCGCAGTTGCGGCATGAACGTCTTGTTCTCGAAGGCAACTGCGAGAGTGCGCAGAGGCTCCTCGATTTCCTCCCGCCCTTTGGCCTCCTTCGCTGCCATCTCTGCTACCGTGGGTTTGGTGCGCCGCGACCGACGCTTCTCCTCCATCGCCTGAATCTGCTGCTCAATCTGATCGGGCGACTGATCGCTGAGCTGTCCTAACGCACGCAGCACCTTCTGTCTGCCGTGCTTCAAAAGGAGTAGTCTGACCTCTAACTGCATTAGTTGATCACTCATGCCGTCACTCCCGCCAAACCGATGCGAGTGAATACTTCATCTGCCAACCGGCGGAATCCACGAATAACGTCACTGCGTGCATAACTCGTCCGAGATAACGGCGTGCGTTCGCGAGCTGATTTGGCGTAAGAAGCCGAGTATTTCACTTGGTTTTCGCAAACGTACCAGTCATTCTCTTTTGCGATCTTGCTCACGTCCTTGATGGACTGCTGGCCTTCCGGACCGGACGAGTAGCTCGAGGAATGGTTGAATACCAGGCCCGCGATTTCCACCTCGTGGTCATCATTTTCGAGGCGAAACTCCTGAAGGGACCTTGCGAGCAGCGGCAGTCCGATGGTCGCCATGAACTCTGGCTTGATGGGTACGATCACGTATCGGCTAGCGAAGTAGGCGGCATCTGTGAGAACGGACTCGGTAGGAGCACAGTCGATAATGATCAGGTCGTATTGGTCGCTGACTCGAGCAAGTGCCTTCGCGAGACGTCTTTCTTTCCCGGTTGGATTCTTGAGGGTCCGCGAGAGCTCCAGCCTACTTGGAATTAGGTCAAGGGTACTATTCCCCCAATACCCGGCCCCCTTCACGATGACTTTGTCGACTTCGAGAAGACGGGGTGATCCGGTTTTCGAGTCTGCTGGGACGTAGTCGTCGAAGATCTGGACCACGGTGGGCTTGTGGTTGGCGAGATACTTCACGTATCCCTTGGGCCCCATCAAAGCCTGGCTGAGATTTGACTGCGGGTCGAGGTCCACGGCGAGCGTTTTCATATCCATCGAGTCTGCCGTGTGCGCTAGGTGAAGCGCGAGCGTCGTCTTGCCCACCCCACCCTTCATATTGATCAAGCTAAGAACAGTCGCCATTGATTGGGCTCCTTCTGTTGTGGGCTCCGAGGCCGGTTGATCTGTATCCGTCTGCTGAGTTGCCATAGCAGCGGTGAACTCGCGTTCAATTGCACGGGTCGTGCTGGCGACCTTCGACTCCTTGGCCAACTGCAACATAACTGTCGGGCTACAGTCCAGGACCCGTGCCATTTCGCACACCAGTTCCGGCGTTGGAATCTCGCCTTGAGCCTCAATCTTGCCCATGTAGGCAACGCTTTTTCCGAGCGCCGAAGCCAACTCTCTAACCGTCAGTTCTCGCTCTGCTCGCAGTCGCTTGACTTCTCTTGCAAAGGGAGTGACGATCATGTTCACCAATATAGGTGAACACCAAGCCGCTTGTCAATACTTCCCATCGACGAGTTTGATTGACACGCGTTCGGCCCGACCCCAGCGCAACAGTATCGAACCGGCTGCAGATGTAGAGGGTGCAAGCCCCGGAAGTTCC
>CAZTLX010000111.1:0-13634 GCA_964614575.1 uncultured Phycisphaeraceae bacterium | reverse complement strand
ACGCAGAGATCGGGGTCCGGGGATCAGGGATCAGGGATCAGGGATCAGGGATCAGACAACGATATTTTGCTCACGGCTCAAGGCTCACCGCTCAGGTCTCCATGCTGCCGACGTTGATGGTCATGTCCTGACGGGCGACGATTTTCTCGACCTCGCCGTCGCGGAGGTAGACGACGCGGTCGGAGACGTCGAGCATGCGGTGGTCGTGGGTGGCGGAGACGACGGTGACGCCGTTCTTCCGCGACAGCGCTGAGAGCAGTTGGACGATGTCGTGGCCGGTCTTGGAGTCGAGGTTGGCGGTCGGTTCGTCGGCGAGGATGAGCAGCGGGTCGTTGGCCAGGGCACGGGCGATGGCGACGCGTTGCTGCTGCCCACCGGAGAGCTCGGAGGGCAGGTGCTCGCCGCGGTCGCCGATGCCGACCTGCTCAAGCAGGCCCTGGGCTTTGTGCAAGGCGGCGTCGGGGTCGAGCCCGGCGAGGCGCATGGGCAGGATGACATTCATGCGGGCGCTGAAGACCTCGATGAGGTTGTAGTTCTGGAAGATGTAGCCGATGTTCATGCAGCGCAGGTAGGCGAGCTCGGCGGAGGAGAGCCGGCTCATGTCGCGGCCGCCGAGTTTGATCGACCCGCCGGTGGGGAAGTCGAGGGCGCCGATGAGGTTGAAGAAGGTGCTCTTGCCCGAGCCGGAGGGCCCCATGAGCGAGACGTATTCGCCGTGGGCGACGTCGAGGGTGATGGCCCGATTGGCAAACACGACCTCGGTGCCGGAGGTGTAGGCACGTTCGACGTCGCGGGCTTCGATCAGGGGTGGGCTGGCCGAGGTCATGGGGCGGCTTGGCGGAGCACGAGAAACACGGTGATGGCTGCGGGAACCGCGGGCGTGTGCCCGACGTGGGGCGGTCCGCCGTTTATCCTACAAAACGCCATGATAACAGCAGTTGAGCGTCCCACCCGAGCGGGTGACGCCGCGAAAGCGGCGCAGACAAATGATGTCCGGATCGATCAAGCCCGCTGGCCGCGTTGGGCAAGCCGGCGAGCGCCGGTCACCGCGTCTCGACGATCAGGCTGCACGAGCCGAGCAGGTACCCGGCCATGTGCGGCTGCGTGGTCGCGAAACGCAGCGTGTTCTGCGCCTTGAGCAGCGCGGGGTCCAGCGGCACATCCACGACGTAAGCCGTGTTCTCCGGCGTGACCGCCCCCGGGAGCTTGACCTGCGTGCCGTTGAGCGTGACCACGCCCTCGCCGTGCGCCAAACGCTCGGTCACAATGCGCAGCCAGGCCCGGCTGACCTTGGCGGGATCAACCTCCCCCAGCGTGATCGTCTGCTCGATCGGCTGCTCGCCGGTGACGGTTTCGAGGATCGCCTGGCCGAAGAACTGTTGCCGCTGCACCGCGGCGGGGGCGTCAACCGCGATAGCCGCATCGAGGGGCAACGAGAGCACCGCGACTTGGCCGGGCAGAAGCTCGGCGAGGCCAAACACAAAACGGTCCGGGTCACAGGTCAATGGGCCGATTTCCTCGATGCCCGGCTTGCCGGATTCGATCGTGGACCGGCGCAGCGTGTATTGCGAGAACTTCGATCCTTTGGGCGCGTGTAAATGAAATTCCACCTGTTTCTTATCCTTGGAGGCGTTCATCGCGACCACGACCAGCTCCTGTCCCGCGCCCAGGTCGTCCGGCCGGGGTGCGAGCGGGTCGGTGCCGTCGATGCAGGCGACGACATAAATCTCGGGGTCGTCGTTTTCAACCTGCACGAGTCGGCCACGGACGTTGCGGAGCAGGTCCATCGCGACGCCCTCGCCGCCGTCCGACCAGAACCCGCCGCCCATCCCGAAGTGCAGGAAGACCTTGGCCTTGTCGGGCGCGGTGCTCAGCGCGTAGAGGATCTTGCGGCTGACCCAGTCGAACTTCGCGGCATCGGCGGAGGTTTGCTCGGCGTCCTGGTAGGCCTGAGGGTCGGTACTCGAGGCGCACTCGGTGTTGTAGCCGGTGACCCAGGTGTCGTAACGCGTCACGCCATACGCACAAGCGACTTCATAACTCGCGATCAGGTTCCGCGGGTCGCCGCCGTAGTCGTGGTCGTTGATCGCGTCGAGGACCCCGGCTTCCGCGGCCGCGTCCATCGTCGGCTTGTACAACAGATGCCATCCGGCCCAGTGGTCTTCGCTGGGGCGGTTGCCCCAGCCGATGATGTAGGTGCTGTCGGGGTTCGCTTCCTTCATCGCCTTGCCGAAGGCGATCATCGGGTCGAGGTAAAACTTGAGCATGCCCTGCCCGGACCAGTAGGTGAACTGCGTGGTATCGACGACGTGCCAGGGCGTGAACGCGGTGAGCGTCTTGCCCTTCCAGTCGTACGTCTGGCCTTCCTCGGTGCCCTTGGGCGGGTGCGAATCGGGCTGCCACGTCCCGCCGTAGTAGTTGTTCTGGAAGTTGGGGTTGTTGGCGTGGTAGGGCAAGGCGTGGACGGAGTAGGCACGGCCTTCTTCATCGCGGCCGCGCATCCAGTTGTCTTTGTCGGCCCAGCCGCGCTTGATGCGCCCGAAGATCTCGTCGCGGTACCACCGCCGGTCCCTGGTCCAGATCAGGTGCGGCGCCAGTTCGCCGTCGTGCTTGAGGTGGACCGGCCCGCCCTCTTCCGCTTTGCTCTGGTCGAACCACTTGGGCGCGAAGCTGGCGCGGTTGTAGTTCGCCCAGTTGAGGTAAGGCTCGTTCCAGTATTCGACGACCAGCGGCTGGCCGGCTTCCTTCGCCTGCTCGCCGAACTTTTTGCCGAGCGCCGCCGACTTTTCTTCCCACTGCGCATCGGTCAGCCGGGGCGAGGGCATGACCCGGTCGCCGATCGAGTTGATGACCCACGGCGTGGCGTCGTTGCCGAACCGCGGCGAGGCGCTCAGCGGGTTGAAGTGGATGCTGCGATCCACCGCGAGGCGGTAGCGTTCGTGGTGGCCCTTGGTGAGGTTGAACCCGCCGAAGAGCCCGGCGGGGACGGTGTCGGTGCCGTTGATCGACAGCAGCTCGCCGGTGATGTTGATCGCGACCGGCTTGTCGTCGGCCGCGGCGTCATCGAGCGTCACCGCCTCGGCCCGCGTGACGGTGAACGTCACGCGGCCGATGCCCAGCGGGTTGACCACGCCGACCGCGAGCGCGGTGATCTGGTCGGCGTCGAGCGTGTGGTTTTCATCGCGGTGCGACCCGCCGGGCGGGCTGTGGTACATCGGCAGGGCGAAGTCGGCGAAGCGGGCGGTGCCGGTGTTGGTCGCTTGGGTCAGGTCGCAGGCCCAGGGATGGGACCGCCACGTGCCGTCCGCCTCGCGCAGGGCGAGGGTCACCCCGGCGTCGGCGCGGGGCTGGTCGGTGGTGATGGTCAGGCGGATCGCGTCGAACGCGGCGAGGTCCAGCGGCTGTTCAAGCTGGACGACCTGCCAGCGGGCGTGGGTCCAGTTGGTGCGCTGCTCGCCGAGGTTCTGGTCGAAGACGACGCCGTCCAGCGCGTCGATCCCCGGCTGCGCCGCCCCGGCTGCCGTGAAGAAAACCGCCATGCTCATCGCCCCCAATCCGTGTGTTACGCCTCGAAGACCCATGTGTGATCCTTCCGTTACCCGCGGTCGATCCGCGGCAATACTATTTAACATGCACAAGACCATGATAAACCAAGTCGCACTTGCCGGACCATTGACCCTCGCCGCCTCCATGGTGACGGGGCTTTTCATGAACGGCCCGGTTCTGGCCGGGCCCGTGGCCGCGGACCTCACCGAGCGGGACGGCCGGGTGGTCGTTCAGCCGCCGGAACACGACCCGGCCACCATGAACCAGCCCTGGCCCGGGGAGATGACCGACGCGTTCTGGACGCGGGCCAACTATTCGATCGAGCGTTACACGAGCTTCAAGGCCGTGACCACCGGCGAGCACGAGAAATGGAACTACCCCACCGCGATGTGGTGCTACCTCCACGGCCAACACCGGCCGGTGATCGATTTCTTCGAAGCGCTCGACGGCGAGCAGGGCTGGACCGACGGGGTGGACCTCTACTGGTGCTTCACCCTCAAGGGCCAGGCCCGCAAGTGGTTTTTCTTCAACGATGAGCTGTCCGACGGCTACAAGGACCGCATGCGCGGGGCGATGAGCAAGTGGACCACCGACGACCCGCGGCCGACGCTGGAGCTGGTGCTGCTGACCGGCAGCGACGTGCCGGCGGTGCGCGAATATGCGCTGGCGATGCTGCATGAGATGAAGGTGCCCGCGGCAACCGTGCAGCAGTGGGCCGACGAAACCGAGAAGATCAACCCCGACTTCGCCGCCCACGCCCGCCGCGTCGCCGCCACGCCCGGCTACGACGACGACCCCGGCGACGACCCGGCCAAGTGGGCCGCCTGGTGGAAGCTGTGGGCGGACGGCGACTGGAAGGTCTTCGAGGAATACGAACGCCTGGCCAACCCCCACCCGCACCCGCAGCACGGCACGGGGACCGGGCCGGTCGGCACGTCGTGGGGCCCCGGCGTCCGCGGCACCCGCGCCGACGCCCGCAACACCGACAACCTCCGCTCTATGCGCGAGACCACCGTGTACCTCTTCGCCGAGGAAGTCGGCAACGAGAAAGTCCGCCAGCTCTACAAGGAAAAGCTCCGCCGCTTCACCGTCGGGCTCTACCACGTCGGCATGGGCGAGTGGGATTCGGAAACCTACCACCCCCACTCCATCATGCCCTGGCTCACGCTCTACGACTACGCCAAAGACCCCGAGGTCAAGCTGCTGGCCAAGGCCACGCTCGACTGGTTGCACACCGCGCACGCGCTTAAGTATTTCCGCGGCTCATTCACCGGCCCGTCCTGCCGGGACTACGGCGGGGCGACCACCGCCTACGCCGGGCCCGCCGCGGGCTACGGCGCGTTGCTCTACGGTGCCCCGAAAGATCACAAGGCCGACTACGACGATGTGCATATCGTGCTCTCGGGCTACCGCCCACCGCTGGCCGTGGCCAACCTCGCGCTCAAGAAGCTGCAACAGCCGATCGAGTTGCGTAATACCAAGCCGACCTATTCGCACTGGCTACCCGGTGCCGCGGATGAGCCGCGCTACTTCGAAACCATGACGCTTGGCCGGCACTACACCCTCGGCAGCGCGGTGACCAAATCCAGCGGCGGCGACGTGTCGCCGATGAAGCTGGCCGCGGCCCGGCCGGACGGCGTGTGGTTCTTCACCGCCAACTCCGGCAAGTGGTACAACCGCCTCGAACCCGGTGACCAGCGCGGCCAACACAACAACCTGCTCGTGCATGTGCGCAAGGGCGACGACAAACCCTTCACCTTCCAGGTGCCCAGGGACGCGAAGCAGGTGAAGGCCGATGGCTACTGGTTCCTCGACCTTGGCGACGTTTGGCTCGCCGTCAAACCGCTCGGCCTCGACCTCGGCGACCCCGAACCGATCACCGGTCGGCAAGCGAAAAACTACAGCGACTACCACACCGTCACCGCTCAACAGACCGGCACGCCGCTGGGGGGCTACACGCTGGAAGTCGGCGAAAAAGGCGCGCACGCCTCGTTCGACGCGTTCCGCAAGGCGGTGGCCAGCAAGAGCAAGGTCACGATCGACGGCGACACCGTCACGCTCGTCGGCAGCACCGGCAAGACGCTGGCGGTGACGCGCAACGACGCGAATAACCTCCCGGCCGTGGTCCGCGACGCTGAGCCGCGCGACTTCTCGAGCGAGTTTGATTTGTACGACGCGGGGGACGCGGCCGAAGGTGTGTGGCTGGGGTGGAACGAGGGTGAGTTGACCGTGAAAGCCGGCGGCGCGTCATTCACCAGCACCGTCGATGCCTCGGGCAACGTGACGTTTAGCGAAGGGCCTTGATGATGAAGCTGCCGATCCTGTGTGCCGCGTTACTGCTGGCCGTGCCCGTCGCGGTGCGATGAATCGCGCAGAGAAAAACCGGCGAGGCGTAGCTCGCCGGCTATTTTTTGGGATCGGTTACGGCGTGCGACTCAGTTCAGGTCGAAGAACAGCAACTCGCTGGGCTGCGTCGCCTCGATCGTCAGCGTGGCGGGGCCGGCGAGGGTAATCGCGTCACCCGCGTCCAGCGTCGTGTCACCAACCCGCACCTGTCCCCGCGCCACGTGCAGGTAGCCGTGACGCTCGGCTTCGAGCGCAACCTGCAACGAGGCGTCGGCGTCCAGTTCCGCGACGCTCAGCGCCGCGTCCTGTGCGATCGGCAGCGCCCCCGCGTCGCCGCGGCCGGAGGCCAGCGTCTGCCACCGGTTGTGCCGGCCGTCCGCGTCGAACGCCTGCTGCAGGTACCGAGGCTCGACGTTGCGCTGCGCCGGCTCGATCCACACCTGCAGCAGATGCACGGGCCGGGTGTCGGACGCGTTGAACTCGCTGTGGCGGATACCGGTGCCCGCGGACATGACCTGCACCTCGCCGTGGCGCTGCTCGCGCAGGTTGCCCAGGCTGTCGCCGTGCTTGAGCGAACCGTCGAGCACCCAGGTGATGATCTCCATGTTGTCGTGGCCGTGCTCCCCGAACCCGCCGCGGGGCGCGACGATGTCATCATTGATCACGCGCAGGCCGCGGAAGCCCATGTTCGTCCGGTCGATGTAACGGCCAAACGAGAAGGAGTGCCGGCTGTGCAGCCAACCGAGATCGGTCGTGCCGCGGTCGTCGGCGGGGCGGATGGTTACGTTTTGGTCGGTGATGTTCGGCATGGTTTATCCTTTCACCGAGTGTAACCCGGTGGGTCCGCGGCCTATTCCCGTGGCGCGCGGTGGAGCAGCGCATCGACGCTCAGGAGACCCGGGCCGTGCAGCGCCAGGCCGAGGCTGACGACGCCGAGGGTCAGGGCGTATTCCATGCCGTTCTTCTGGAGGGAGAAGGCGTCGGGGTGGGCGGTGACGATGGCGACGGCCATGACGGCGGCGAGGATGAGGGCCGCGGGCCGGGTCGCGAGGCCGAGGATCAGCAGCAGCCCGCCGAAGAACTCGGCACCACCGGCGGCAAAGGCGTTGAGGGTGGGCAGGGGGATGCCCAGGCCTTCAAACGCCTCGGCGGTGCCGGCGATGCCCGAACCATCAAACCATCCAAAGAGCTTCTGTGCGCCGTGGAACGCAAAGACGACGCCGACGATGCCGCGGATCAGCAGCGGACCCAGGCCGCTGGCGGTGAGGGTGCGGGTCAGGCGTGAGGCGTGTCGAAGCATGGCGGTTCCTTTCGCGGTGCGGGGTCGGTTTATCGAGGCATGTTAGGAACATAACCCGCCGGCCATCGGTTGCATTCCCGAATCAGGCCGGGCGGGGTGGTCGGTCGCGTTGCGGCCGATCAGCCGGTAAACTCCGCGGCGCATCCGCTCTTGAGGAAACACTCCGACCGTGAGACGCCGATGAGTTTTGAAGCCAACCCCACCAAGCCAGACCCCCCCGTCGCCGGGCCGCCCTCGGGGATGCCGCGGACCGACGTCGGCATCCGCTTCGATCTGATCGCACCGCTGCGTTCGGTGCTGGATCAGGTCGGCGATATCTTAAACGCCCTCGACCAGAGGCAGTACGTGCAGAACCCGGTGGGCACCTTCAACGCCAGCGTGGGCGGCCACATCCGCCATTGCCTCGACCATCTAGAAGCGCTCATCCTGGGCGCACCGACCGGGTTTATCGATTACGACAACCGCCAGCGCGGGACCAGCATCGAGACCAGCCGCAACGCCGCGGCCCGCGAGGTCGATCGGCTGCGCGATGCGCTGCGGGAGTTGGAAAGCCGCTCCATCCACGACCCGATGACCGTCGCGTTGATGCTCTCGGGGCAAGGCCCGGTGATCCACTGGCAATCGACGCTCGGCCGGGAGATCGCCTTCGTTCTCAGCCACACCATCCACCACGGCGCGATGATCGCCGGCATGGTCAGACACATGGGTGCCGCGGTGCCCGAGGGCTTCGGCCTCGCCCCCTCCACCCTCGCCTACCGCACCGGCCGGTAAAAACCCTCCGACCAGCGAACCCCAGCCCGCCGATGCGCAGCGACCTGCGGCGGCGGAGCTTCGGCGGCAGACCGCCCGATCCTTGCACCCGCATCGCTCAACCCATGTGTACCGTCACGATCGTCCCGCTGATTGATCCGCATGGCGGCCGCGCCGGTTTTCGGCTGGCGATCAACCGCGACGAATCGCGAATGCGACCCCCCGCGCTGCCCCCGGTGGTGCGTCGCGTCGGGACACATCAAGCCATCTTCCCCCTCGACCCCGCCGGTGGCGGCACGTGGGTCGCCGTCAACGACGCCGGCCTCGCCTTCACCCTGCTCAACCGCAACCCCGCCGACATGCGCGGCGTGACCTTTCCCGGCCGACACAGCCGCGGCACGATCATCCCCGGCCTGCTCGATGCCGCGGATTTCACCGCGGTACAGCCCCGCATCGAACGACTCAAGCCGGACGACTTCGCGCCGTTTCGCTTGCTCGTGTGTGATGACAACAACTGCGTGGAAGCGGTGAGCGACACCGGCGGGTTGCGCTTGCAGACCCACGCGCTGGATCGGCCGTTGATGTTCACCTCGTCGGGCATGGGCGATGCGTTGGTGGAACCGCCTCGCCGCGCGATGTTCAACGATTGGTTTGCCGATGACCCGGTCAGTTGGCCCACGCGACAGGACGCGTTCCACCGCCACCAGTGGCCCGACCGGCCGGAACTGTCGGTCTGCATGTCACGCGACGATGCGCGGTCGGTGAGTTTGACGGTGATTGAGGTTGTGCGTGAAGGGGTGTCGTTGACGTACCACGGCTCGCCGCCGAACGAACCGGCCGAGGACGTGGTGCGGTCGCTGCCGCGCGGAGCCGGGGTATGAATGCAACCGCGCCAAGCAAACGTCGCTGGTGGCGGTGGGTGCTGGGTGTGTACCTGCTGCTGCTGGTCGCGTCTTGGGTGACGCAAACCATACAAGATGGTGATTCATTGCAGAAAAATGACTCGCCCCGCCCCGCCGGCCGCGACGTCGCCGCGCAGGACGCCGACGGCCCGCGCCCGGACCTGCCGCCGGTGCAACTCGCCTTCTCCGATCAAGGCGATCGCGACGCCCCCGTCCTCATCCTCCTGCACGGCAGCCCGGGCGACAAGAACAACTTCGACCTGCTCATACCGCACCTGACCGACCGCTACCGCGTCATCGCGATCGACCTGCCCGGCTTCGGCTGGTCGAGCCGGGACGTGCCCGACTACGGCATCAAGGCCTACGCCCGGTACACGCTCGCGCTCATGGACGAACTGAAGATCGACCGCGCTCACATCTTCGGCTTCTCGCTGGGCAGCGGTGTCGCGCTGTGGATGCAGGCGCTTGAGCCGCAACGCGTGGACAGCCTGATCTTCTACGGCGGGATCGGCATCCAGGAGGGCGAGGGCTCGGGCGATTACCACTTCGAGCAGTTCAAGTACCGCATCGCCTACGCGCTGGCGGTCGGGGCCCGCCAACTCATCCCCCACTTCGGTTACCTCGGCTCGACCGACTTCCACATCGCCTGGACCCGCAACTTCATCGACACCGACCAGCGCCCGCTCCGCGGCCTCCTCCAAAACCTCACCCCCGACACCCCGCTGCTCGTCCTCCACGGCCGCGACGACTTCCTCGTCCCCGCGTGGACCGCCGGCCAGCACCACGACATCGTTGAACACTCCGAGCTGGTGATGTTCGACGCATCGCACTTCATGCTCTTTTTCCCCGATCAGGCTGCGCTGCTGGCCGAGCACCTGCGCCCATTTTTAGACAAGCACGCCGATGGCAGCACCCCCGGCACGCGGAGCACACGCGACTTCACCGCCGACCGACCGACCGCCGAATCGCCCCTGCCCTTCGGCTGGGACCTGCGCCGCGGCATGAGCCCCTGGACGCAGATGGGCATCATCATCGTCGCCACCTACATCCTCGAAGACCCCACCACCATCTTCACCGGCCTGATGATCGCCGCAGGCCAGGTCGATTTCTTCGTCGGCATCCTCGCGATCATCATCGGCATCTTCACCGGCGACCTGGGGCTGTACCTCATCGGCTTCATCTTCGGCCGTCGGGCGCTGCGCTGGCCGCCGCTGGCCAAGCGCCTGCCCACCCGCCACGTCGAGAAGCTCGGCGAGTGGTTCGACCGCCACGGGTGGACCGCCGTGCTCGCCTCGCGCTTCATCCCCGGCTCACGCCTGCCGCTCTACGTCTCGGCCGGGGCGCTGGGCAAGAAGCCCGGCCGCTTCGCGTTGTGGACCTTCATGGCTGTGTGCATCTGGGCGGTGGTGATGCTCGGCGCGGTGGTGATGCTCGGCGACGCGGCCACCTCGCCGTTCAAGATGCTCTTCGGCGACAGTTGGGTGGCGCTGCTCGCGGCGGCCGTCGTGCTGCTGATCGTCATCCGCACGCTGATCTACCTGACCACCGCCGTCGGCCGGGCCCGGCTGTGGGTGAAGATCAGCAAGCTGTGGCGCTGGGAGTTCTGGCCGCTGTGGGCCTTCTACCCGCCGGTGCTGCTTTACATCGCGTGGCTCGCGCTGCGCCACGGCGGGCTCAAAACCATCACCGCGGTCAACCCCGCGATGCCCGCGTCCGGCTTTGTCGATGAATCCAAGAGCGAGATCCTCCTGCACCTGCCGACGCAATGGGTCGTGCCGTGGGCGCTGGTGAACTCGGCCGAGGAACTATGCACGGTCATGCGGCAGCGCGGCTGGGTGTTCCCGCTGATCCTCAAGCCCGACGCCGGGCAGCGGGGCTACGGCCTGCGCAAGGTGCGCGATGAAACGCAACTAACTCAATACTTCGACGCCCACCCCGGCAAGGTGCTGGCCCAGACCTTCCACCCCGGGCCCGGCGAAGCGGGTGTGTTCTATGTGCGCGAGCCGGGCGAAGCGCTCGGCCGCATCTTCTCCCTCACCGACAAAGAGTTCCCCGTCCTCGTCGGCGACGGCAGGCACACCGTCGAACAACTGATCTACCGCCACCCGCGCTACCGCATGCAGTGGCGGTTGTTCCTCGCGCGCCAAGGCGACCGGCGCGATGAGGTGTTGGCCGAGGGGCAGCGCCTGCCGCTGGCAACCGCGGGCAACCACTGCCAGGGCACCAAGTTCCTCGACGGCTCGGCGATGATCACCCCACCGCTCACCGCACGCATCAATCAGATCGCGCAGCAGTACGACGGCTTCTGCTTCGGCCGCTTCGATGTCCGCTACGCCGACCGCGACGCGTTCATGGCCGGCGAGGGCTTCGCCATCGTCGAGCTCAACGGCGTCACCAGCGAAGCCACCCACATCTACGACCCCGAGCTCTCCCTGCTCAAAGCATATCGCACGCTTTTTGAACAATGGCGCATCGCCTTCCGCATCGGCCGGGCCAACCGCGCGAAAGGCGCGAAGACCACCTCGCTCCGCGAGCTGTGGCGCATGACCCGCCACCACTACAAGACCCGCACCAAAGCCCACGCGCTGGCGGATTGAGCTTGGGGGTCCACAGATGGACACAGATCAACACCGGTAAGAAACGGGTTTAACCACAGATTGTGCAGATGACGCAGATTGAATTCAGGTTTGCCACAAAAAGGCACAAAAGCCACAAAAATCAAGAGTGCTTACTTTTGTGCCTTTTATGCCTTCTTTTGGCGATTCTGCCTTGAATCCGTGTTCATCTGTGTACATCTGTGGCGAATGTCTTTCCCGGCATCACAGGTGCATCCGCCTCGTGTACACCAGCCACTCGACCAGCAGCACCGCCAGGGCCGCCCAGACGAACCAGGGCCAGACCTCCTTGCGGATGCTCGTCGCCGTCGAAGCGCCCTGCGACGCGATCGTGCCGACCTCGAGCGCCGGCGCCACGCGCGTGTCTGACTCCAGCGGGTCGAGAAGGCTCACCGCCAGCCGATCGTCGGGCGGCTGCACAT
This sequence comes from uncultured Phycisphaeraceae bacterium, assembly GCA_964614575.1. Lineage (GTDB taxonomy): Bacteria > Planctomycetota > Phycisphaerae > Phycisphaerales > Phycisphaeraceae > JBGTLW01. The sequence continues at coordinate 1,753 of CAZTLX010000111.1, read as the reverse complement.
CGTCGCCCGTCTGGTACACCCCGACACGCTCGAAAACCTCCAGGATCGCCCGGCCGCGCGACACCCGGCCGCTCAACTCGCTCGGGCCTCGATACGTCACGCGCTCGAGGTCCGCTTCGACCGGCACGACCGCGACCTGCCCGGTCCGCAGGCCGATGCCCGCTTCGTCGGCGAGGTTGCCCAGGCCCAGCACCTGCAGGCTGTTGCTGATGAACACCGGGAAGCTGACGTACAACGGCCAGTTGCTCGACAGCACATTGAAGCTGGTGACGACGTGCCGCGCGCCTTCGACCGTCACCTCGGCCATGAGCGGGCCGTGCTGCCCCGTCGCCAGCACCACCCCGCCGGTCGGCAGCATCATGCGGCTCGGGCGCGAGAGCACCACGTCATCGAGCACCACGTAACGCATCAGCGCGTGGTCACGCTGCCAGTCGAGGATCACCTGCGTCTCGCGGTCCGACTCCAGCGGCGGGCGCAGCGCAAACCCCTCGATCGGCGGGACGCCGCCCAGGTACAGGCTGTCCACCGTCGGCACCGTGTGGGGCGAATAGCCGTCGAACACGATGACATCGAACCCCTCCGCGCCGCTGAGGCCCGCGGCGTCCCACCCGCCGCGCTGCAGCAACGCCGGGTCCTGGTTCTCGAACTTGTCGGGGGTCATCAGCACCAGGTCGCGGACTTTCGTGGAGCGGATCACACGCTCGAGAAACGCGTTGCCCTCGGTCACCAGCAGCACGCGCAGCCGCCGCGCCGGCGCGAGCGTGAGCCACGCGGCGTTGTCGGCTTCGAGCACATCGTCGAAGTCGTGCCTGAGTTCGAGCAGTGCCGCGTCGGTGAGCACCAGGTCGAACTGCACGCTCTGATTGCCCGGGTCGCCGAAGGTGACGCGGCCGCCGGGCTGCTGCTGCGGGGGTTGAGCCGCGGGGACGCGCACGGGCTGGACGCGCACCGGCTTGCCGTCGAGCGAGAGGGTGAGGTTGGCCTCGACCGACTCGGGGCCGTAGTTCGCGACACGGGCGAAGATCGAGACGATCTGCGGCTTCTCGAAGTCGCGCCGGGCGCTGAACGAGACGATCGCGAGGTTCTTCGCCGCATCCTCGCCGCCGACCTTGAGGTAACGCAGCTCCGCGCCGGGCAGCGCGAGCTCGCCGGACTCGGGCAGGTGGGCCCGGCCATCGGTCAGGGCATAGACGGTCAGGCCCTTCTCCTCGCTCGCGTCCGCCGCCTGCGCGAACGGGCGGACCAGGTCGATCGCGCCGGCGATGTTGGTCAGTTGATCGGTCGGCCGGACCGAGCGCACCGCGGCCCGCAGCAGCGTCGGGTCACGCGTAAAGGGCTGGACCACCTGCGCCCGGTGGGCGAAGCTGACCACCATCGCGCCCCCGGAAGCGCTGTCGGCATCCGCGCTGCCGGCCTCGATGGCGTCGATCAGCTCCAGCGCGCGGTCCTTGGCTTGCTGCAAGCGCGTTTGATCGCCGGAGACCGAGGCGTTCATCGACGCCGAGTGGTCGAGGAGGATGACCACCTGCTTGCCCGGCTCGACGAGCGTGCGCTGCGTCGGCCGGGCCATCGCGATCAGCAGGGCGATCAGCAGCAGCAGTTGGATCAGCAGCAGGAGGTTGCGGCGGAGCTTCTGGAACGGCGCATTGACCTGCAGGTCCTGCACCGCCTTGCGCCACAGCAGCGTGGACGCGACCATGACCTTCCGCCGCCGCAGCTTGAGGAAATAAAGCAGCACCAGCGCCGGGATGGT
>CAZTLX010000110.1:224-13771 GCA_964614575.1 uncultured Phycisphaeraceae bacterium | reverse complement strand
GACCACACCAGCAGCAGCCACGGCAGCGCGCGGCCGCCGCTGTCCGTGCCACCCAGCACATCCTGTTGCATCACTGCGTCGAGGCTGTCGTGGTTCACCGCGACGCTCGCGTGATTGAGCGGGGCGAGCAGGGGGAGGCGGATCATCGGCGCGAGCAGGTTGCGGATGGCGACGTAGGCGAGCATCGGGTTCTGGCCGACCGCGATGATCGGCCGCAGCAGCGCCGCGCCTCGCCGTGACGTGTCGGCCGCGATCACCAGCGCCGCCAGCAGCAGCACGGACAAGCCGAGGCTGACACCGTAGTAGCTCAGCGTCGAGGGCGGGCCCTTCTTGATGCCGCCCTCCCAAGGCTCGACCAGCACGCCCAGCAGCAGGATCGCCGTGCCCCACGCGGTCAGGGTGCGAAGGAGCTTCGCGAGGCCTTGCCCGCGCGGGGTCAGCCCCCACGCCCCGACCCCGAGCGCTACCGCGCCCAGCGAGATCAGCCAAGACACCGTGACCTCGCCGGCGAGGAACACGAACAGCGTCGCGCGATGGTGCGTGAGCCCGGCATGGATCAGCACGATCGCGCTGACCAGCAGCAGTAAACACCAACCGCGTCGCGGCAACGCGGCCCGGCCTGTTTGCCTGGCGGCAAGCAACCGATCCCCGATGAACGTCGCGGGGATCACGACCCACAAAAACTTGTACCAGGCGAAGTCGTACAGCGGCGAGAAGTCCAGCAGCGGGTGGTCGGCGATCCACGTCAGGTCCAGCAGCCGCTTGGGGTATTGCAGCACCGGCATCCACGCATCGAACGTGTCGCCGAACAGCCGCCATTGCGGCTTCATCGCCTGATGATGCGCCAGCGCCGGCAGGAGCAGGAAGGCGAAGCGCCAGGGCCAGCGCCCACCGCGCGTCACCAACCATACCAGCGACCCGACAATCGACGCGTGCGCCAGCAGCAGGATGATGATGTCCTTGTCGTTCCACGAGAACGCGCGTCCCTTACGCAGATGAATCCACACGACCAGCCCGACACACGCCGCGACGCCGAGGAACCGCATCACATACACCGCCCGCACGGGCCACGCGCGCGGTAGGCGGGTGAACACCGGGAACAGCAGCGCAAAGCCGAGCAGGCCCAGCAGCCAGTCGGTGGTGGTGGGGCTGTCCGGCCGGGCGATCTGGTGCGGGATGATCTGCTGGACGTATACCGCGAAACCGACGAGCACCAGCCCGCGCCAGACCACGTGCCCGGCCACGCGCCACGCTGAATCGCCACGCGCCAGGCGGCGGGACAACGCCAGCGGGAACGCCGCGCCCATCGCGAAGAGGAACAGCGGGAAGACCCAATCGACCCACGTGAACGCCGCCCAGTCGTGGAACTTCCACGGGTTGGCGACGCGGCCCCAGACGCCGGCGGCATCGGGCAGGTATTGTGGGTAGTAGCCGTGGTACATCCAGTTGGGCAGGTAGCGTGGCACGACGCCGGAAAGACACATGCCCAGGATCGCCAGGCCGCGCAACGCGTCGAGCGCGAGGACGCGACTCGGGGCGGCAGCGGCGGCGGACGGGATGGAGGCAGAGGCAGATGACACGCCGTTTTAATCTTATATAATTATCATCACCGTGGCCAGACTCTCGACCCCCCAACCCGCCATCGCGGCCGAAGCCGACGCGGACCGCCGCGCCCGACACTTTTTGACCGCGGAGCGGGCCTTCCGCCTCGGGGCGCTGGTCACCGAGCAGTCCCACCCCGCGACGCGAGGATTAGGCGACACGGCCCGCAACGACCTTCGCTCGGCGGTGGCGATGCTGCAGGCCGTGGACCGTGACCTGCCGCCGGGGCTCGCCCGGGCGCTGGCCAGCCCGGCCTACGCGGCGTTGGTGGATGCGATTACCCGCGCGGTCCGCGCCGGCTGCCGCGTGTTTTTCACCGGCTGCGGGGCGACCGGGCGGCTGAGCATCCTGCTCGAAGCCGCGTGGCGCAAGCACTTTGACACGCGGGGCGAACACGCCTGCGCCGAACAGGCCCGCAGCGTGATGGCGGGGGGCGACTACGCGCTGATCCGCAGCGTGGAAGGCTTCGAAGACTTCGCCGACTTCGGCCGACACCAGATCAACCAAGCCGGCTTGGCCGCGGGGGATGTGGTCATCGCGATGACCGAGGGAGGCGAGACGCCGTTCGTCATCGGCACCGCGTGGGCCGGGCTCGACGCCGGGGCGTCGGTGTTCTTCGTCTTCAACAACCCGGCCGAGGTGCTCGCCGCACACGTCGAGCGTTCCCGGCAGGTCATCCATGAGCCGGGCATCACCAAACTCGACCTGACCACCGGACCCATGGCGGTGGCGGGCTCGACGCGGATGCAGGCGACGACGATCGAGCTGGCCGTGGTCGGCAGCGCCCTGGAAGAGGCGATCGCGCGATTCAGCGATCAACGCGCCACCCCCGCCGCGGTCCGCTGCGCCCGCTTCGTGGCGCTGCTTGATGCGCTCGAAGCCCCGCCGGCGCGCGACGCGATCACCGAACTCGCCCGCGCCGAAGCAGAGGTCTATGGCGGCGGAGGGCGGGTGACGTACTTTGCGGACGACCTGCTGCTGGATGTGCTGACCGACACGACCGAGCGCTCGCCGACGTTCAGCCTGCCACCTTTTCGCCGCGGCGATGATTCGGTCTCGCCGGTGTCGTGGTCGTTTGTCAAAGACCCGGCACGCGACACCGCCGAGGCGTGGCGTGCGATGCTCGGCCGGCCGATCCGCGGCCTCGACTGGACCGCCGTCGATTACCGCCGCATGAACGCGCCCGACGCGCTGATCGAGAAACCGCCCGCGCTCGGCACCGCGACGATCGAGCGTTTCATGATCGGCCGCGAGCCGGACCCATCGCGTACCGACACGCATCCGAATCTCGCGATCATGCTCGACTGCCCCGCCCCCACGCCAGCCGGCTTTGATCGCAATGGCACGCTGCGCCCCGGCTCCGACGGCCTCGCGCTGCCGCTGGTCGATTCGCCGCTGCAACTCTCGCGCCACCTCGCCGTCAAACTCCTGCTCAACACGATCTCTACCGCGTCGATGGCCGCGCTCGGCAGGCTCCGCGGCAACTGGATGATCCACGTCTCGTGCAGCAACAAGAAACTGATCGACCGCGGCACCCGCCTGCTGGCCGATCAACTCGGCTTCTCCTACGACGACGCCTGTGTCGAGCTGTTCCGCTCGATCAACGCGATCGAGAAACTGCCGGCCGATGTGATCCGACCCTCGCCGGTCGCGCACGCGCTAAAGCGAGTAAACGAGGGGGGCGCGGGATGATAAAGACGCTTCGGGGTTTATTGCTGATGGCGTGGATTTGCGGCATCGGCTGCACGGCGACGCATCGCGATGAGCCGGACGACATGGGCGTGCCGGGGCTGACGCGCGAGTTTCGGGCGGTGTGGATCGCGACGGTCGCGAACATCGACTGGCCCAGCAGGCCCGGCCTGCCCGTCGATCAGCAGAAGGCCGAGCTGCTCGCGCTGCTGGATCGGGCCGCCGCAATCGGCCTCAACGCCGTGGTGCTGCAGGTGCGTCCGGCGGGCGATGCACTCTATCGCTCGGACCTTGAGCCTTGGAGCGAATGGCTGACCGGCGCGATCGGACGGCCCCCGGTTGATGCGCAGGGCGACCCGGTGCCCGACTACGACCCGCTCGCGTTTGCCATCTCCGAGGCGCACGCCCGCGGGCTGGAGTTGCACGCCTGGTGCAACCCCTACCGCGTCTATCACCCGTCGAACAAGACCGAGCCGTCCGAAAATCATCTGGCCGTGACGCGCCCCGAACTGGTGCGGCGTTACGGCAACTACCTCTGGCTCGACCCCGGCGAGCCGGCGGTGCAGGCCCACACCCGCGCGGTCATCGCCGACCTCGTGATGCGCTACGACCTCGACGCGATCCACTTCGACGACTATTTCTACCCGTACCCGATCCGCGACGAAGCGGGCAGGGCCGTGCCGTTCCCCGATGACGCGAGTTATGCGCGTTACCTCAATACCGGGCGTGGGGGGAAGCTCGCGCGGGACGACTGGCGGCGGCAGAACGTCAACACGCTGATCCAGAACCTGCGCGACGACATCCACGCCATCAAGCCGCACGTGAAGCTGGGCATCAGCCCGTTCGGCATCTGGCGGCCGGGGCACCCCGAACACATCAAAGGCTTCGATCAGTACGCCGCGATCTACGCCGACGCCCGCCGCTGGCTGCGCGAGGGTTGGGTCGATTACCTCGCGCCGCAGCTTTACTGGGAGATCGCCCGGCCCGACCAGAGCTTTATCGCGCTGCTGCGGTGGTGGGATCAGCAGAACGTGCGCAGCCGCCACGTCTGGCCCGGGCTCTATACCAGCCGGCTGCTTAGCGAACACCCCGCGCAGCGCCGCGGCTTCGATGCCGACGAGATCGCGCACCAGGTCCAATGGACGCGCCTACTCACCGAGCGCTCGGCGCCGGGGCACATTCATTTCTCCGCCAAAGCCCTGCTCAAGGGTGATCGCGAGCTGGCGTCACAACTCGCGGACACGCTCTACACGACCCCCGCGGTCATCCCTGCCTCGCCGTGGTTGGCGGGCAGGCGGCCTGCTCCCCCACGCATCTCGCGCGAGGGCTGGCACCTGAGCGAGGATGACAAGCAGCGCCACATCGAGCTGCGTTTTGCGCCCGGCTCCGCGGCCGGGTTGCGGGGCTGGGTCGTTGCGTGGTCGGGGCCGGGGCCGACCGGGGTCGGGGATTTCCGCTTCGTGCCTGCCGCAGACGATATGATCGCGGTCACCGTGCCCGCCTCGGCGACGCGACTGCGCGTGATCGCCTTGGACCGCCGCTCGGTTGCCAGCCGGCCGACGATCTGGAAACTGGATTAAGCTTCGCTCAAGGAACCCGCCATGCCGCTGACCTCCACACCGTCGCCCTCGGCGTCCCGCACCCCCGAACTGGCCACACGCGAGCACGTGCCGGTTTCTGTCTTCGCCGACCCCTCCGACGCCTCGGTCTATGTCGCCGGGCAGATCGCCCGGCTGATCCGCGAGAAAGCGGCGGTCGGGCAGAACACGGTGCTCGGCCTGGCGACCGGCTCGACGCCCGTATCGGTTTACAACGAACTGATCCGCCTGCACCGCGAAGAGGGCTTGTCGTTTAAGAACGTCATCACGTTCAACCTCGACGAGTACTTCCCCATGTCGCCCGATGCGCTGCAGAGCTACGTCCGCTTCATGCGCGAGCACCTGTTCGATCACCTCGATATCCCCGCCGATAACTGGCACGTGCCCGACGGCACGATCAGCGTCGAAGAGGTGCCCGGCTACTGCGCCGCTTACGAGAAAGCCATCGCCGACGCCGGCGGCATCGACATCCAGTTGCTGGGCATCGGCCGCACCGGTCACGTCGGCTTTAACGAGCCCGGCTCCGGCCGCGATTCGCGCACGCGCATGATCTGGCTCGACAAGCTCACCCGCCTCGATGCCGCGTCCGATTTCTTCGGCATCGAATACGTCCCCAAACGCGCGATCACCATGGGCGTGGGCACCATCCTCGACGCCCGCAAGGTCATCCTCATGGCCTGGGGTGAGGGCAAGGCGCCGATCGTCGCCCGCGCGATCGAAGGCGAGATCACCGCTTCGGTCGCCGCCTCGTTCCTCCAGCAGCACGCCGACGCGCAGTTCGTCCTCGATGACGCCGCCGCCGCCAACCTCACGCGCTCGGCCTGCCCGTGGGTGCTCGGCGAGGTGCACTGGGACCGCCCGCTGATCCGCAAGGCCGTCATCTGGCTCGCCAAGCAGACCGGTAAGCCCATCCTCAAGCTCACGGATGAGGACTACAACGAGCACGAGCTCCAATCACTGGTCGCCGAGCACGGCCCGGGGTATCAGATCAACCTCGATGTCTTCCGCGCGATGCAGAGCAGCATCACCGGCTGGCCCGGCGGCAAGCCCCCGGAAAAGAAGCGCCCCGGCGACCTGAAGCGCGCGACCGACGATGTCTTCCCCAAACGCTGTGTCATCTTCTCGCCGCACCCGGATGACGACGTGATCTCGATGGGCGGCACGCTCATCCGCCTGGTCGATCAGGGCCACGAGGTCCACGTGGCGTATCAGGTCTCGGGCAACATCGCGGTGTTCGATGACGACGCAATCCGCTTCGCCGACTTCGCCGCGGAATTCAACAAGCTCTTCGGCATCGACGACGCGAAGACACGCGAGGTGGAAGACCACATCGAGCAGTTCCTCAAGAACAAGCAGCCGGGGCAGGTGGACAGCGAGCAGGTGCAGTTGCTCAAGGGCGTGATCCGCCGCGGCGAGGCGCGGGCGGCGGGGCGGTACTGCGGCGTGCCCGAGGCAAACCTGCACTTCCTCGACATGCCGTTCTACGAGACCGGCACCGTGCGCAAGAAGCCGCTGGGCGAGGACGATGTGCAGATCATCATGGACTTGCTGAAGAAGGTGAAGCCGCACCAGGTGTATGCCGCGGGCGATCTTTCGGACCCGCACGGCACGCACCGCACGTGTCTGGCGGCGATCTTCGAGGCGTGCCGGCGCCTCAAGGATGAAGACTGGTTCGCCGGCGAAGGCATGGACGCGGGGCGTGGCTGCGAGGTGTGGCTCTACCGCGGCGCGTGGCAGGAGTGGGACCCAGAGCAGATCGAGATGGCCGTGCCGCTCTCGCCCGAGGAGCTGCAGCGCAAGCGCGCGGCGATCTTCAAGCACGAGAGCCAGAAGGACAAGGCCCTGTTCCCCGGCATCGACGACCGCGAGTTCTGGCAGCGTGCCGAAGACCGCAACCGCGTCACCGCCAAGCTCTACGACCAGCTCGGCCTCGCGGAATACGAAGCGATCGAGGGCTTCGTGCGCTGGTCGCCGTGATGGCTTGGGGGCGTCGATCGAGCGGGTTTGCGGGTTTGCCGCGGCGTCACGAGCGTTTGACAGGATGGCGCGGCCGGCTAAAGTATGGGGCTTCCCGGAAAGCGAGCCGGGCCCCGATCCACGGGGGTGTAGCTCAATTGGTTAGAGCATCGGACTGTCGATCCGAAGGTTGCGGGTTCGAGCCCCGTCACCCTCGCTTACACGAAACCCCTGCCCAGCACACGCTTGGCGGGGTTTTTTGTTGCTGACAAGGGGTTTTCGAGCCTCCCGCATTTCATCATCCGGCCGGGCAGGCTCGCACGCCGCTGCATCCGGCTGCACCTGAACGCACCCCAACTGCTGGCGTTTCTGCTGGTGGTGCTGGTGGTCCTGCCGCCCGTGCTGGCGGTGGGGCAGTGACATAACGGCATCCGTCCCCGTGGAACGCAGCGTCGGCATCGCTTCCACCGCCTGCCGGACCTGATCGACCCCCGCCCGCTGGTAGTGCTTCCGCAGCGTCGTCACTTGGGTATGTCCCGTGATCCGCTGGGCGATGCTGTCGGCGACCCCCGCGTGATTCAGCCACGATGCACAGGTGGTCCGCAGAGCGTGGAAGTCCACCCGCCGTTCCTCGGCATCGACTTCGGCCAGGAAGGCAGACCCGGCCCGCTCCGCCCGTTCCTCTGCCGTGCCGCCCTCGGCGATCCACGCCGCCCGTGCCGCCGACAGGTCTGCCCGTATCATGTCGGCCGTCTCATCGACTTTGGGCATGTTGAAAGCGGGTGACGCCGGTAGCTTGCCCATGAATGCGTCGGCCAGCATCGCGGCGGTTTCATCGCGTAGGGGGATCGTCACCGCCGACCGACTCTTGGTGTTCGCCTTAGCCTTGAACGTGACCGATGACTGCCCCGGCTGATCGGACAGGTAGAAGTCCGCCACTGTCAGGCGTTCAATCGCGGATCGACGCTGCCCCGTCTCGATGGCAAAGCGGTACAGCAACGCCCGCTCCGGCCCCGTCCACTCACACCGGACACCGCCCGGCATGTCCTCACCGTGCTTCCGCAGGTAGTCCGCACCCGCACGGGTTCGCCACCGAATCACTGGCCCGGCCTCCGCCGCCGACAGCAGCCGCCGGGCTTCGTCTTCGGTCATCGCCCGGCGGGCTTCGCTATGCTCAACTGTGGCCCGTTCCAGTGACGCGATGGGGTTGCGTTCTGCCCGCCGACGCTTGACCATCCAATTGCAGAATCCCTTGAAGGCGGTCAGGTAGGCGTTCAGCGTAGCCTCGGTGAACTCCCGTTCCGCTTTCAGGTTTTGCAGCGTGCGGTCTATCTTGTCCGGTGTCACTTCGGCCCACACCCCGATCCTGCCTTGTGCGATGATCTTCTCGATGCGTCCACGCTGCGTGTTGGCGTGTGATTCGGCCCGGTTTGCTTCCAAGTGTTTGCGATAGTCCGCAACGTGTTGGGCGATGGGGCGTCGGCCGTGCGTGGCGTAGTCGTCTAGCTCGGGGTTGATAACACCCTCCCGCCGCAGTGCGGCATCGGCCCCCAGCTTGTCCGCGATCCGCTGGGCCGTCTTCTTGTCGGTGGTGCGGCTCGACTTCTCCCACCGCTTGCCGTTGTGGTCGAAATACTGAATGATCCAGCAATCTCGTCCCGGCCGTTTGAACAGTGATGCCATGCTACGTTCTCCCATAATATCGAGCTGATATTGTACTGGGTTGTGCCCGGCCTTCGTCAGGCTGTCTTGCCGACATGATCCGTGAGCCACTTGGCCAGAGATTCGACCACAACCACGCACCGACGCCCGATGCGGGTGACGGGGAAGCCGCTGGTCCGATCCGCGATCAACTCATCTACCTTCCGCTTGCTGACCCCGATAGCCCACGCCGCTTCCTCGACGGACAGCGCCAGCTTCGGTACGCCGTGCATTTCTATATTTGTAGATACATGACTCAAGTGCCGGCTTGGCGATGAACCCGTGGCAGCGCCTTTTCTCTCAACCTCGGGCGTGCTAATGCAAACCATCATACGCAGACCTCCTCAGGGGACGCGGTCATTGCATCCCCTGTGCTCATATATTCGTCATGGTGTTCGAGCAAAATTCAGTTGATCAGAAAGTTGCCGTCACACCGTCTGTCGCCCGATCCAGCCCTTCAGTGAAAAGCATGAATTTCCCGCCACTGTCCGACTCCAATACGCTTTGTAAGAGGGGATGCCGCCCAATCCGAAAAGTGATACTATCGCTGAGGATCCGACATTGTGGGTGCCGATCACGTTATCGCGGATCCAGTATAAGTCGCAGACTCGGCCGTCCCCCTTTGGGGCCTGGCTTCGGTCTACCCCAGTAGGCCAGCCCGGCCTGGACAAGCCTGGAGAGTTGCGATCGCGCCTGAGCGGACGTCCGGGTGTGTTTCTGTTGCCATTTTTGGACGGTTACCGAACCACCCAATTGTGCGATCTCCGCGACCATCGATTTGAGTGACTGCGAAAGGCCTTCGCCGTGAAGACGTGCCGCGATCACGTCGTGTTCCTCCGAAAGCCACGCCGCGAGCTCAATTCCGGATCGGATCGCCGCGTCGTCAATCGAGTTGCCGACTGTCTGGCCTGCAGCCCACCGGGCAAGCCAGACCAAGAGCGCCAATCGCGCCGCGTATTTCTCGACCGACAATTTCCGTAAGTCAAACTCGACTTGCTTAGCATCGTGGGGACGCCGCAGGTAAGCCTCCCACGACCGTTGAGCCGCTTGGTCCAGATTGACCTCGACGGTTCCATCCGCTGTTTCGCACCAGCGTGCGTACAGCCAATCCAAGTTCGCAAAAATCGTAGTTGCCGCTTGAACGTCTGCCAGAGACATCGGCGACATGGCCGGCAGAGAGCACTCTCCGGCTAGGCCATCGACCAAAAGCGTCCGAGGTATCAGAGAAGCTGGCGACCGGTGCCGAGCCAGTCTTTCCGCAAGCCGCTGTGTGTCTTCGATGGAGGCGATGCTGGGGAGTACCGAGACGGGCCGCCCGCCGACGACGCACACGTGCGGGTGGCCATCGAAGGTGTTCAGTAGCATCTGTTGTGCATGGCCACGGCGAGCGACGACCCCGGTCGTATGATCGCGGGTCGCGACCAGCACACGGGCGGGTACGGCTGCGCTTTCCGACTGTGATCGTGGCATCGGAAACCGATCGGTCACCATGCACGTGAGCCTCGTTACTCCCCCGCTGGTGGTATTGTTGGACCCAGCCAGTTCCGCCACGTCGCGCGGCATCAGTTTGGCTACGGCGTCCATGGCGGTTTCGGCACGATCATCTCGGTCCGTCACCACGGCAGCGATGAGGACCGACGGCTCGACCCACGAGGCGTTCAGGCGAATTGCATATGACACCCCGACCGATGCCGCCATCGCGGCCAGTAGCTGGACGCCCACGGCCGCCGGTGCCACCGCCAGGTCGCTCGCTGTCCCCTCAATGAATCGCCCCAGCGGGGGTGGCAGCAGGTGTGACGGGAATGGGTGCTCCATCCCTTGTCGGGTGATGCCCTGGTCGTCGGATTGTCCACACAGGTCAATATCTGTAGATACGTATTCGGCGTCGAGCCATTCGGGCTGTTCCGGTTCGTCGTCAGGGCCATAACCGGGCACCCAGCCGTCAGACTCAGGTTCACAGCAAAAATCTTCCACCTGCATATCCTGTTCTCCTCAGAGTGAGTCTCCTGCAAGCAATATATTCGCCACACCTAGGGTGAAATCTTCACCAGCTCAGATCAAACATTTGCAGGTTCCGTAGTCGAGTGCTCTGTGGCGGTTTCGTAGTTTCGGCAGTTTCGTAGGTTTTGTAGATGCACATGTAACGTCCGCATCCCACCGAGGTGGTGCCATGACTTGACCCAAGTAGCCCCGGGCACCTGACCCACCGCAGGCCGGCGCTCACCGACGTCCAGCACCCGCTGTTGGCACGGGTCGTCTAGGGACTCGGCGAGAGTTTTCGTCGTGCCCCGAGTTTTTTCGTGACTTATCTCTCTGCGGGTCCGATGCGTGGAATGTCGCCCCACGTGCGGATGTCGTACGAGGTCTAGCGGCAAGCCCGCGTCTGTTTGGAGGAAACGTTAATGAGCACCCTTTCCCCTTGTAACACTGGCAAATCCCTCACCTTCGCACTTGACTGGCTGGAGCTTCGGCTGATCCCCCATGTGGCATCGATGACTTTCCCAGATGAGGTTGAGCAAATCATCGTCTCCCTGATCGGCGGCGAGTTCATCCCCTCAAGGGCGAAGAAACTGACCGGCTACCGGGTGACGCGGTGGCACTCCAGAAGTGTCTGGCTGGGGCTTCACCCGGAGACGTGCTTCGCCGGCAGCGATCATCACGTCGCGGTTCGACTTCCCGGCGGGTTTCTGAAGTCGAAGCCACATCACGTCTTGGTGGCTCTGCTACAACGCTTGTCGGCGATCGCCACAATCAAAGCAAGGCGCGTGGACCTGGCTTTCGACCAAGCCCACGTTACCCCTGCCCAACTGCACGCGGCGGTTCTCGCGGACAACGTCAGGACGGCGGTCCACCGAGAACGTGTTGCACCATTCCCCCGCATTCATCTATGGCAGCAGAATGTGTATGGCAACACGCTCTATCTGGGATCCACACATGCCGACCGACGACTGAGGATATACGACCAAAGGGGCGATACGCGGATCGAGTTGCAGCTTCGACATGATTACGCTGACCGCGTGGTTGACTCGTTTACGCGGATCGGCTGGGATCTCGACCAGATGGCCGAACTGGCCAGATCTTATGTGCTGGATTTCGCCGACTTTCGTGTCCGGTTAAACCCGAAGCGCAATCGCTGGGGCGACCGCCTTCCGGGCTGGAATGAGTTCGCTTGCGGCAGCGTTGCTGCGAAGCCACCCACTCTTCCCAAGGTCAAGAGCATCGAAAATCAGCGTGCGGCGGTCTGGCGAAACGCTCGGTCCCTTGCGTTCGTCGCCGAACTAGATGCGGCACGTTATGGTGGCCGTGATGAATTCCTCAGGGCGTTGGTAGACGAAGGTCGTAAGCGATTGACCGCAGACGACTGGCAACGTATTGCCGAACTGCGGGGGATGCGTGTTGTGCAACAGGCCGGTTAGCGAGCCTTCTTCAGCGATCACTTCGGTTGGCGCGGCGCCGGTGCCGGGGCGGTGTGGTCTGCGGCGGAACAACGCCGCCGACCATCCGCGTTCCGCGAGTCGCCGGCAACTCCGGCACTCGCACGCCACCGCCCCGGCATCGCGCCGCATCGGACTCGCCGGCGTCGCCAGCATCCACCGCTGGTCCCACCCCGAGGTCAAGGACTCCAAGAAGTTCACGGGCAAGCACGCCCACGCCCGGCGTCACGCCCTGGCCCGCGAGATCGAGTCCCACTGCCTCACCCAGCTCGCCACCGCCTCGGCCGCGGAGATCGATCGGTTCGGGATCAAACGCTGCCTGCAGGGCGCGGTGCAGCAGATCATCCACCGGCTGGGGGAGAAGGTCGCGGGCTGGGGGCGGACGTATCGGCCCGCGGGCGCCGGCCCGCTGAGTATGCTCATCGTCCTCGACGGCGCGGACTTTGTCGCCGCCGACTTCGACCTGCCGGCGGGCTGCGAGCTGATCTCGGTGCCCAAAGCGGACGACAAAGTCTTTGAAGTCGCCGCGGCGTCCATCGTCGCCAAGGCGTATCGCGACGGGTGGGCGATCGCTCAGTGCGAGGCGGACGGGTTCCTCAAGCAGTACCAGATCGAACGCAACATGGGCTACCTGAGCGCGGCCCACCAGGAGGCGATCAAGCGCCATGGCCCGCACGAGCTTCACCGCCGATCGTTCCTGAAGAGGCTGCTGGAGGTGCCGGTATGAGCCATATCCCGTTGCCGGATGAGGATGTGGTGGTACCGGCCCCCCGCCGGGGGGTGACCACCAAGGTCGAGGCGAAGGACCAGGTGCCGCGGCGGTCGTACCAGAAGCTGGGGGATTTCTACGTGTACGTGGTGCAGCTGCGGCTGGCCCCCGCGAACCTGCCGGGCCAGCCCGAGCGGCCGGTGGCCGGGATCATCCACCTCTGCCACCAGGACCTGTTCAGCGAGGACGAGCTGGCGGCGATGATCGTCGAGGCGGCGAAGGTGGTGAATGAGGTCCGCCTGCCCAACCGCCGCCAGTCGATGCGGGGCCAGAAGGTGGGGGTGGACCCGGTGGTCCTCAACGAGCAGTGGTTCCCGGTGGACGCCGACTTCCTGGAGGCGGTGATGTGCGACAAGTTCGATTTCCGGAAGGTGCAGGTGACTATGGCGGTGGAGGAGATCGAAGTCAAGTTGACGTTTCGATACTCGGCCCCCCGGCGGGGGCTGAGGCCGATAGCGGTGATTAAGTTAAACTGTGAGCCGCAGTATCCGAAATAGCCCCGCTCCCGCGAGGGGGGCGACGGGCGTATTAGACGCAGAGCGCGAAGCTCGAATTGTTTCAACCCACGCCCCCGCGTGGGGGGCGACCTTCAATCCTCATCGCAAAGTCCATCCTCGGCCGTTTCAACCCACGCCCCCGCGTGGGGGGCGACGGGCCGGGCACGCCGACCAGCGACGCGTCCTCGATGTTTCAACCCACGCCCCCGCGTGGGGGGCGACGATCGTCCGCGTAGGCCTGAGGCCGTACGTAATGCGTTTCAACCCACGCCCCCGCGTGGGGGGCGACAACTGGCGCGGG
>CAZTLX010000110.1:0-214 GCA_964614575.1 uncultured Phycisphaeraceae bacterium | reverse complement strand
GCCCCCGCGTGGGGGGCGACGGTCATCGTCCCGCAGGCAGCGGCGACCAATGAAGTTTCAACCCACGCCCCCGCGTGGGGGGCGACCGGCTGCCGAGGTTGTGCGCGCCGGTGAGGCTGGAGTTTCAACCCACGCCCCCGCGTGGGGGGCGACGAACCAGGATGAGGCCGATGTGATGTTCAAAGCGTTTCAACCCACGCCCCCGCGTGGGGGG
>CAZTLX010000109.1:0-13856 GCA_964614575.1 uncultured Phycisphaeraceae bacterium | reverse complement strand
GCGTCGGGGCCGTAACCCGCCCCCCCCGTTTAGCGGCGGGGCCCGCCCCGCGCTTTGTTCTTTTCTCTTAAAACGCGGGGCAAAACGGGGAAATAACGCGGGGCAACGCGCACAGAAAAACTGAAAAGCGCGGGGCGGGCCCCGCCGCTAAACGGGGCAGGAGTGGGCTGAGCAAGGGGCGTTTTGATGGGATGGTTTTCACGCAAGCCCTCCACCCGTGGCATGCGCGGCGAACAGGTCGCGGAGGTCTATCTCACGCGGCACGGCTACCGCATCGTGACGCGCAACTGGAAGAACCGCTTCGGCGAGATCGACCTGATCGCCCGCGCGCCCGATCAGTCGCTGGTGATCGTCGAGGTCAAGACCGGGACGCGCGGCCAGACGCCGCCCGAGACCCGCGTCAATGCCGCCAAGCAGCATCGGCTCACCGCCCTGGCCGCCCAAGCCGCCCGCCGCTTCGGCCGCGACGCGCGGGTCCGCTTCGACATCCTCGCCATCGAGCTGCCCGCCCCGGGTGCCGCCGCCGACGAGGCCGAGCCCATCGTCCGGCATATCGAGGGGGCGTTTGAGTCGCGGGTGTGAGCCTTAGCGCAATTCGCGTGAAGGTCCTCCACCCCCGTGACATCCAGCCGGCGAGCTACGCCTCGCCGGGCGGTTGCGCAGCAACCGGGCGAGTCCGCCCGGCGAGGCGTCGCTCGCCGGCTATCGTTTGATCCAGACCCTGCGTGGAGAACAAACAGGCAAGTTGCTCTAACTCCCCTCCCTCAAGGGAGCGGTTTATCACGAGCCGTTATCGCCCGGCGAGCCAGTCCCATTGTTTTTTGACGCCCGCGGCCAGGGGGGTGGTGGGGGCGTAGCCCAGCTCGGCCTGGGCGCGAGACACATCGGCAAACGTGCGGTCCACATCCCCCGGCTGCATGGGCATCGCTCTGATGCGCGGGGCCTTGCCGACCGCCTCGCCGATCGTCGCGATCATCTGCTTGAGCGACACGGGCGACGACCCGCCGAGGTTGTACACACGGAACCCCGTGGTGACCCCTTCGCCGACTTCGGGCGCGGGCATGGCCGGGCCGCAGTGCGCGACCGACTTGCGGATGCCGTCCACGATGTCGGCGACGAAGGTGTAGTCGCGCGACGTCGAGCCGTCACCGAACATCGGGATCTCCTGATCATCGCGCACGAGCTTGAGGAACTTGCTGATCGCCAGGTCCGGCCGCTGGCGTGGGCCGAAGACGGTGAAGAACCGCAGCGCGACGATCGGCAGGCGGTGGATGTGCCAGTAGGTGTGGCACAGCAGCTCGCCCGCCTTCTTGGTCGCGGCATAGGGCGAGATGGGGTGATCGACGTTGTCCGTCTCGGCAAACGGCACCTTCGGGTTGTTGCCATAGACGCTCGATGAGGAGGCGAAGGCGAACTTGCTCACGCCCGCCGCGGCCGCGGCGTCGAGGAGGTTCACCGTGCCGTCGAGGTTCACCGCGGTGTAGTAGTCCGGCCGCTCGATGCTCGGCCGCACGCCCGCCATCGCCGCGAGATGCACGACGATGTCGGGCTGGTGCGTGGCGAACGCATCGAGCACCGCGGCGCGGTCGCGGATGTCGGCTTCGAGCAGCGTGAAGCCCGCGTGACCCATCGCGCCCGCGAGGTTGGTGCGTTTGATCGTTTCGTCGTAGAAGTCGCAGAAGTTATCGAGCCCGACCACGCGATGGCCCGCGGCGAGATACGCGTCGGTCAGGTGCGAGCCGATGAACCCGGCGGCACCGGTGATGAGGATGGTTTGATCATCAGACATATCATGCTTCTCTGTTTTGCCGCTCGCGGCTTCGCTCTCCCGCCGCGCCCTTTTTACGTTCCGGGGCGTGACGTTCGCGCGAAGCCGCGAGCGGGGGGGGGTTACGCCAGCGCGGTGTTGAGGATCAGGTACGCCACATACATCAGCAGCAACGGCACGCCCATCCACTTCTCGAACGCGCCGGCCCGCACCGCCTTGAAAATACACAGCCGCGTGAACAGCAGCATCACCAGCATCGTCGGCAGGTGGAGCTGCAGGAAGATCGCCGGGAAACGCGTGCCCGGCTCGAGGATCGGCAGCGGGGCCGCGAGCGCCGCGAAGCCGATGACAAACAGCACGTTGAGGATGTCCGCGCCGATGACGTTGCCCACCAGCAGCTCGGGGTGTCCCCTGCGGATCGCGGTCATCCCCACGACCAGCTCCGGCAGGCTGGTGCCCAGCGCGACGATCGTCGAGGCGATCACGACCTGCGGCACGCCCCAGCGCACGGCGACGACGGTGACCGACTGCACCAGCGCTTCGCCGGCGAACACCACCACCGCCAGCCCCGCCACGCCGATGAAGATCAGCCCCCGCAGCGTCTGATGCCGCGGCTCGTGGTCGGTGTGGACTTGGCCGTGGTCTTCGATGAGGTGCGGCTCGCCGCCGGGGTGACGCCGGGCCCAGCGCACGCTGATGATCAGGTAAGCGACCAGCAGCGCCACCAGCACGATGCCGATGCCGCGCCCGATGCGGGCCAGCGGCTCGCCGTCGGCCGCCAGCGCGCTGCCGTGCCAGAGGAACAGCGCGTAGCACAGCCCCGCCAGCAGCACCGCCGAGCCGACCTGCACCCAGCCCTGGCGCGAGAGGACAAAACGGTCGGCGGGCAGGCGGGTGAGCAGGAGGCCGAGGCCGAGGATCAGCCCGGTGTCGGCGATGATCGACCCGACGCCGTTGCCCAGCGCCAGCCCCGCGTTGCCCGACCACGCCGCGAGCACCGAGACCGCCATCTCCGGGCTGGTCGTGCCCAGCGACACGATGGTCGCGCCGATCACCACCTCCGGCATGCCCAGCCGCTTGGCGACCCCCGCCGCGCCCTCCACCAGCCAGTCCGCCCCCTTGATCACCGCCGCCATCCCCGCCACCACAATCAGCAGCAGCACCAGCGTGGGCAGCGGCGAGAACCAGGTGTCGGGTAACAGCGAGGCGAACAACATCGGCCGGGGATGATATCAGGCAGGCGGGGGGTGAACGGAGAAGCGGAAGAGCGGAAAAACGGAAAAGCGGAAAAGTGGAAAAGCGGAAGAGCGGCAAAGTGCGCGAAGCTGCGCGCGACGAGAGCAATCCGCGTCAACAGTCTCCACCCCTTGACCTGTAGCCGGCGAGCTACGCCTCGCCGGGCGTACTTGCCCGGTCGCTGCGCGACCGCCCGGCGAGGCGTAGCTCGCCGGCTATCGTGACAACCCATCCCGGAATGGAGAAAAAGCCAAGCGGGTTGCTCTAATCCAGCCGCATGCCGCGGAGGACCGACTGCGGGCCCTCGTACACGACATGGCGGACGCCGTGGTTGTCGTTCTCGATCTTCAGGTCGTCGAAGTCGTCGCGGCCGAGCAGGGCGATGGATTGGGTGCTGCCGTCCATCCGGGTGACCTGGTTGGCGGTCAGGTGTTTGGGTCGGAACCAGTCGTAGACCCCGCCGGCGGTGGTGTAGTCGCGGGCCTCGTCGGTCGGATAGCCGTAGGTCCGTCCCATGTCCGCGGCGACGGGGAGGAAGTTGAGGTCTTCGAGGGTGATGGGTCCGATCCAGCGGGGGATGCCGCCGGAGACCTGCCCGCCTCGCGAGGGCAGGTGGTAGCTGACGTAGCGGTTGCCGGGCCAGCGTGGGTTGAAGCCGGTCATGGCGGTCCACTGGGCGCCGGTGTACGACCCGGCGTCGAGGAATTTGGCGAAGTTGCGCCAGTAGGCGAAGTCGAGGTGGTTGTCGCCGAGGTCGCGGTTGTTGGGGCAGTAGAAGATCTCCGGCTCGCCGTAGGCCGGGGCGATCATGGTCGGGCCGGGGCGGTTGTAGGCCGGTCTGCCGTCGATGAGCGTGCCGCCGGGCGGGTTGGTGAAGCCGTTTTGTCGGGTCCACTCGTCCTGATAGTTGCCGCGGAAGTAGGCCTTGGACCCGTAGAAGTCATCGGTGTACACGCTGACCGGGAACCACCCGCCGTTTTCCGCGGCGTAGCTGTTGTAGCCGATGGCGATCTGGCGGAGGTTTGACCCGCAGATCACCATCTTCGCCGACTCGCGGGCGGTCGCAAGGGTGGGCAGCAGCAGCGCGATCAGCAGGGCGATGATGCTGATGACCACGAGCAGCTCGATGAGGGTAAAGCCGATCTGATTGCGTCGAGACATGAGCGGTTTCTCCGTCGAGTGACACGAAACGAGAGGGTACGCCGAAGCGGCTCCATCATTCTACCCGACAACCCACCATGATCCATCGGCCTTTTAACCGCCGCACTCGACCCGTCCCCGTCGGCACCGCCCGCTGCGCCCGATCGGGGCGGGGGGAGCCCGGTTCGGGGCGGGTTGGCATGACCGGCGCAGATTGCCCAGTTTGACGGCAAACGGTGCCAAGCGGAGCTTTGACGCGATTTTTAGGACAAACCCCGTAAAAATCTTCCCAAAAGATTGATTTCAGGCCTTGCAACCCTATCAGACCAGAGTGATACTGATTGCGAGGGAAAGGCAACCCTTTCTGTTTTATCGAGTGGGATAAACACAGCATCAGACGACGGGTCAAGCGGTTGTCCGCTGCCATGACCCCCATCAGACCCGGTGCCGCGAAACGGCCCTATGGAGAAAGAACGATGATCCGCGCCAGCTTCCGCATCGCAACGTGCCTGACCGCCGCCCTCGTGGCGGGCGCCGCTTCAGCGAACTACGTCTATCTGGATCCGGCCGACTTCACCGGCACGCGCAGCACGGCCGATGGCTCGCTGCTGGCACCGGGCAATCCCAACAAGAACGCAAACAGTTGGCAGATCAATGGTGGGTACAAGCTGACCTGGGACATCAGCTTCGACGGCATCGCCGGCATGTACACCTACACCTACGAGTTCTTCCGTGAGAACGGCAGCCCGGTCGGCATCAGCCACTTCAACCTCGAGACGAGCCTGGACTTCGCCGGTGCCAAGACGATCAAGCCGCACCACGGCAGCAACCCGACCCAGCCGAGCAACCTGTTCGGCATCAAATTCGAGGAGCAAGGCGACATCCTCGAAGCCGTCCTCATCACCGACCGCGCCCCGGTCTGGGGTGATGTCTACGGCAAGAAGGGCACCGCCGGGTTCTACAACGCCGCCTTCGGCACCAACCCCACCGACCAGACCACCGATTTCTCCGGCTGGATCGCCACGCCGAACTCCGTGACCACCCCGCCCTCCACGGTCATCCCCACCCCCGCCGCGCTCGGCGGCGGGCTGCTCCTGCTCGGGGCCATGGCCTTCCGCCGTCGCCGCGACGCCTAAGACCCGCAAGCTCCCCCATCAAGCCGCCGAGGTCATCGGCGCTCCCCCCGCCCCACAAACGCCCACCGGCCCGGCCGGTGGGTTTTTTCTTGCGCGACCCACTTCCTCTCTGCTACCATCCCCCACGCGAAGCCCGTCAACGCTCGCACCCCCACCCCCCCCGGAAGTTTTTCGCGCGATAGCGTGACGCTCACCGGGAAGTTGGGGGCCTGACCTGGCCGCATGCTGAGCCCGCTTTGGGCGAAGCATCGGATACCCCGCTCACCCCTTCCGGGGGCAGGAGCCACCGCCATGCCCATCCCCATCACCATGCCCCGCCTCTCGGACACCATGGAAGAAGGCACGCTCGTCGCCTGGAAGGTGAAGGTGGGCGACAAGGTCAGCGCGGGCGACCACCTCGCGGATGTCGAGACCGACAAGGCGACGATGGAGCTGCAGGCGTTCGACGACGGCACGGTCGCGAAGATCGTCGTCGAGGAGGGCGACACCGTCCCGATCGAGACGACCATCCTGATCCTGGCCGAGGACGGCGAAAGCGTCGAGGATGCCGCGAAAGCCGACGCCGGCGGCAGCGGCGAAACCCGGAAGGGCAAAGCCTCCAAAGAAGAAGAGGACGCCGACCAAGACGAAGACGATTCATCGCCCGCGGGCGAATCGAAATCCGAGTCCGAATCTGAATCTGAAACGGAATCGGAACCCGCCCCCGCCAAATCAGATACAAAAGTCCGCATCTCCCCGCTGGCCCGCAAGCTGGCCGAGGAGCACGGCCTGGACATCGCCCAGATCAAAGGCACCGGGCCCGACGGCCGGATCATCAAACGCGACATCTTAAAGGCCGCCGAATCCGGTGCCGCCGCAAGTTCTGCCGCGTCCGCCAAGCAAGGCAAAACCGCACCCGCCAAGCCGCAGAAACCCGGCACCGCGCCATCGGTCTCCGGCGGGGCCGGCATCGAAGCCCGCACCATCCCGCTCTCGCAGATGCGTAAGACCATCGCCAAGCGGCTGGTCGAGTCCAAGACCACCGTGCCGCACTTCCAGGTCAGCGTCGCGATCAACATGGACCCGCTGCTGGCGCTGCGCACCACGCTCAACACCCAGCTTGAAAGCCAGGGCATCAAGCTCAGCGTCAACGATTTTGTCACGCGGGCCGTGGCCCTGGCCGCGACCATGCACCCGGCGATCAACAGCTCGTGGGGCGAGAAAGAGATCACGGTCCACGGCACCGTCAACGTCGGCGTCGCCATCTCCCTGCCCGCGGAAAAGGGCGGCGGGCTCGTCGTCGCCACCCTGCGCGACGCCCACCTCAAGGGCCTGCGCCAGCTCTCCACCGAGGTGAAGGAGCTGGCCGGCAAGGCGCGCTCGGCCGGGCTCTCGCTCGACGAGATGAGCGAGTCGACCATCACCCTCTCGAACCTGGGCATGCCGCAGTACGGCGTGACGCAGTTCACCGCCATCATCAACCCGCCCAACGCCGCCATCCTCGCCATCGGTGCCGCCCTCAAGAAACCCGTCGTCCGCAACGACGAATTGACCATCGGCCACGAGATGAACGTGACGCTCTCGGGCGATCACCGCGTGATCGACGGCGCCCAGGCCGCGGAATACCTCGCCACCCTGCGCAACCTCCTGGAAAACCCCGCGGGCCTGCTGGTCTGATAAGCGGACCGCTTCACGGCAATGTCGTTCACCCCCGGGCCGGATCGCGACGCGATCCCCGGGCTCGTAGCGCCAGAAGATGATCCTCGACCTGCTGATGCTGGTGTTGGGCTTGGCCCTGCTGATCGGCGGCGGCGAGGCGCTGGTGCGCGGCGCGGCCGGGCTCGCGGCGCGGCTGGGCATCGGGCCGGTCGTCATCGGCTTGACCGTCGTCGCCTTCGGCACGAGCACGCCCGAGCTGGTGGTCAACCTCTCGGCCGCGGCACGCGGTGACAGCGCGATCGGCTTCGGCAACATCGTCGGGTCCAACATCGCCAACCTCGGCCTGCTGCTGGCGATCACCGCGATCGCCTACCCCGTCGTCATCCACCGCAGCATCGTCACCCGCGAGGTGCCCATGATGCTGCTGGCCAGCGTCGCCACCATCGTGCTGGGCATCAACCGGTTGTCCGAAGACGGCGACGATCGGTTCTCCCGCGGCGACGGGGTGATGCTCCTGCTGCTGTTTGGCGTGTTCCTCTACTACACCCTCGGCGACGCGCTGCGCCAACGCGACACCGACGCCTTCGCCAACGCGTCCGTGCATGCCACCGAACCGCTGAGGCATATCCAAGGCCTCAAAGCCGCGGCCCTGATCCTCGGCGGGATGGCCCTGCTGATCGGCGGCGGCGAGGTGACCGTCCGCGGGGCGGTCGGCTTCGCCGAGGCGCTGGGCCTCTCGCAGGTGATCATCGGGCTGACCCTCGTCGCGGTGGGCACCAGCCTGCCGGAGCTGGCGACCAGCATCATCGCGGCGCGGCGGGGGCAGACCGACATCGCGGTGGGCAACATCGTCGGGTCCAACATCTTCAACCTGCTGTTCATCTGGGGCCTGACGGTGACCATCGCGCCGACGGCGGTGCCCGCCGGCGGTCACATCGACATGCTCGTCATGGCCGGGTTTGCCGCGGTGCTGCTGCCGCTGGCCTGGACGCAGCACCGCCTCAGCCGCCTCGAGGGCGCGGCCCTGTTCACCGCCTATGTCGGCTATATCGTCTGGCTGGCGATGCGGTGATCGGCTCGGGGTCATGCGGGGCGCGTCAGCGTCGGACCGACCGGCCTCAGGACCGCGGACGTCGCAGCAGCAGTCCCCCCAGCGCAAGCATGCTGAGACTTCCCGGCTCGGGGACGATGCCCAGCACCGCCGTCCCGTCGAGGCCGCGGATCTCGCCCACGTACGCGCGGAAGACCGGGTTCTGGCAGGCGATGCGCTCAACGGCCCGGGGTCATGTGGGGCGCGTCAGCGTCGGCCACACGAAAAAGTCGTAGCCGCTGAGCCACGCGATCACGCGCAGCATCGCCCAAAACACCAGCAGGCTGATCCCGACGCTCAGCGCGAGCTGGCCCCCCAGCCGCCCCGGCTCGCGGCGCAACACCACGCCCCCGAGGCACACCGCAACGATCGAAAACCACGCCGTGAGCCATAGCGGGTCGCCGAGCACCGCGCACACCGCGCCGGCGACCGCCGACAGCACCGCCGATCGGCTTAGCAGCGGATCGATCCAGCCGCCGCGTCGCATCGGCGACGACGGTGCGGGCAAGACCTGCGCCGCCGGCGCGGTCACCGGCAAAGTGCGCGGGGCCGCCGACGGCGGGTTGACGGGCAAACCGGGCAATTCCACACGTTTCATCGATGAGCTGGACATCTTCAGACACTCCCGCGACCGCGGTGCGATCGCGCGTTGAAAATCATCAAGAGCGGGGATGCCGGTGCGCCGGTGCGCACGCGGATCGCGTCACGCATCGGCCCGGCAGACATCATGATCAGGCGGACCGGGCGCTGAGGCCCCGCCGGCCCGCCGCGGGCCCACGATGGGGCATCGACCGCGCGACGGCCGGGGGAGGCCGAAGGAACCGATCCTTGTTTGAATGAGAGGCCGACGCGTGGCCCGCCCGGACGGGCGAGGCCCCGCCTATAAGCGCCGGTAGGCGATGCTGCGACGCCGATAGGCACGCACCCGGATCGACTGCATCAGGACCGCCGAGGCATCGGCATACCCCGCCGTCGGCCCGTCGCCCCAAACGATCAGCCCAACCCCCGCCCACGGGGCGGGCAGCGTCCCGCCGGCCGACGCCCCGCCGCTTCGGGGCAGCTCGGCGGGATTCGCCCCCGCCGGCTTCGCCGTCATCGCCCCGCCGCTCGCCAGCTCGCCGTGACCCGTGCCGCCCTCCAACCCGAGGCCGGCGATCAGGTCCCAACCCCGCGCCCCCGCCGCGCCCGGCAGCAGCGCGCAGATCAACAGGCCGATACTCACAAGTCGGCGGGCACGGGTCGCGGGTTGGTCGCGGGTGGGGTTCATCACGGGGCGGGCCTCGGCTCGGAGCCGGCCGCTCGCCTTCAGTCCGCCACCATCATATCCACGCCCCCGAAAAACGAAGCGCCATTTCGACGGCAGGGCATGGCGGGTGGCGATGGTGGTGTGGGTGGTGCGAGGTGGGGGTTTTTATTGCGGTGTGCCGCGGAGGAGGCGGCCGAGGGCGTCGGTGACTTCGACGAGGGGGCGGACCTCGCTCTGCGCCTCGCCGACCGTGCCGAAGATGATGACGGCGGCGGCGTTGGATTGGACGGCGCGGAGCATGCGGTCGAAGGTGTTGCCGAAGAAGGGGAGGTCGGCGTCCATCAGCGGGCGGACGGACCCGGTGGCGATGCCGGAGACCGGGCTGTTGCCGCCCGCGGCGACATTGTCGATGCGCATCCGCGCCAGCACATCGATGCCGCGGTTGAAGTAGCGGAGCTTGGCCAGCTCCAGCGCCGGGCCTTCGAGCCTCAGCTCGGCCTGGCCGTAGCCCGTCGGGTCGGTGCCGGAGATATCGAGGCGCAGCGCGTTGAACAGGGTGGTGATGCCCGGGGCGCGGGCGATGTCCGATTCGGTCAGGTCCAGCATCGCCCGGCCGAACCACCGGTGCGGCGGCCTCAGATACCCGCCGAGGCTCACATCCCCGCCGACGCGCCCGGGCATCGGGCCCTGGGCCAGGCCGATCGCTTCGGCCAGCGGGTCCAGGTCCAGCGCGTGCAGCTGCGCGGTCGCGTGCGCAGACCACTGCCCCTCATGCGGGGTGGCCCGGCCCCAGGCCTCGACGCGACCGCCCGCCAGATGCAGCGTGATCGACCGGCCCATGATCCGCTGCGGCCCGAAGTGGACCGTCGCCGCCAGCAGCGGCGGCTCGGTGACCCCCGCGTCCGCATCAATGTCCGCATCGGTGTCGGTGTGGTTTTCGTTGTCGGGCCGGACGGCGTTGGGTTCGGCGTTGGGCTCGGTCGCGGCGGCGGCGGCCGGGTCGAAGGGCGTCGGGCCCAGGCGGATCGGCCCGTAGAAACCGTCCTCGACAAAGGCCTCGATGTCCAGACGCATCGGCTCGTCCGCCCGCGGGTCCGGGTCGCGCGCCACACGCAGCGTGCCCGACGATCGCCCACCCCACCGCTGCGTGAGCAAGCCCGGCGTCGGGGAGGCGTCGGCGTGATCCGAGGCTTTGACGTTTTCCGCGGCCGCCTCGCCCGCTTCGCCCGCCGCCGGACCGCCGACTCCCCGGCGGGGGTTGAGCTGATCCAGGTCGATGCCGTGCCAGCTTAGCGCGGCGTGGCTGTCTTGCCAGGACGCGTCGAGCACCGCCGCCCCTTCACCGGTGACGACCCCGCCGAGCACCTCGCCCCGCAGCGAGGCGAGCGTCAGTGTGCGCCGGTCGAGGTCCCCGGCCAGGGCAAATCGTCCGAGCGGTCGCCCCGCACGCCGCAGCGCGGCCGAGAGGTCAAACGCGCCCGCGCCCTCGCGCCGCGTCGCGTCGTACGTCCCCCCCGCCTGCCCGTCCACGATCATCGTCAGCGGCAACGCGGGCAGGCGGATCGGCCAGTCGTCGGCCTCGATCGAGAGGTGGACCGCGTCGGGTTCGCGGCGGTCCCACCGGGCCTCGGCGGCGACCGCGCCGCCGTCCTGCCGCAGCCGGATCGGGTCGAGCGTGAGCCGACCCTCGCTCAGCGTGATCTCGCCTTCGCCTTCGCCGCGCGCGAGGCCCGCCGCGGCAAGCCGGCGCGCGGCCCAGCGCCCCGTGACCGTCGGCGAAGCCGGCTCATCGTTGGTCAGCGTGGCGGTGAGCAACAGGTCGGCCCGGCCGTCGAGCCCGATCGGCAGGCCCAGCCCCGCCGCCACCGAAGCCAACGCCGCGTTCTCCGCACGCAGCGTCACCGACCCGCCCTCGGCCCAGGCGTAATCGCCCTCAAGCGCCCACACCCCGTCGAGCAACACAACCCGCTCGGCCGCGAACCCCAGCCGCGTCTGATCCGCCCGGCCGCTCAGCTCGATCGTCGCATCCGCCCACGCGTGCTGCGCCACGGTCAACGCCCGGCTCTGCAGCGTCCCGCGGATCGACAGGTCCAGGGGCTGCGCCGCGCCGGCGGCCTCCAACGACGCGCGAAGCCGACCCCGCACGCCCGCCGCGCCCCCGCCCGCCGCTCGGGACTCGGGCAGGCCGTCGGGCAGGTCGGCTTCGAGCGTGGCGACCAGCCGCACCGCGTCTTCGGACTCATCAATCCCCGAACCCTCGGGGGCGTAATGCCCTTGAGCGTGGAGCGTGAACGCGCGGTCGGCGAGGCGAAGCTCGTGCAGCGTGAGGTCGCGGCCCCGGCCCTCGGCCTCGAGGCGCAGCGCCAGCGACGGGCCGGGCAGCCAAGGCAGCGCATCGACCGCCACCGCGCGCTGCCACGTGGCCGTCGGCCAATCCTCCAGCGATACGCGCAGGCCCCACTCCCGCGACCGCGTATCGTACGAGCCTGACGCCGCGGCCTGACGCCCCGGCACGGCCAGCGACGCCAGCTCGACCACCGACCCGCGCCGCTGCCCGTGCAGCGTCAGCCCGCTCAAATCCACGCCCGCCTCGTCGCCGTCCCACCTCAGCGTCTGGGCCGTCAGTTGCCCCGTCATCGCGCCGGCCGGGTCGCCCTCGGCGTCGAAGCGTGCGGCCAGCGTGGCCCGGCCCGCGGGCAAGGCCGCTTCACCGTTCACCGTCGCGTTGAGGCTCGCCGCACCGACCCGCGGCAGCGCGCCCCCAAGCGTCAGCCGCGCCTCGAGCGCCGGCAGGTAAGGCGACCCCGTGCCCGCGACCTGCATGCTCAACCGCCCCGTGCGGTCGAGCAGCGAGGCGCTGCCGCTGACTTGGGCGTCGGCGAAGGCGGTGCGGATGCCCAGCCGATCGATCGTCGCCTCTTGCGGGTTGAGCGTCAGCGTCCCGCCGTCGAGGCGCGCCGCCAGCGGGTCGGCCTCGCCGTAGCGCACGGCCAGGTCCGCGGGGCGCAAGGCCACCGACAGGCCGCGCACGTCGATGCCCAGCTCGCCGTCGGCACGCCAGGGCGCGGCCAGGGCGTGGGTCAGGCGCAGCGTGCCGCGGAGTGTCTCGTGCCGGACCTGCCCGTGCCAGGTTCCCGCGGCCTCGAGGGTCCGCGGCACCTCGGGCCACCACGGCTCGATCATCGGGCGCAGGTCGTCGAGGTCGAAGGTCAGCTCGTGCGCCCACGCCGAGCGCGGCGCGAGCCGGCCGTGGACCTCGGCGCGTTGCCCGGCCCTGGCCTCGAAGCGCCAGGCCATGGCACCGGCCGGGTCGCCGCGGACGTGGATCGGGTCCAGGTCGAACAGCGTCCCGTCGGGCGCGGCGATGCGGACGCGGGCATCGCGGATGCGCAGCGTCGGCAAGCGGGGGGGCATGGCCGAGCCCCCGCCGTCGCCGCCCAACGCATCGGTGAGGATGTCCGCGGCCAGCAGGAGGTTCCAGCGTTCCTGATCGTCCGGCTTGAGGGTGATCCGGGGCTGATCGAGATCGACGCGGTCCAGCTCGAGCGCGCCGCCGAGCACGATCCAGAGCAGGGCCGAGTGATCGACCTGGACGCGGGGGACGGTGATGATCGGGTCCGGCTCCAGGGGCAGGCCGAGGCGCAGGTTCGTGAGCGTGGTGCGGCCGCGCCAGCCGGTGCGCAGCGTGTCGGCGTCGATGGCCAGGCCGGTCTGATCGCGGAGGGTGCTCAGCACGATCCGCCGGGGCAGGTCGGACCAGAGGATGCCCTGGACCAGGGCCAGCGCGAGGCCGAGCACGATCAGCAGCAGCAACAGGATTCGGATCATCCGTCGTCGCATGGCAAAGTCAGCATCCTCGGTGCCGGGGGCGGCTGGGGTCGGGCGCGGGGGGCGTGGGTTACTCGGTCGGGTCCACGGTGGGGATGTTGCCGACGGTGCGTGGCCCGAAGCCGAAGAGCCACCAGTCCTCGCGCAGGGTTCGACCGATGTAAGGCCCGGAGGAGGCGACGACCTCGCCGGTCTCGCGCCAGTAGGCGATGAAGGCGACGCTGGCCACGCCGGCCTGATAGGTATTTTTGGCGACCGCCAGCTCGGGCGTGGCGATGGGGGTGCTCGAGGCCGTGCCGTTGTCCTCGCCGGCCCGGATGAGGATGGACGGGATGCCCAGCAGGAAGTCGGAGCGGTCGATGCCCACGCCGCCGCTGCGCACCTCCAGCACGACCTGCGAATCCTCGCGCTCGGGCGTCAGTTGCACGCCGTGCAGCAGCAGCTTGGCCCGCAGCTCCCCGAGCACGAACTCGCGCTCCGACGCGGCGAAAAACGCGTCGTCCACATGCACCTTCCGACCCGCGAGGTTGTCGATCGACAACTGCTCGACCGCCCCGGCCGCGGCCTTGGACAGCAGGAACTGCTCCGTCGCCGTGCGCGGCGGGTCCGTCACCCGGATCGACGAGGTGCAGCCCACTCCCGACCACACACACAACGCCGCCGCCAACACACGCATCACATTCAACCGGCCAAGGCTCAGCATGGGCATTAGTGTAGGCAAACCGCTGCCCAGCGACTGCCCTGAACCACGCCCCCACCCCCCTCCACGCCCCC
>CAZTLX010000108.1:0-13869 GCA_964614575.1 uncultured Phycisphaeraceae bacterium | reverse complement strand
CCACGCAGGGTCTGGAGCAAACGATAGCCGGCGAGGCTTAGCTCGTCGGCTGGATTTCGCGGGGGTGCAGACCATTCACGCGGATTGCGCTGACGCAGCAAAGCGCGGGGCAGGCCTCGCCGCTAAACGCCCACCTGATCCCGCAGGTGGGTTCTCCAAAGCCCCCCCACGGCTAGAGGCGGTGGGCGCTTGGGGGGGGTCGTGGTGTCGGTGGGTCAGTGGTTAGCCGCGGCAAGCCGGGCGAGGCGGTCGGTCAGCGCGGGCATGTCGAGGCCGGCGTGGCGTGCGGCCATGGGCAGCAGCGAGTGCGTGGTGAAGCCGGGCATCGTGTTGATCTCCAGGCACCACGGGCGGTGGTCGGCGTCGAGGATGAAATCGACGCGCGACAGGTGCCGACAGCCCAGCGACTTGTGAGCGCGGAGGGCCAGTTCCTGCAGGGTGTCGATCACCGGCTGGCCTCCGGGCAGGTCGAAGCGGTACTGCGTGTCGTCGCGGTCGTATTTGGCGTCGTAGTCGTAGAAGCTGGTGGCCGGGACGATGTGGATCGGGGGCAGGGCGGTGATGGACTTGCCATCGGCGCTGCTGATGACGCCGACGGTGACCTCCGCGCCGGGGATGAACTGTTCGACCAGCAGTTTGTTTGCCAGGTCGCGCAGCTCGTAAAGCGCGTGGTCGCGGGCGGCTTGGTCGTGGCAGATCGCCAGGCCGATGGACGAGCCTTCTTCGGGCACCTTCACAACGACGGGCGGCGGGAGGGTCGCGGGTTGTCCGGGCGCGAGCAGCTCGAAGGCGGGCGTGTCGATGTGGTGTTGTTCGAGGACGAGTTTGGTGCGGTGTTTGTCGATGCACAGGCGAGCGGCGGGGGCGGGGCATCCGACGTAGGGCAGGCGACGCTCGTCGAGGATTTCCTGCAACGGCCCGCCCTCGCCCCACTTGCCGTGGAGCACGGGGAACACCACGTCGCCGGGCCAGGCGGCAAAGTCATCGAGCGCTGCCAGATCGCCCGGCCCGATGTCCGCTTCGCGCACGTCGTGCCCCGCCTCACGCAGCGCCGCGGCGACCTGCGCCCCTGACTTCATCGACACCGGCCGTTCACGGTCCGGCCCGCCGCGGAGGACGAGGATGTTGAGGGGA
Organism: uncultured Phycisphaeraceae bacterium; assembly: GCA_964614575.1. GTDB lineage: Bacteria > Planctomycetota > Phycisphaerae > Phycisphaerales > Phycisphaeraceae > JBGTLW01. The sequence continues at coordinate 12,735 of CAZTLX010000108.1, read as the reverse complement.
GAGGGGGGCATGGAGGGGATGTGTCCTGCTGTTTAGCGGGTGGCACGAAGTGCCCCGTGCGATGAATGACGAATGACGAAGCTCGAATGACGAAAAGAAGGGGTCGTCGGGGGACGTGGCCTCAGTTCGTCATTCTGGTTTCTTCATTCGTCATTTCGGAATCCAGGCAGGGGCACTTCGTGCCACCCGCTAAACGGTCGGGGTGATTACTGCTGGTTCTGCTGCTGGTTTTTTTGTTGCTGCTGGGCGTGGGCCTGGCGTTGGGCTTGTTCGATGTTCTGGGCGATGATCTGCGCAGCGAAGATCTGCGTGGCGGTCTCCATCATCACGGGGTAGTCGGCGAAGGCGTCCTGATAACGGTCGGCCTCATCGCCCTCGGTCTTGCCCTGCGCCTCGGCCATGAACTTGGCCTGCACAATCTGGATCGCTTCCTGTAGCTGCATGTTCTGCCTTTCATCGGGTGGTTGCGTTTGAGACGTGCAGTCTAACCACGGCGCATATGGAGCGGGGTATCCCGCCGAAGCTCCGCTGCGCTACGCATCGGCGGGCTTGTGGTGGTGGGGGGTTAATCGGGCAGGTTCGGGAAGATGTCGGCGTGGTTGATGCGGCGGGAGAGGTCGAGGTCCGGCTCGCCGTCGAGCTCGATCGCGAAGACGCTGAGCACCGGGTCGGGGCTTTGCTCGGGCAGGTCGAGCAGGCGCAGGCGCGGGCCGGTCTGGTCGAAGCGCACCGCGCGGCCGTCGCCGAGCAGCCGGACGCGCTCGACGCGCCGGGTGATCCCACCGACGGGGATTTCGGAGCCGTACCACCGCTGCGCGAAGACGTAGAGCGTGTGGCCCTTGACGGTGGTCGGGCCGACCAGCAGCCAGGGCAGCTTGTGCCGCGTCGTGCCCAGGACCGCCTCGCCGTTGCGCGAAAGCCATTGCCCGACCTGCCGGAGGATGTCGCGGCTCTCGGCGGGGATTTCGCCCTCGCCGTCGGGCCCGACGTTGAGCAGCAGGTTGCCGCCCCCGGCCGCGCACTTGGCCAGTTGCAGCGCGACGTCGCGCGGCGACTTGAAGTCTTTGTCGGATGGGCAGTAGCCCCAGTTCTCGTTGAGCGTCATGCACGCTTCCCAAGGCCGACCCTTCGGGGCCGCGGCCACGTGCTGCTCGGGCGTCGAGTAGTCCTCGCTGGTGTAGGCGCGGTTGTTGATGAGGATCTGCGGCTGGAGCGTGCGGACCATGTGGTTGAGCTCGACGCTGCGCAGCGTCGCCGCGGGGTAGGGCTGGGGCAGGTCGTAGAAGAGCAGGTCGATTTGGCCGTAGCCCGTCATCAGCTCGCGGACCATGGCGTGGGTCCAATCGACGAAGCGCTTAGCCGCGGCCGCGTCGCCGCGTGCGCCTTCGAACCAGTCGGGCTGCCGCCAGTCGCCGATGCTGTAGTAAAGCCCGACCTTCAGGCCCGCGCCGCGCACCGCCTCGACGTACTCGGCGATCAGGTCGCGCTTCGCGGCACTGTTCACGGCATTGAACGGGTTGGCCTTGGAATCCCACAGCGAGAAGCCCTCGTGGTGCTTGGTGGTCAGCACCATGTACTTCATGCCCGCGTCCCGCGCGATCGCGGCCCACTGCTTCGGGTCGTACTTGGGCACGCTGAAGCGCTCGGCCAGGGTTTCGTATTCATCCAGCGGGACCTGCTCGCGGTTCATCGCCCACTCGCCGCGGCCGAGCAGGGCGTAGAGCCCCCAGTGGATGAACATGCCGAAGCGGGCATCGAGGAACCATTGAAGGCGGTCGGCGGGCATAAACGGGCGTCCTGCGTCGGGGTGGCGCGGAAAGCCGAGGTTATACCAGACGCCGCGCGCGGCTTCGCGAAACGGATCGGCCACCCATTCGTGCTGAGGTTGCCGCTACCTGCCGCGCGCGGCTTCGCGCGACCGCGTGGTTGCCGCGCTCCTTCAAGCAGTGCACCAACCTGAGGGGCGCGCAGCCGCAAGCGGCCAAAAGGCAGGGGCGCGGCACGGGCGGGGGTTAATCCACGATCTGGCTGTGGAACGTGTTGCCGGTGTCGAGGTAAGCGGGCGTGGTGTCTTCCCAGCGGACCCAGCGGGTCGAGCCATCGACGCGGGTGTTATTCATGCCGGTGGGCGGGGTGGTGGTGATGGGGGCGTCGTGGCCGAAGTACAGCGCGCCGCTGGTGACCAGCGCCAGGTCGGACCAGAGGGTGGCGGTGTTGTCGGCGGTCTCGTCGCTTGTCAGGTCGGGCTGGGGGATGAGGAACTTGGGGTCGCCGGCGGGGAAGTTGAAGTACTGGTAGGTGACGTGGTTTTCCTGGTACTGCGAGTGGGTGGCGTCGCGGGCGGTGATCAGCGGGCCGGGGCAGAACATCATGGTGTTGCGCAGGTCGCCGATGTAAGGCTCGACGAAGTCGCGGTTCAGGTCGTAGCCGTTGGCCTTGAGGCGGTGGGGGGCCTGGCCGCGTTGCGGGGCGGAGGGGAAGAGCCCGTCCTGGTCGGCCGCGTAGGTGTGGCAGGCGGTGACGATCTGCTTGAGCTGGGTGGCGCACTTGAGCTGGATCGCGGAGGCCCGCGCGTTGCCCAGGGCCGGCAGCAGGATGCCGATCAGCAGCGCGATGATGCTGATGACGACCAGCAACTCGATGAGGGTAAAACCCTGTGGGCGTCGGGCGGGATGTGCCATTTACGAACCTCGGTGCCGATGTTACGAAACGATTACACAATTGAAACTTACAAGCCTCAGAATCAAATAATCGTATCCCCGGCGACGCCTCAAGGCTTGATAAAATGCGTTTAATATTTATAAAATAGCGCACGCATGTCGGGATCATCTCAAAACAGTGCCGCACGGCAGGCTCTTCTCCAAGACTCGGCCTTGGTGTCGCCCGGGTCTAGCCCCGTGCCGGCACCCACCGCCGCCGCACCCACCCGCGTGCTGGTCGCGGTGCCGATCATGCAGGCCTACGGCCGAACCGTCATCGACGCGGTGATCCAGTACGCCAGGCGGCACACCGACTGGGAGTTGCTCTTTGCCCCCGACCCCGCCCAGCGCCAGGCGCTGCACCGCACCGGCCGGGCGATCCACGGGCTGATCGCCGATGGCAACATGCCCGACATCCTCCCCCGCGCTCGTAGACTCGGATGCCCGGTGGTGGTCATGAGCGGCGAGCCCGAGCCGGCCGGCATGGGCCATATCGTGATCGACAACCACGCGGTCGGCCGACTCGCGGCCGAGTATCTGCTGGGTCTGGGCTTTGCCCACCTGGGGTTCTGCGGCGTGGGTCATATCTGGACCTCGGTGGTCCGCGGCCGAGCGTTTCGAGAAGCGATCGAGCGCCAGCCCCCGCCCCCGGCGTATCACGAGCTGATCGACCGCGCCGGACGGGTCCACGACTGGGACGCGGAGTCGGCCGAGTTGATCGACTGGGTTCGCCGCCTGCCCAAGCCGATCGGCATCTTCGCCAACCACGACAACCGCGCCCGCCAGCTCGCGCTGGCCTGCCAGGAGGCGGGCGTCGCGGTGCCCGAGCGGGTGGCGATCCTGGGGGTGAACAACGACGAGCTGACGTGCGAGATGGCGCACCCGCCGCTCTCGAGCATCGATCACAATGCCCGCGCGATGGGGGCCGAGGCCGCGGCCATGCTCGACCGCGTGCTGCGGGGCGCGCCGATGCCCACCGAGCCGGTGATCATCAAGCCGGTCGGTGTGGTGGAACGGCGTTCGACGGATACGCTCGCGCTCGAGGACCTGGTCATCGCCCGGGCGGTGCGGCTGATCCGCGAGCGGGCGACCGCGGGGTGGGGGGTGCGGGAGGTTTTGCGGGAGCTGCCGATCGGGCGAAGGTCGCTGGAGGTGGGCTTCAAGCAGGCGCTTGGCCGCACGCCGCACCAGGAGGTGCTGCGTGTCCGGCTGGATCAGGCGCGTTACCTGCTGCGCGAATCGACGCTGGACATGCCCGCTATCGCCGAGCGCAGCGGCTTCCGCTACGCCAGCCAGCTCTCGGCCATCTTCCGCAAACACGAGGGCCTCAGCCCCAAGGCGTACCGCGAGAGGGTCCGGGATTGAATCCGGGGGCATCCGGGGGGATCCGGGGGATGCGCGCCAACTTCCGGCGGCCGCTCGTGGCGGCGGAACAAAGGGTAGCGCTGCGCCCCCCGTTCCGCCGATATAAACTTGTCTCTGTTCCCCGATCCCTGATCCCCGTTCCCCGAACCCTCAAAAAAAACGCATGGATGCATTTGTCATACAAGGCGGCCGACCGTTACGCGGGTCGGTGCGGATTCACGGCTCGAAGAACGCGGCCCTGCCCCTGATGGCGGCCGCCCTGCTGACCGACCAGCCGGTCACGCTCCACGATGTGCCCGACCTCATGGACATCCGCAACATGCTGCGGCTGCTCGAATCGCTGGGCGTGAGCGTGACCCGCGGCAGCACACCGAACCCCCCGCCGCCGACCCCCAAGCCCGCCGCCGCGGCCGCGGCCCCCAAGACCAGCGACGCCGAGTACGCCGGCCCCTACCGCGGCCTCAATGAGCTGAACAAAGGCGCAAAACCCAAAACCTCACCCCCCCCGCCCCCCACGCCCGTCCTGAGCGGCAGCGAAGGGCGGGATCAACCCAACAACGCACCTTCCGGGAGCGCGGGAGCGGGCGGGGGCGGTGCCCTGCACCTCCACGCCACCGACCCTACCCAATCCGTCGCCCACTACGACATCGTCCGCACCATGCGGGCCGGCATCTGCGCCCTCGGCCCGCTGCTCGCCGCCCGCGGCGAGGCGGTGGTCTCCATGCCCGGCGGCTGCGCGATCGGTGACCGACCCGTCGATCTGCACCTGCGCGGCCTGCGCGCGCTGGGCGCACAGATCACCCTCGACGCCGGGTACATCCACGCCACCGCCCCCGGCCATCAAACGGGCAGTGATCGCTCCAAACGCGGCCGCCTTCGGGGCTCGCACGTGTTCCTCGGCGGGCCGATGGGCTCGACCGTGCTGGGCACCGCGAACGTCATGTCCGCCGCGGTCCTCGCCCGGGGCACGACGATCATCGAGTCGGCCGCGTGCGAACCCGAGGTCGTGGACCTGGCGGATTTGTTGATCGCGATGGGCGCAAAGATCACCGGCGCCGGTTCGCCGACGATGGTGATTGAGGGTGTCGAGGAGCTGCACGGCACCGAGCACACCATCATCCCCGACCGCATCGAGGCCGGCACTTACGTCGCCGCGGCTGCGATCACCGGCGGCGACGTCACGCTGGAAAACTTCCCCACCGGCATGCTCACCGCGTTCTTAGACCGCCTGCGCATCGTCGGCATCACCCTGGAACCCACCACCACCACGCCCGTCCCGAGCGGCAGCGAAGGGCGGGATACTTCCGGGGGCAGCGGAGGGCGGGATACTTCCGGGGGCAGCGCCCACGCCCCCCACCAGCGCCACACCGTGCGGGTCATCACCCAGCGCCGCCTCATGCCCGTGCAGATCGTCACCCAGCCCCACCCCGGCTTCCCGACCGACCTCCAGGCCCAGGTCATGGCCCTGCTCACCCTCGCCGATGGCAACTCCATCATCACCGAAAAAATCTTCCCCGACCGCTTCATGCACGTCCCCGAGCTGCTGCGCATGAACGCCAATATCACCCGCACCGGCACCTCCGCCATAATCACCGGCACCCGCGAGCTGGTCGGCGCGCCGGTCATGGCGTCCGACCTGCGCGCCTCCGCCGGGCTGGTCATCGCCGGCCTCGCCGCCCGCGGCACCACCACCATCAACCGCGTCTATCACCTGGATCGCGGCTACGAAAAAATGGAACTCACCCTCCAGGACCTCGGTGCCAACATCCAACGCGTCGATGACAAAGACCTCTGAAGATTGCAGATGCCATCGGGAAACTGCCGGGATACCCCCGGAAAAACTTCCGGAGCCCGGGGCCGCTTACGGCTTCACGCACCTGCGCGCCTGCCGCCCGCCGAGAAGGGGCGCGGTGACGGCTCAGGCGCGCGAAACCGTTAGCGGCGGATTAGAATCTCACCATGCCCGATGCCACCCCCGACCGCCCGCTGGCGTTGACCGTGCTGACCCTTGCGCTGCCCGTGGCGATCATCGCGGCAATGGTCGGCATCTATCTGGTCGATCCCCAGTTCTACCTCGCCTACATCCTCGAAGCCCTGCACCGCGAGACGCAGGCGGTCGAGATCGGAACGTTCATCTTCCTCGTGCTCGCCGGGCTGGGGCTGATCGGCGCGGTGTGGCGGCAGGCCCGGCACTGGCGTGCGACGCGGGAGCCGGGCAGCGGGCTGGCGCTGGGCATCCTGGTGCTGGTGATGCTGGCGTGCTTTTTCGTCGCGGGTGAGGAGATCGACTGGGGCGATACGTGGGGCCTGTGGGGCAAGAACGCCCCGAAGGGCGATCTCGTTGCGCTGAACCTGCACAACACCTCGGCGCTGCCGATCAAGTCGCTGGGCTCGCTGTTCCTGATCGTGGTGTTTTTCGGTTTGCCGTTGGCCTGGGCGTTGCGTGATCGCTTGAAGCTGCCGGCGGGGCTGGTCGCGGCGGTCCCGCAGTGGCCGGTGGTCGTGGCGATGGCGATCGCGTTTGCCTGGCGGCTGGTCAAGAACGTGTACATCCTGTCGGTCGGCGGCAAGGGCAACCTCGGGGCGTACGGCGACGGCGGGGTGTACTGGGACTTCATCGAGCAGATCAACGAACAAAAAGAACTGCTCATCGCTGTGGCATTGTTTCTCTATGCCCTGTGGCGGCTGCGCGCGACGCGCCGTCTTGCTTGAAGCCGCAAGCGGCAACACCGGCCCCCTTCTCCCCCATTCATCTTCGGGGTTAACTTCCGCGGCAACTTCCGGGGCATCTTCCGGGTTAACTTCCGGGGCAACTTCCGGGGGAGTTATGATGTGGGCATGTCCCAGACCCCGACCCTCCCCGCCGACCTGCTCGACCTCCTCGTCTGCCCGCTGACCCGCAGCCCGCTGCGGCAAGAGGGCGACGAACTGGTCGCCACCGAGCCCGCCGGCGCAGGCCTGCGCTACCCCATCCGCAACGGCATCCCGATCCTGCTGATCGACGAGGCCACCCTGCCCGAAGGCATCGATTCACTGGACGCGTTCAAGACGAAATACGCGGAGCAGATTCCGGAGTAACCAACTCATCACCAACGCCCACGCCTCGGAGGGCGTGGGACCAGTTTGGGGGTCTGATGAACCGGGACAATTTCGTGGACCACGACCCGGCGTATGTCGAACTCACGCCTAAGCCGGACGAATCTTTGACGGCACTGGAGCGTTTTGTCACCCACAACGACGAACTGCTCCGACTTGAAGAGCGCATCGGCCGTTTCAACATCTTCGACGCCCTGCGCGCGACGCGCGATGAACTCAAGCACTCGAACTTCCTCGCCTGGCTGCTGGACCCGGCCGAGTCGCACGGCCAGGGCGCGCTTTTTCTCAAAGCCGTGTTGATGGACCTGTTGCCGCGGGCCCGCGAGCTGGGTTTCGACCTGCCCGTCTCGCCGATCCAGATCGATGCCGCGGAACTGCACGGCCTGGAGGTCCGCCGCGAGTGGCGCAATATCGACCTGCTCATCAAGTGCGATGACCCGTCGTTCGTCATCGCCATCGAGAATAAGATCGATTCGGGCGAACACAGCGAGCAGCTTTCGCGCTACAAACGGACGATCGCGCAGGAGTTCCCCGGCCGAAGCGCGTTGTATGTCTTCCTCACCCGCGAGGGCGACGAGCCGAGCGATGAAGAATGGTGCCCGACCTCCTACCGCGACCTGCACCGTATCCTGAGCCGCGTCGCCCAGTCCCATGGCCAAAGCATCGGCGACGACGTGCGCACCTTCCTCGAACACTACCTCCGCCTGATCGGGAGCCGTTTTATGGATGACCCCCAGATTGATGATCTTTGCCAGACGATCTACAAGAACCACCGCGCGGCGATTGATTTGATTGTGGAGCGGGTGTGGGCGGGTAATCAGGGTTGGGGAGAGGCGATCAAATGGCTTGAGCAATCACCAGACTGGTTCATCGCAGCAGGTTCAAAGACACTTCTTTATGTTGCTCCAGCCGCTTGGACGCCCGACGTTATGCCAACGCGAACCAACCGCAAGGGTGCCAAAGTACCGTGGGTAGTGATGGAGTTATTTTGGGATCGCACATATGGGGCTGCCGCACTTTCATGGGGTGTCGGTCCACACACCGATCAAGTACTGCGTGAGCATATCATCAATGGTCTTCGCGATAGAGCCGCTACCTTTGGTGAAAAACGCGGTGGTCGCAAAGGTAAAATTCCAGAGGGATTTTCACGTATCTTCAAACAACGTCATGTTCTGAATTGGCGCAACAGTGAGTTGCCAGACACGGAGCAAATCATGGAGTCATTGCGAAGGCACCTTGACCGTTGCAGCAGTATCGTGCAAGAAATGCCAAGTCATGTGATTGAATTACTTCGAGATCGACAGCCTGCCAAATGAATGGCGGATGTTAGATCTCGGTATTTAATCCCACCCGCGAAGCGGGTGGGCGTTTGGGGGTAGGTCAGTTGGGGGGGGACAGGTCAGGGTTCGGGGTCGGGGTGGATGAAGCTCAGATGCATCTCCGCGTGCCGGCAGTGGAGGGTTTGCCATTGGTCGTGGGTGAGCTTGCCCAGGACGGGGCTGGGGTGGGTCATGCGGCCGGGCTCCTTGGCGGCGGCGATGGCGCGGCGGAGGTAGTCGCGCGCGGCGTCCAGCGTCACCGACGGGCCGGGCCAGAAGCGGCGGTCCAGCGACCGCGGCGGGCGGATGCCCGGCTTCATCGGGCGGTTGACGATGCCTAACGGCTTAAGCGCGTGACCCAACAACCACAACGGCAGCGGGGCGCGGTAGCCGAAGCCGGTGGCCGCCTTGTCGATGAAGTACGCCACGTGCCAGACCAGCTCGGTCGCGCTGTGGTTGCCGGTGGTGTGGTGCGGCCCGGCGGTCACCGCCTCGACATCCGCGAGGATGTCGTCGAGCGAGGTGAAGTGCAGCTCGCGGCGGGGGGCTTGCTTGAGGTTGACGGGCATGGGGGCTCCGGGTGGTGAGTCGGGGTCAGTGTCGGAATCGGGGGTGCAATCTTTATGGCCAAGACATTATTTCCATGCAACGAAAAACCCAACCCTGATGGGGCAGGTTCGGGCGCGTGGGGAAGTCAGTTTGTTCCCATTCTCCTTGCAAGCCTCATCGATGGCGGCTTCGCCCTCGAACACCCGATGGCTCAGGTCCCGCTGACGCATCCACCGCACACCAACTCTAGAGCAACTGGCGTCATGAATCTCCAACCACCGATATGTCTGCTTTTCGGCAAGGACGCCTGCGATGACTTATTCGAGAGACCTGCGTGCGGTCGCACCCGACGAATGCCCAAACTACCTCCGCTCCTGCGGGTATGGAGAACAATCAGGCGAAGTGCTCTACCACGAACAGCTCATGAATGATCCGCCGCGGCCACCGGTCGTGGACCCCCGCTTGCGCGCGGCAGGCCGCGGCAAGGTGAGGTGGTTCGTCACCCGCCCAGCGCCGCGATGCGCCGTTGCAGATGCCCGCGCGTCGTCGGCGAGAGCTCGGGCTCCGCGGCGATACGTTGCAGCAGGCGCTCAAGCGCCGTCGGGTCCATCCCCGCCGCCCGCAGACGCGTCACCCCCAGGCGATCGGCCTCCATCTCGATCGCCAGCGCCCCGCCCTCCGCGCCGGTTACCAGCGCCGCGGGCGCGGCGTGCGTGTGTTCCGCATCGTCATACAGGTGCCCCAACTCGTGCGCGATGGCCGCAGCCAACTCATCCGCGGGCAGTTGCGTGAACGCTCTGGCGGTGACGTATATCGTCACCGGCGGGAACGCATAGGCCCGCGGCGGGCCGTCCCGCAACACCCGCAGCCGCAGCGAGGCCGCTTCCGCGTCGGATTCGTCAAGCAGCCGCGCGCACACCGCCTGCATGCGCGACTCGCGGATCGGGCAGCGCTCCACCCCGCCCATCCGCGAAGCCCACCGCGCCCGATCGGCGGCCGAGGCCTCACCTCGGACCGCGGCCGACGCGCAGCCCGACGCCGTGATCAGCGCAGCCATCAACAGGGTCGCCATGCCATTGCCGGGTCGCACACCGCAGATAAGGCAACCGCCGTTCCACCCCGCGCCGGCCGCCCCCATCCTGCCGAATCCGGCGCTGCGAACCGTGGCAGGGCCAGGCTCGACGGCGTTTCGCGGCAGATCAAGGCGGTTTTCGAGCGGGGTTGCCGCGGTGCGTCGCTGCACGCAGACCTCGCGGCGAGGGCCACCCCTGCGCGGTAAACAGGCAATGCCTCGAAAGAATCAACCAGATGCGAAGAAAATAGGCACCCTCACAAAAAAACCCGCGCGGTTTACCACCCGCATCCGTAGCATGAACAGGGGCTTAGAAGAACGGGGCGACCGTCCCCGGCCGCCAGTTCCCCGGCGGCCGCGGAATAAGCCGACCCGGTCGGCAGGTTAAGCCCAAGAGCCTGTGAAGCTCCGACGTCGAAGCCTGGAACGAAACGAGAGACTGTGAACCCCTTTTAGAAAGGAACCTTGAGATGAAGATGTTTGCTTTTGCCGTGGCGTCCGCCGCCCTGATCACCCTCAGCAGCTCGGCCTTCGCAGGCAGCTCGACCCGTGGTGCCTTCGCCGCGATCGACACACGCCAGGCCCAGCAGGACCAGCGCCAGGCCTACGCCCTGACCGGCGAGCAGGTCCGGGTCGAACGGCAGGACCACGCGACCGTGACCCGCCAGATCGACGGCGGCCGCAACGCCCACTAAGCTGATGACGACCGATCCCGCTCTAACCCAAGACGCCCCGACCGACAGGTAAAACGGCCGGGGCGTCTTTATTAGATAAAGGTACTCGCGCCGTATCCCGCCGCTTGCGGCTTCGCGAGACCCCCTCGCTGCGGGTCGTGACCGGGCGCGCGGCTCGCGCAGCGCCACGATCGTCACCGCGAACACGAAGGTCACCGCGAACTTGAATACGCATCGCGCGCCGCTCGTTCGCGCGAAGCCGCAAGCGGCACAAATACGCGTTCGCGGCCCTCAGGTGCAACGGATCGGCTCACGTTCGGTACGGTCGGCGATTAACGACTAAAATACGCGGCTTGACCGCCACCCCCACCAGCCTGCCGACCGATGCCCCCCGCGTGACGCCTGTGCCGCGGCGCGGCGGGTTTGCCCTGGCCGTGCGGGTGCTGGCGTGGCGCGAGGGCGTCCGGCTGCTGCGGCAACGCGGGCGCATCATGGGGGCGCTGGCGACGCCGGTGCTGTTGTGGCTGGCCATCGGGATGGGGCTCGACGGGGCGATGGTGATCGACACCGGCACCGCGACCGAGGCCGGTTATCTGGCCTACTTCTACCCCGGCATGGTGCTGATGATGGTGCTGTTCACCGCGATCTTCTCGACGATCAGCGTCATCGAGGACCGCAAGGAAGGCTTTCTGCAGGCGGTGCTGGTCTCGCCCGCGCCGCGCTTCGCGATCGTGCTGGGCAAGGTGCTCGGCGGGGCGGGGGTCGCGGCGCTGCAGGGCATCGCGCTGGTCGCCGCGTGGCCGATCGTCGGGCCGTTCCCCGGGGTGATGCCCATGCTCGGCGCGGTCGTGCTGGTCTTTGCGATCGCGGTGGGGCTCACCGCGTTGGGCCTGTGTTTCGCGTGGCGGATGGACTCGGCCGCGGCGTACCACGGCGTGATGAGCCTCGTGCTCATGCCCATGTGGCTGCTGTGCGGCGCGGTCTTCCCGCTGGCCACCGCCGGGCCGCTCAAGTATTTGATGTACGCGAATCCGCTGACCTACGGCTACGCGGCGTTCGCCACGCTGATGCACGGCGATGCGACGCTCAGCGGCATCCCGCCCGCGATCTCGTTCCCGGTGACGGGCGTACTGTTGATCGTTGTGCTCGCGTTGGCCGTGCGCATCGCGGGCAAGACCCGCGCGGATGGGAAGTGACCCCGCCGCTCTCGGCTTCGCGCGCCCGAGGCGTTACCCCAGCCGCACGAAGAAATCGGGGCACTTCGTGCCACCCGCTAAACTTCCCTGCCAGATGCACACCCCGATCCAACGACTCCTGCTCCTGTTCATCGCGGCCGCGTCGCTGGGGGCCACGGCCTACATCACCTATGACGTGCTAAGTCACCCGCGCACCGGGCTGGACCCCGCACCTGCGCCGCTGTGGGCCGCGCCCGCCTTCGATTTGATCGATCAGGACGGCCAACCGTTCGAGAGCGCACGGCTCCGCGGCCACCCGTGGGTCGCGGCGTTCTTCTTCACGAGCTGCCCCATGATCTGCCCGCAGATGAATCAGAAGATGGCCGCCCTCCAGGCCGACCTCGACGCGCTGGGCGACGAGGCCGCGGACGTGAAGCTGGTCAATATCAGCATCGACCCGGCGACCGATCGGCCCGCGAGGCTCAAGGAATACGCCACGCTCTACGACGCCAGGCCCGGGCGCTGGGTCTTCCTCACCGAACCCGAGGGCGACCGCGCGAAGGTGTGGCGGATTGTCGGCGTCGAGGGTTTTAAGATGACGCTCTTCGACCAGCCCGACGACCCGGCGGGCAACATCATCGAGCACAGCCCGCGCTTCGTGCTGATCGACGCCGCCGGCATGGTCCGCGACAGCTACGACAGCCGGGATGATGAAGCCATGACCCGCCTGCGCCAGGACATCCGCGCGGTGGTGGCGGAGGGGGGGAGGGGGTAGAGAGTGAGGAG
>CAZTLX010000107.1:0-13979 GCA_964614575.1 uncultured Phycisphaeraceae bacterium | reverse complement strand
CATGAACCCTAAAACCCTCTACTTCTGAATGTGCGGAAGACAGGGGGGATTACAGGATGATGACTTTGGCGTGCTGATCGATGCGCGGAGCGTGGTGCCGGGCCTGGCTCTGGTTGTGGGCTCAGGCGAAGAAGGAGGCGATGAGGGTGCCGAGGAAGAAGAGGGCGATCCAGGGGCCGAACTCGAGGATGAGCCAGAAGACGAAGCCTTCGAGGCCGTCCATATCGAAGAACTTGGCGCAGAGGATGAAGAAGGTGATGAGGGAGGCGCCCCAGCCCATGATGCCTTCGATGCCCATGACGCTGATGCCGCCGGTCATGAAGAGGATGGCCAGCTCGACGAGGGCGGAGGTGGCGTTCATGCACAGGGCGATGGCGGTGAGCTTGAGCAGGGCGGTGCCGATGCCGCCGTAGCTTGAGCCGAAGATGCGGGCGACGATGAAGATCCCGATGAACATGATGGGGATCTGGATGATGAAGCGGATGCCGGCCATGACGAGGTTGAACAGCGCGCGGTCCAGGCCGTTGAGCGTGTAATCGTTGCGGGGCAGCAGGCCGTAGGCGCTGTTGGCGATCACGACGAACAGGGCCCCGGCCCCGATCATGATCAGCGGTAGGATCAGCTCATCGAAGCGGTGCTGGCGTTCGGTTTCCTCGGCCATCTCGGCGTCGCGCTGGGCGCGGGCGCCCAGGTCGGCGGCGGCGGCACCGGCGACGGGGTTGACCGCGGCGAGCTTGGACTGCTCGGCCGGGGCCGGGCCTGTTGCCGGGCTGAGCACCTGGGTCTGGACCTTCCTGCCCTCCTTGAGGTTGAAGCCGCAGTTAAGGCAGATCACCGCCTCGGGCTTGATCTTCGAGCCGCAGGACGGGCAGCGCTCCGCGGACGTTCTCCCGCCCACGGGTTGGGTCGGCGCGTCGCGCGGCGACGTGTCATCATCGTTGATCTCGTAGCCGACATCGGGCTCGGGCGTGCCCGGCGGCGGCCCCAGCGCTTCGACCTTGCCCGAGGCCAGCGTGGGGATGCGGAATTTCTGCCCGCACTTGCACTGCACCTTCTTGCCGCCGAGCTCGGTCTTCCAGCGGTACGCCTTGGCGCAGTGGGGGCAGTGGATGGTGGAATCGGCGTCGGGCATGGGTTGTTTCGGTTAAGTGATCCGGCTCTTCACCCCGCGACGGTGGCTCGGGGGATCGGCGTTTCGCGTGACGGGTTGGACGACCGCTATCAGGCTCACCCACCGGCCGTGACTTGTCAAGCCGACGGCACTATGCTCTTGGCGTTGCTGATCCCCTTTTGCTGCATGGAAGCGAGTTACTGGCTATGGCCGTCCCTCTCCTCGACCTCACCGCCCAGCACCGGGCCGTCCGCGATCAGATCGACGCGGCGCTCGGCGCGGTTATTGACGCCAACGGTTATATCCTCAGCCCCTTTGTCGCGGAGTTTGAGGAACACCTGGCCCAGGCCTGCGGCGTCAAGCACGCGATCACCGTCAGCTCCGGCACCGACGCCCTGCTGGTTTCGATGATGGCGATGGGCATCGGCCCCGGCGACGAGGTGATCACCACCCCCTTCACCTTCTTCTGCACCGCCGGGTGCATCGCCCGCCTCGGGGCCCGGCCGGTCTTCGTCGATATCGACCCCCGCACCTACAACCTCGAACCCGACGCGATCGAGGGTGCCATCACCCCCGCCACCAAGGCCATCATCCCCGTGCATCTCTACGGCCTGCCGGCGCAGATGGACAAGGTCATGGCCATCGCCCGCCGCTTCGGCCTGCGCGTCATCGAAGACGCCGCCCAGGCCATCGGCGCCCAATACAAAAACCAGCGGGTCGGGTCGATCGGCGACTGCTGTTGCCTCTCGTTCTACCCCTCCAAAAACCTCGCCGGCCCCGGCGACGGCGGGGCGGTCATCACCAATAACGACGACCTGGCCGACACCATCCGGCAATTGCGCAACCACGGCCTGGAACCGGGCACCGGATATTCCTACCCGATGATCGGCGGCAACTTCCGCCTCGACGCGCTGCAGACCGCCGTGCTCGATGTGAAGCTGCCTTTGCTCGATGCCTACACCGAATCCCGCCGCACCCACGCCGCGCGCTACACCCGCAAGTTCGAGGAGCTGCGCCTCACCCCGCCCGCCGAGCCCGGCGACCGTTACCACGTCTATAACCAATACACCATCCGCCTGCGCAGCGGCGGCCGCGAACCCCTGCGGGCGCACCTGACCGCCAAGGGCATCGGCAACCGGATCTATTACGAAATCCCGCTGCACCTTCAGCCGTGCTTCAGGCACCTGGGCTACAAGCCCGGTTCGCTGCCTGAGGCCGAGAAAGCCGCCCAGGAAGTCTTGTCCCTGCCTTGCTTCCCCGAGATGACCCGCGAGCAGCAGGACGAGGTGATCACCGCCGTGCGAGATTTCTTCGCCGGCGACTAAACGGTGAGATCAAATGACCAATGACGAAACCAGCATGACGAAATCGGCGAGGGGTTGGATCATTCGTCATTCGGTTTTCGTCATTCGTCATTCAGGACCGGGGCACTTCGTGCCACCCGCTAAACCGCAAGGCAATTACTGATGTCGCAGCGCGGGCACAAGTCGACTTCATCCGAGCCGCTCGTGCGCGTGGTCGGGGTCCACAAATCCTTCGGACCCCTGTGCGTGCTCGGTGGGGTCAGCCTCGACTTCGAGCGCGGCAAGACGACGGTGATCCTCGGCCCCTCGGGCACGGGCAAGAGCGTGCTGCTCAAGCACATCGTCGGGTTGATGCGGCCGGACAAGGGCGAGGTGTGGTTCGAGGGCGGGCGCATCGATCAGCTCCCCGAGTCGGGGCTGGTCGCCAAGCGCGAGCGGATGGGCTTTCTTTTTCAGATGGGCGCGCTGTTCGACTCGATGAACGTGGCGCAGAACGTGGCGTTCCCGCTGCTGCAGCACACGGAGCTGGATGGGGACCAACGGGCCGCGGCCGTGGCCCGGGTGCTGGAGATGGTCGGGCTGCCGGGCACGCAGAAGAAGATGCCGGCCGAGCTGTCGGGCGGTCAGCGCAAGCGCATCGCGCTGGCGCGGGCGATCGTGCTCGAGCCGTCGCTCGTGCTTTACGATGAGCCGACCACCGGGCTGGACCCGATCCGCGCGGATGTGATCAACGAGCTGATCGACACCCTCAGCGAGCACCTGGGCATCACCAGCATCGTGGTGACGCACGACATGGCCAGCGCGAACAAGATCGCCGACCGCATGGTGCTGCTCTACCACGGCCAGATCGTCCACGATGGCACGCCCGAGCAGTTCTACAACTGTGACGACGATCTGGTGCAGCGGTTTATCCACGGCCGCGCCGACCGCGAAGACCTCCAGGCCATCCGCCGGGCCTTCGCCCCCGCCGAGCAGCCGACCGGTTAGCCCTCCCCGAAGCCGCGGAGGTCAATCCGTCGGCTCACACAAACCCCACCCCGCCCCGTACAATCCCCCCTATGGAACAGGAACGCGGACGCAACATCGCGGTCGGCCTCACCACCCTCGGCGGAATCCTCGGGCTGGCGACGCTGCTGTTCCTCTTCGGCTACGTCCCCGCCCTCCTCGAACGCGGCTACGTCGTCAACATCCGCTACCCCCACGCCTCCGGCATCCACGAAGGCTCGCGCGTGCGGCTCAACGGCATCGACGTCGGCAAGATCCAACGCATCACCCTCAACGCCACCAACGGCGCGGGCGTCACCGTCACCGCACGGCTCCAGCCCGATGTCCGCCTGCCCAAGGGCATCATCCCCACCGTCGAGTCGCCGCTGCTCGGCGGCACCGCCACCGTCGAGTTCTACATCGAAGATATGAGCGAGTACGACGCCGGCACCGTGCCGACCGACGGCAGCGCGGTGCTCGACGGCGAGGTCGGCTCCCTCGCGTCCCAGTTCACCACCGAGCTGCGCGAGGCCATCGCCGGGCCCTCGCAAAACTTCGAGAAGCTCACCCACAGCTTCGCCGAACTCAGCGCCGAGTGGAAGACCCTCGCCACCAACCTCAACCAGCTCACCGAACAGCGCAACCCCGCCGACATCGACAACGGCCTGACCACCGGCAACCTCGCCTCCGTCCTTCAGCGGGCCGACGACCGCCTCGCCGAGATGGAAGTCGCCATCGCGAACATCAACTCCTGGGCCGGCGACGAACAGCTCCGCAAGGATTTGAAGACCACACTCACCAACTCCGCCGAGGCCTCCGCGAGGCTCAACGAATCGATTGGCCGGGTCGAGAAGCGGCTGGTCGCGCTGGCGGATGACTACGCCAAGGTCGCCGCGTCGATCGACAAGGTTGCCGTCGCCGCCCGCGAGGGCGATGGCACGCTCGCCAAGCTGCTCAATGACCCGCAGCTTTATAACAACCTCAACGACTCGGCCCAGCGCCTGCAAAAGGCGATCGACGAGGCCCGGCTGCTGGTCGAAAAATGGAAAGCCGAAGGCGTGCCTGTGCAGTTCTAAATCAGGGGACAGGGATCGGGGACCAGGGATCAGTAAACAGCCTCTGACGCCCGACCCCGCGGTTTCGTCTGATCCCTGAACCCCGATCCCCGTACCCCGATATGAAATACGTCCTGATCATCCCCGATGGTGCTGCGGACTTCCCGCTCGACGTGCTCGAAGGCAAGACACCGCTCGAAGCCGCAAACACCCCGCACCTCGATGCGATCGCGCAGACCGGCCGGCAGGGCACCGTCGCCACCACGCCGCAGGGCATGGCGTGCGGCTCGGATGTCTGCTCGATGTGCCTGCTGGGATACGATCCGCTGCGCTACCACACCGGCCGCGCCCCGCTCGAAGCCGCGGCGCTGGGCATCCCGCTGGGCCCGCGCGACTGGGTCTTCCGCGTCAACCTCGTCACCGTCATCGACGGGCTGATGCAGGACCACTCGGCCGGGCACATCAGCTCCGCCGAGGGCCGTCAACTGCTCGAAGAGTTCGCGCCCCGCTGTGATCTGGAGGGTGCCGAACTGTTCCCGGGGGTCAGCTACCGCAACATCATGGTGGACCGCCCCAGCCCCCGCCCCCGGAAGCAGAGTGAGGAGATGGAGGGACGTGACTGGTCAGAGCTGGTCACCGTCGCGCCGCACGACATCCCCGGCGAGCCGATCCGCAAGCACCTGCCGGTCGGCGGCGAGCACGCCGCGCTCCTGCAGCAGATGATTGCCGAGAGCGAGGTCTTTTTAGCTGAGCACGAGATCAACCGCACACGGAAGGAGATGGGCGAGCTGCCCGCGACCCACCTCTGGCCTTGGGGCCAGGGCACCCGCCCGAACATGCCGGCGTTTGCCGAGAAATACGGCCTGGGCGGCGCGATGATCACCGCGGTCGATCTGCTGGCCGGCATCGCCTCGTTCATCGGATTCGACCGCCTCGACGTGCCGGGCCAGACCTCGTACCACGACAACGACTACGACGCGACCGGCCGCCACGCCATCGAAGCGATCGAGAAATACGACTTTGTGTGTGTCCACGTCGAAGCGCCCGACGAGGCCGCCCACGCCGCCGACGCGCTGACCAAGGTCGCCGCCATCGAGGCGATCGACGAGAAAGTCATCGGCCCGATCCACGACGCCCTCGAAGCGCGGGCCGCGGCCGGTGACCCCTACCGCCTGCTGGTGATGCCCGATCATTACACCTCGGTGGACAGCCGCAAGCACGACCCGACGCCCGTCCCCTTCGTCATGGCCGGGCACAAAGTGCGCTCGGTCCTCCAACGCCCCTTCACCGAGGCCAGCGCCCACGAGTCCGACCTGCACATCCGCCACGGCCACGAGCTGATGGAATACTTCCTCCGCAGCGGGCTGGGCTGAATCACCCGAGCCGATCCCATGAAGATCACCGGCTACGAGCTGTTCAAAGTCCCGCCCCGCTGGCTGTTCCTCAAGGTCACCACCGATGAGGGGATCGACGGCTGGGGCGAACCCATCGTCGAGAGCAAGCCCGACACCACCGCCGCCGCCGTGCGCGAGTCGTTCGACCTCGTGCTCGGCAAAGACCCCGCCCCCATCGAAGACCACGTCAACGTCCTGCTGCGCAGCGGGTTCTACCGCCACGGCCCGGTCATCAACTCCGCCATCGCCGGCATCGAACAAGCGCTCTGGGACATCAAGGGCAAGGCGCTGGGCGTCCCCATCCATCAACTGCTCGGCGGGCCGGTGCGAAACACCATCCGCATGTACGGCTGGATCGGCGGGGAGATGTACAAAACCACCGATGCCGAAATCCGCAAACAGGCCAAGGACATCGTCGCCCGCGGCTACACCGCGATGAAGATGAACGTCTGCGGCCCGACGGGGATGCTCGGGACCTATGCCGACATCGATGCCGTCGCCGCGCGCGCCGCCGCCGTGCGAGAGACCATCGGCCCTGAGCTCGACTTCGCCATCGACTTCCACGGCCGGGTCCACCGCGCGCTGGCAAAGCAACTGCTCAAAGTGCTCGAACCGATGCGGCCGCTGTTCGTCGAGGAGGCGGTGCTCCCCGAGCACAGCGAGCTGTTCCCCGAACTCGCGGCCGGCACGACGATCCCGCTCGCCGCGGGTGAAAGGCTCTTTAGCCGGTGGGATTTCAAGCGCGTCCTCGGCCCCGGCGGGCTGGCGATCGTCCAGCCGGACCTTTCGCACGCGCTGGGCATCTGGGAGTGCCGAAAGATCGCCGCGATGGCCGAGGCCTACGACGTCGCGATCGCGCCGCACTGCCCGCTTGGCCCGATCAACCTCGCCGCGTCGCTCCAGCTCGACGCCTGCTGCCCCAACTTCCTCATCCAGGAGCAGAGCGAACTCATCCACTACAACAAGGGCGGCACCCTCACCGGCTACCTCAAAGACCCCGAGACGCTGACTGCGAAGGACGGCTACCTCCCCGTCCCCACCGCCCCGGGCCTGGGCATCGAGATCGACGAAGACAAGGTCCGCGCCGCCACCCAACACACCCACACGTTCCAGCCCACGATCTGGCGTCTAAAAGACGGGACGTACGCGGAGTGGTAGAGCGCAATCCCGCGAGCCGGCCCAAGCGAGCCGGCACGTGTCGGGCCGGTGCGTTGACCGGGGCGACACGCCCCGGCTCGCTTAGACGCCGACTCACGATGACACAGTCATATGACTCCGACGATTTTTTGACCGACCACCGTTGCCCGCGGCGGTTGCTAAACTCCCCGCCATGCCGATTACCGACCTGCGTTACCGTCAGATCCACCTCGACTTTCACACCAGCCCGCACATCCTCGCGGTGGGGGCGGACTTCGACCCGGATGAGTTTGCCGACACGCTCGCCGGGGCGCACGTGGACAGCGTCACCGCCTTCGCCCGCTGCCACCACGGGCACCTCTACTACGACTCGAAGCTCAACCCCGAACGCATCCACCCGACGCTGACCAACCGCGACCTGCTCAAGCAGCAGATCGAGGCGTGCCACAAGCGCAACATCCGTGTGCCGATCTACATCACCGTGCAGTGGGACCAGTTCACCGCGGACGCGCACCGCGACTGGCTATGCATCGATGAGCACGGCACGGAGTTCCCCACGCCGCCGCTTAAAGCCGGCTTCTACCGCTTCCTTGATGTGCTGCACCCCGGCTATCGGCAGTTCCTCAAGGATCACACCGCCGAGGTGTTCGAGATGTTGCCGGTCGATGGGCTGTTCTTCGATATCGTCCAGCCGCGCTGGTCGCTGGCCCGGCACTGGCTCGACGCGATGGACGATGCGGGGGTTGATCCGGAAGATGCGCACGCCCGCGAGGCGTTCGGCACGAAGGTGATCAACGATTGGAAGCTGGAGATGACGCGGTTCATCGAAGGCCTGCCGCAGTACGACGCGGAGAACTGCACGATCTTTTATAACGCCGGGCACGTCGGCCCGCGCCACCGCGCGACCATCGACGCCTACACGCATTACGAGCTCGAATCGCTGCCGTCCGGCGGCTGGGGCTACCTGCACTTCCCGCTGGCGATGCGTTACGCGCGGGGCCTGGGCAAGCTGTGCCTGGGCATGACGGGCAAGTTCCACACCTCGTGGGGCGACTTCCACTCGTTCAAGAACCGCGCGGCGCTCGAGTTCGAGTGCTTCCACATGCTGGCGCTGGGCGCGCGCTGCTCGGTCGGCGATCAATTGCACCCCTCGGGCAGGATCGACGCCGCGACGTACAAGCTGATCGGCTCGGTGTATGGGAGTGTCGCGGCGAAGGAGCCGTGGTGCCGCGGGGCCGAGCCGGCGAAGGAGATCGGCGTGTTCACCCCCGAGGAGTTTGCCGACAGCAAATCGACGGTCGCCGGGGAGAACCTGCGCCAGCCGGAGGCGACGATGGGCGCGGTGCGGATGCTGCAGGAGCTGGGTCGGCAGTTCGACATCATCACGACCGAGCGGGATTTCGCGCCGTACAAGCTGCTGATCCTGCCGGATCAGATCCCGGCCGACGAAGCATTCGCGCAGAAGCTGCGGGATTACCTGACGCGGGGCGGCAAGGTGCTCGCGAGTTGGAAGAGCGGGATGGATACGTCGGATAAGCGCTTCATGCTTGAGGGTTTCGGGGTGAAGGTGAGCGGTGATGCGGCGCTGAGCCCCGACTTCCTCGTGCCGGGCGATGCGCTGCGGGCCGGGCTGGAGCCGACGGGGTATGCGATGTACGAGAAGGGCGTGGCGCTGGAGGCGGAGCCGGGCGCGGAGGTGCTCGCGCAGGTCGAGCCGCCGTATTTCAACCGCACGTTCCGCCACTTCTGCTCGCACGCGCACACGCCCAGCGCGGGGAAGGCGGCCTACGCGGGCGTGGTGCAGAAGGACGGTTATGTCCACTTCATGCACCCGATCTTCCGGCAGTACCAGCGCAACGCGCCGCGCTGGTGCCGGGTGCTGCTGGGCAACGCGATCGATCGGCTGATCGGCCGGGCGGTGGTCGAGGTCGACGGGCCGACGACGGTGATCAACGCGCTGAGCCATCAGCCCGCGGAGAAGCGGGACGTGCTGCACCTGCTGCACTACGTGCCCGAGCGTCGGGGTGCGGCGTTCGACATCGTGGAGGATGTGATCCCGCTGCACGAGACGTCGGTGTCGGTCGCGCGGGACAAGAAGCCGGGGAGCGTGAAGCTGGTGCCGGGCGGCGAGACGCTGGGCTTTGACTACGCCGACGGCCGCGTGCGGTTTACGATTCCACGGATCGACGGCCACGCGATGATCGAGATCGCCTGAGCGGTGCGTTATGCGTTGGGCGTCACGGCTGGGCGGGGGGCTGGTCTTGTCGCGGCTGCTCGCGCTGTCGGCGGCGCTCGCGGAGCTGTTCGAGCAGCAATTCCTGCAGCGTGGGTTCGCGCGACGGCGCGGCCTCGGCGGGCTCGTCTTGAGCCGACGGATTGTCCTCCGCGGCATCGGGGGCGGCATCGCTTCCGGCGGCGTTATCGCTTCCGGGGGCGGGATCATTTCCGGGGGCGGGGGGTTCTTGCGGTTTGGGGCGCAGTTGTTCGGTGAACAGCTCCGCGGCCTCGGAGGGGTTCCACTGGTAGGTGTACTTGCCGCCGTTGTTTTGCGGGTTGCGGTTGGCCCCGTCGAGGATGGTCTTGCCGAGGTTGATCCACGCGGCGGTCTTCTCGTCGGTCGCGCCCGCGGCCACGTCGAGGATCGAATCGAGGTTGGCGACGAAGAGGCCGGCGACGTCCGGCTTGGGTGAGGCGATCGGGCCCTTGAGCGGCACCTCCAGCACCGTGCCGGGGTCGAGCTTGCGCACATCCCCACCGCCGAGCGCGTAGAACGACCCGGCCAGGATGCCGACCGCCATCTTGTCGATCTGCCCGCTGTTGAGGTTCAGCTTGCCCTGGAAGCCCAGGCCCATGTCGTCGCTCGCGAGCCACAGCTCGGAGGTGTCGAGCAGGCCGTCCTTGAGCGTGAAGTTCATCGGGGAGAAGCGTGCGGGGTAGGTGCGCACCTCGCCGCGAGCACGCGGCTCGCGTTTGAAGACCTGCGCCATCGCCGCGGTCACCGCCTGGTTGATCCACCCGCTGCGTTTCATGTTCAGCGTGCCGGGGTCGATGGTGCCCTGCATGGTCAGTTGTCTGATATCGAACGAGCCGTCGAGCGGGATGACGACGTCTTCTTTTTTGAGGGTGACGTTGACGGGTTTTTCCGGGTCGGAGGACACGGCATCGGCGAACAGCGGGTGCGAGGAGCCTAGGTACGACTGCGAGGTTTCTTCGGTCACCCAGAGCGTGACGCGGATGTCGTCGGTGAGGGTGGCGACGGAGAAGTCGGGCGCGATCTGGACGGGGATGGTGCCTTTGAGGTTGGTCGCGTCGAGGTTGGCGGTGGCTCGGCCGGCCTGGCCGCTCTGGTATTGCACGCTCAGGTCGCCGTTGATGAGGCGGCCGGTGGTCGCGGCCAGCGAGCCGTTCTGGTTGGCCAGCAGATCGACCAGCGCGGCGGGCACGGCTTGCAGCTCGCTCTTGCTGTCGATGGTGCTGCCCTCGAACGCGACGACGCCGCGCTCGTTGAAGAGGTTCTTGATCGTGGTGCGCGAGGTCACCTTGCCCCTGGTGGATTCGGCGGGGGCCGCGGCGGCGTCACCCGGGGGCGCGTCCGCTTCCCGCAACTGCTGCTCGGCCTGCTCGAGGATCGTCTGGAGCTGCGCGACCAGTTCGATCGCGTTTAGGTTTTTGCTGGTCACATCGAGTTGCAGCGGCGTGAGCGTGACCATCGCGGCCGGTTCGCGGCGTTCGATCATCGCCTTATCGCTGGTGACGCTGAGCGTCGCGGTGCTGCGGGCCGGGTCGATCCGCATGCCCAGCACGCCCGCGTCCTCGCCCGCCTCGGTCGGCAGGATCACCAGCCGGACGCCCGGCACACTCACCTGCGCCGTCATCGTCTCGGCCAGGCGCAGGTTCGCCGGCGCGCCGGTCTCCGCGTCCGCGGTCCACAGGTCATACGCCTGCGGCGAGAGCGTCAGCCGCAGCGGCGAAGGCGTCGAGAACGCCATCAGCTTCTCGGCGTCGTAGCGGCCTTCGAACGGCCCGGCGAGATTCGGCGCATCGATCCGCCCCGACAACGCGTAGCCGCCCTCGGCGTGCTCGGCCAGCGTGATCTGCAGGTCGAGCAGGTCGCCCAGCGTCGCGGTGAGCTTGCCGTCCTGCGCGGCCAGCGCATCGACCAGCGGCACGGGCAGCTTCTGCGTCGTCGCGCTGATACCCACCGGGCTTTGGTCAAACAGGTGCGAGAGCGTCGCGTCGAGGCTGACCGCTTCGGAGACCTCGCCGGTCGTCGCCTGGCCGCGCAGCGTCAACGCCAACTGATGCGGCTGCGTGCCGGGCTTGACGTTGAGTGTGCCCTCGCTGAAGCGCAGCGTCTTGCCCTCGCCCGCGGGGAGCGTGAGAGTGGGGAGCACCGCGTCAGCGGTGAACCGGGCGAGCGTGCCCTGGGCGGTGAGCGTGGTGGTCAGCGCCGGGCCGATGTAGTCATTGAGCTCCGCTTGGCCGCTGAGCGCGGCGAGAAGCGGCGTGGGGATGCCGATCAGCTTCACGTCCGCGTCGATCGTCGCTTTCTCGGCCTGCGGCTTGCCGGCGGCGTCGGTGAGGTGGTCGATCCTGACCGTCGCGTCGAGCCGGCCCGGTTCGGCGTCCGCGGAGCCGGGCACGTCGGCGGTGGCGCGCAGGTCCAGCTTGCGGTTGCCACGCACCTCCAAGCCGCTGTCGAAGTTGGTCAGCGTCTGTGTCGGGTTGCCGGGTTGCTCGAAGGTGATCTTGCCGACGGTCAGTTTCACGTGCGTGTCGATCCCCGCGGCCGGTTGGTCGGCATCGGCCGCGGCGGGGGACTTGGCGGCGGGCAGGTCCAGTTCGCCCTGATCGTTCGCGGCCAGTTGCACCGCGTCGGCGTTGGCGGTGACCTGCCCGAAGTCGCGCGAGCCGAAGACCACCGGCAGCAGCGCGACATCCGGCGCGTCGAGCGAGAGGTTCTGCACCACCCGCGTCCCGCGAGGCCCGGTGACGTTCACCCCGGCCGCGCGTTGCCCGCCGATCCAACTCAGGCTCAGCGACTCGGCCTCGACCTTGCCGTTGATCGAACCGTTGACGACATTGAGGACAAGATTCCTGCCGGGGCCGGTGGACAGCAGCGTCGGCAGCAGGGCGAGCAGCAGGAACAGCACCAGCAGCACCGCAACACCACCCAGCAGCAGCCGGCGGGGCCAACGGTGTTTGGCGGGCGGGGCGGTCGTGGGGGCGGCAGGTGTATCGGTCATGGTGAAAACCTCCGGTCGAGCCGGCAATGTATAGGACGCACGGGCCGGGTTTTCGATTCCCGGCACGTGCCACCCTCCATCTTACGCCACAAGCGCGCACGTTTAGCGGGCGGCACGAAGTGTCCCGTTATCGCGCAGCGGAAAGGTTGGCGCATGGATCGCGCGAAGCCGTAAGCGGCTGATACGAATGAACCGGACGCGGCACCGCGGCCGGGGGAAATCGTACCCGCATGACGGGAATCCTTGCGGATCAGTCGGCCGCGTCCTGCACCGCTTCACCGGCCGCTTCCACGTCCTTGCCCGCGCCCTCCATCGTGTTGCAGCCGATCATCGCTGCCGACCCGGCGGTGAACATGGCCAGGCACAAGAGCATCCAGAATTTACGCATCGAAAGTCCTCAAAAAGTGTTCAATACAAACCCGATACGACCGAGAGCCCGGCGGGCGCGGCTACTTGCGCCCACGCACGACATTGGCGATCAAAGATATCACAAACAGCACGAGGAAAACGAAGAACAGGATCTTGGCGATCGAGGTTGCGCCCTCGGCGATGTCCCCGAACCCGAACACCGCCGCGACAATCGCGATCACGAAGAAAACCGCTGCCCAGTAAAGCATGTTTCCCCTTTCATAAGAGAGATGAGACGACCCGTATCGATCTTTCGTCCACAAGGTTGCCCGATGCAAGTCAGCATCATATTAGCACCCCCATGTCTGACGGAGAAGCCTAATCCGAGGCCGGCAGAAATCTTGCGACTGGTACGGCGAAGCCAACCCCTGAGAAGCGTCACCGCCGCCCGCAGCCGGGCACGTTGAGCGCTTGGCACGACGTGCCCCGTTCTCCCCATGCGGCAAGGTATCTGCGGCGATGACACGACGCCGCAAGCGGCGGGGCGGTCTTGGCCGTGGCAGGCGAATCGGTGATGGCATCAACCTTTGTTCGAGCCGGTCCCGGTCAAGGGCACGCGATCGGGGTGTGGGTTCTGGGGTGATAAGGTTGCGAGGGCGGGGGCATCAGACCTTGGCTTTGCGATAGGCGGTGGGGGTTGTCCCGGTCACGCGCTTAAAGGCGACACCGAAGCGGGTGTTGTTGGCATAGCCACAGGCGTGGGCCAACGAGGTCATGTCCAGGTCGGTTTCGGCCAGGAGCTGGCGGGCGCGGTCGATGCGGACGCGGGTGATCTGCTGGGCGGGGGTGCGGCCCAGGGCGCGTTTGAATCGGTGTTCGAGCATGCGGCGGCTGATGGTCAGGTGGGCGACGATCTGATCGACGCTCAGCGGTTCGCCGAGGTGGGCCTCGATGTAACGCACCGCGCGGATCACCTGATCGTCGCTGATCGCCAGCACGTTGGTGGACTGGCGGGGGACGACGTAGCGCGGCGGCAGTTGGATGAGCGTCTGTGGCCCGGCTTCGATGCGGCGGTGGATCAGGTCGTCGAGCATCGCCGCGGCCCGGAAGCCGATCTGCTCGAACGGGATCGCGACGCTCGAGAGGTGCGGCCAGGTGGATTCGCAGATGATCTGCGTGTCGTCCACGCCGAGGACCGCGATCTGCTCGGGCACGTCGATGCCCGCCTGCAGGCAGACCTCGAGGAGTCGTTCGGCGGTCGGGTCGGTGGCGGCGAGGATGCCGACGGGCTTGGGCAGTTGCCAGAGCCAGGCGATGAGCGCCCGCTCGAAGTCGCCCCAGCGTTTGCTCGAAGCGGGGGTGGGGGGTGTGAAGGTGTGGCAATCCAGCCCGTGTTGTCG
>CAZTLX010000106.1:0-13989 GCA_964614575.1 uncultured Phycisphaeraceae bacterium | reverse complement strand
ATCGGGCGGCGGGAGTTGCTTGGGAACAGGGGTGGGGGTGGGACCACTTGCGGGGGCGGCACTACTTCCGGGGGCCGAGGGGCGTAGTGCGTCCTGCGGCAGCGGCATCGCGGCGGCGGCTCGGGTCAGCAGGCCAGGGCGCTCGGGGGGGGCGGATTCGGTGATTTGTTCACGGCGCTGGTCTCGGCGGGCCAAATCCTCGAAGTAGCTGCGTCCCTTGGGGATCGGCTCAAGTTCGGGCAGCGGCTTGGGGTCGGGTTGTGGTGTGGGCGCGGCGACCGCCTCGGGCGATTGCTCTTCGTCCCTAGGTCGGCGGGCCAGCTTCTCGAAGTAGCTCTGGGGCACGGGTTACTCGCTGGGGAACTGCCACCCGCCGAGGTCTTCGGCCAGGTCCTGGGCGTAGCGGTACTGATCGGCTTCCAC
This sequence comes from uncultured Phycisphaeraceae bacterium, assembly GCA_964614575.1. GTDB lineage: Bacteria > Planctomycetota > Phycisphaerae > Phycisphaerales > Phycisphaeraceae > JBGTLW01. Next base: position 13,566 of record CAZTLX010000106.1, on the reverse strand, counting down.
CATCTTGGCCCACTCGGCCGACCCCATCTTGCGTCGGCCCAAGTCCATGTAGCCCTGCATGACCTGCCGCTGGATCGACTGATCGAGTTCGTTGATCGCGTTGCCGCCGTCGGGCGGGGCCAGCAGGTTCTGCGGCACCTCGACGTTGACGCCCGTGCGGGTCCGCATCGTCACGGGCCGGCCCTGCTCCGGCTGACCCACCTGCCCGCGTCCTGCCGCGCGGCTCTGCGCGACCCGCTCGTTGCTCTGTCGCTGGGCGTCCGCCTCCTGGCGACCGGCCCGCATCATCTGCGCCTGCTCGCCCGGACCCGGACCCAGCAGGCCGATCGCGATCTCGAACGCCGCCCGCGACCGCGCCGCACGCTGGGCCGGCCTCGACGCCACCAGCGGCCCTTCGCCGCGGTAACGCTGGTCCCGCGCCGCTTGTACGCGGTCGAGGTTCTCCTGCCGGGCCTCACGCATCCCGGCGTTGTTCTCGACCGCCGCCCGCACGCTCTCGATCATTTCCCCGCGGCTCATCGCGGTGTTGCGGTCGGCCGCGATCGGGGCCTGCTCGCGCTGGATGGTCTGCGGGTTCACCCGCTGGTCCTCGGGCAGGCGCTGGCCTTCGAGTGGGTCTCGGGCCGGTCCGCTGTTTAGCGCCCCACGCCCGCGGGCCATGCCGATCGCCTCGGGGCTGACGCCGCTCTGAGCCAGGAAGCCGGTGTAGTCGATCTGACCGCCCATCCGCTGGGCCTGCGCGGGGTCGATGCGGGCCGCCCCGGCCTGACGCCAGTCGATGCGGCCGCCGGTCGCGGGGTCGTTGATGTCGCCGATCGCGTCCAACGCGGCTCCGACGCGGCTCGTGCCCGCCCGGGTCTGCCGCTCCTGACGCTGCAGGTCCGCCGTCTCCTGCTCGGTCTGGGCGATCCGCTGCTGCACCGCTCGCCCCTCGGGCGTCGCGCGGTAGTCGGTCTGGGCCTGCTGCTCGGCCGCCGCGTTCTGCAAAGCGCCGCGGCTGCCCGCCGTCGATGCCGTGCCTTCCGGGCCGAGCATCATCAGCGCGCCACCGGCGTTGAATCGCCGCTTCTCTCCCGGCGGGTACTGATTCTCCCAGTACTCCGCCGATTCGGCATCACTCATCGGCGCACGCCGGCCCGAGGTCGCGCCGGGCGCGATGGCCTCGACGCCCTGCTGGGCCGCGGCGTAGCGGTTCACGGTGTTGATGCCACGCTGAACCATGCCGGGCCGCCGCGCGGTCTGGGCCGCCACCACCTCTTCGACGGGGTCAACCTGCTGCGGCTGCTGCTGACGCGTCCTTGGCCTGCGGATCGTTCGAGCCATGACCGTGCTCCTGCGATGTTAAAGTAATAACTTAAATCTTACCACGTTCCGCGCCGGTTGCGCGGGACATTTTTCGGGCGGTCGAGGCCACGAATCTCCACCGATCCAGCAGCCCGATCTCGACGCCGTGACGCCGGGCCTCGGCCAGCAGTTCACGCAAGCTCCGGGCCAGTTCGCGGTGCGTGGGCGTGCGGGGACCTTGCTGGTGCGGCTGCTCGCGCAGCAGGTAATCGATCAGCGCGTCACGCCGTGCCCAGCATCCGGCCCAGCCCCACGCGTTCATCCGCTCCCGCATGTTGTTGCAGTTGGTGCGCTGGTCCACGCTCAGGCCGGTCAGACGCAGGATGGTCAGCGCCAGCCAGTCCCCGGGCTGGCGGGGGTCGAGCACCACGGGGCTGATCCGCAGGTGGGTCCGGCGTCCCTGGCGGGACAGTTCGGCCTCGGCCTGTTCGACCGCCTGGGTCAGCATGTGCAGGAACTGCTGGGTGGACATCGCGCTACGGGACATTCCTATGCGGCCTTTCGGGTGGGGTGTGGTATACTCAAAGGGTGATGCACCGCTTCTACTTCTGGAGACCCGCCATGCTGAACTTCCGTACCGTGCCGCTCGTGCTTGTGCTGTCCCTGTGTCTGCCGCTGGTGGTGCGGGGGGATGCCGAGCAGCCTGAGGCGGTGAATGTCCGCGTGGTGTTCGGGTGGATTCCGCAGGAGCATCGGTTTAGCGTGGCCAACGGGCGGGTCACGTGGGATGTCGAGACCGCGCAGGCCGCCACCGATGCGGTGTTTCGGGCGAAGAACGGGGCGGTGATTCAGACGCCGCGGACCACGGTTCGGGTTACTTCGTCGGGCGCGGCGACCGCCGACATTACGATGAGATTGTCGGAACGCATCGACGGCGTGACGTACCAGACCAGCTTCCACGCCCGCGTCCCGATCGACATGGTGGGCCGGTGGAGCAACAACCAAGGTACTGCTCGCATGCAAGGTGCCGTGCATAGGATCAACTACAGCGCGAATGACCGTCATGCCACCAGCGTCATCGAATTGAGGCAGGTATCGCTTCATTAGGGCTCGTGGGTCGCGTCAAACGCGCCGGATCGCTGCTCGGACGCCTGGACGTGGATGTGCGTCGCCGTCCACTGCGGTCCACCGATCGCACTGGTAAACACCAGTTCGAGCCTGCCGCCCCCCGTCGTGCAGTTGATCCGCAGGGTCATGGTGGCGCGTATGCTGGCAGTCAGGTCCACGTCGGTAGCCGTATATGCCGCTCCGGGCATGCCGTTGAACCCGCTGCTCCCGGCAAGCGGCCACAATTCTTCATCGGGGTCGTCTGTCGAATCGAAGTCAACGCTTCGCCAGCCGATCGTGATAAACCGCCCCCGCCAGTCGCGCGTATCCAGCACCACGGTTTCGGGGGTCGCAGCGCTGGGCTTCTGCAGCACTCGGTAGGTCACATCAAAGCGATCTCCGGCACCATCCCCGTTGCCTGGATCGTCGATGTCGGCCTTTTCGATATACGCGCCTACCTGAATCGGATCGGGATTACCGCCGTTGTCGCTGAGCGTGAACTTGACCGCCACCTGTGCTGATGTCGGCGAGTGCTCGATCAGTTCGATGATCCCGTTGTTCGCCCGCGTGAACGTGTCGGTATCGAGTTTGACCCCGTGGATGCCGTTGTCGCCCGTGCTGGTGATGTTCACAATCCTGATCAGCAGGTTGACCAGCACGCTGATGCTGATCGGGTCCTGTATCTCCTCCAGCGGCTCCTGATCCTCCACCTGCTCCTCGTCGATCACAGTGAGCACGTAGTGGCCCGGCATCTCCTCGATGACGTGCAGGCCGGTCGATTCGTTGGCCCGGACGCTGACCGCGCAGCGCCGGAAGTTGTCGTTGATCTTGCGGATGAACGGGACGCTGAGCAGGCGCAGCCCGCCCTCGACGAACTGCCGCAGCCCGTTGGGCAGGAATGCGCCGTCGGAGTTGCGCGGCCTGGACCCGCCGCCGCCCGCGGCGTCCAGACCCAGATCAGAAGGTCCGTCGTCGTCATACATCATGGCGGGGCCTCGGGGCCGGTTCCGGCGCTGGTGGGGAACTTGGTGGCGAACGCGATCGCGTTGTACGCGCTGGACGAGCCGAGGCTGAACCACATGCCGGAGTAGCTGGGCAGCGTCGAGGCGTCCTCGCCGGTGGTACACGGGCTAAAGTCCCGCGGGTTCAGGTCGCGGCAGCTTGCGATGATCCAGCCGTACCGCGGGGCCTCCCAGCCGAACGGGTGCTCGGCGAACACGTAGGTGACGCGGTACTTGACCGCGCCGGGGGTGTCGATCGGGATGATCCAGATGCCCTGAATCTTGAGCGTCTTGGCCGGTCGGGTCACGCCGTTGATCACCACGGCGTCGGAGTTGATCGCGTTGTGGATCGAGCCCCACGTGGTGCCCATCGCGGTTTCGATCGCGGGCCGGGGGTGGCTGGCCAGCACGTCGCTGACCGTGATGGTCGTGACGGTGGTTCTGATCCGGCGGCGGTTGACCGCCCGGTACAGGTCGGCCGATCCGACCAGGTCGCGCAGGGGCGAGGGGTTGACCGCGGCGTAGGTCGGGCCCAGGAACGTCAGCACGGTCCGGCGTCCGCCGTAGTGGGACTGCTCGCGCGCGAATGTGAACGCCGGCCAACGCGAGGGGCTGGCGGCGCTGCGCCGGTAGGACAGCGCGCCGAACGCGTCCGACACGCCGAAGTAACCGGCCGTGGCGCTGAACAGCGGCAGGTCGGTGATGTCGGGGTGCGGATCGGCCGACGTGATCGCGTCCGTGATGGCGGCGTTGAGCCGGGCCCGGCGCTGGGCGGCATCGCCCGAGGGCAGGCCCTGGACGTGGAAGCCCCGCACGGCTGAGGTGGTGTCGAAAATCTGGATCCCGCGGGTCAGCCTCGTGTTGCTCTCGATGTCGAGGGTGGTGGTCGGCATATCAGTCGTCGGCCTCCCCGCCGGCTTCCAGTTCCTGGCGGATCATCGCCGGGAGCTGCTGGAGGAACCGGGCGATCTGCTGGGCGTGGTCGGTGTGCTTGCGGTCAACCGCCTCGATCATCCGCTTGAGTTCATCGACCGACGCGCCGGACCCGGAGCCGGACGGTTCGGCCCCGTAGCGTTGCTCAAAGCGATCTCGCCTGCGCTGCCGCTTGTGCTCTCGTCCGAGCCGGATCGCGTCGCGGAGGTTGCCCCACAGCCGACGCTTCTTCGAGCCGCCCGCCGCGTCGGCATCGGGCATGGAAGGCGACGGGGGAGGTTTGGGGGCCGCCACACGCTGGGCCCGCGGGGCGGCGGGCGGCGGGCGGTCCTCCGCCTCCTCAAACGCCTGCTGGGGCTCGACCGGCTCGGGCTGCTCTTCCATGACCTCGGCGACGGTTTCGGCCGGTTCGGGCCGCTCTTCCATACCTTCCGCGTCGGTATCGACCGGTGCGGCGGGCTCGGCTTCCTCGACGGCCGCGGGTTCCGGCGTCTTAGGCTCCTGCGGCGGATCAAAGACAATCCCCCCGCTGCCATCCTCTCTGCCAGTTACGGGCTCAAACCCCTCGGGCGGCGTCGGGGTCTGCGGCTCCTCTTCGGGCGCGGTCTGGGCCTCCGTCTCATGCAGCGAGGCGTCGGGGTCGGGTCCGAAGTGGCTGGCGCTCTTGCGTTCGGGCATGGGGCTTTATCCGTCGGCGAACGACGCGGCACCGTCGATCGGGCCGCGGAAGGTGAACTGGATCGGCAGGGCGTTCTGGAAGTCGATCTGGGCTTCGAGCACCTCGGGCACGATGCCCTTGCCGCCGGCCGCGACCGTCATGACCCGGCCGTTGTCCAGCTTGAGCGTCGGGCCGAAGTAGTCGCTCAAGAACGGGTTGTCCATCACCTGAACGTTGTCGCCGTTGCTCTGGACCAGCACCGGGCCGGTGAACTGGAAGCTGAACGGCACCCGCACGGACCCGCCCTGGGCGAACTGCAGGTTGGTCGTGAGCGTGCGGATGATGATGTCGCCCCTGAGCCCCACGGGGTCGGTGACCGTTGCGGCGATCGGGATCGTGAAGTTCGCCACCTTGGCCGACGCGATCGAGTTCGACTCCCAGATCGACGCCGCCTTGAACTCAGTGGGACGCAGGACGCCGAACCCGGTGCCGCTGTACCGGGCCCGCTGCTTGTTGAACGTCGCGGTATTGACATCGTTGTCCGCGCCCGTCAGGTTCTCGACCCCGCGGACGCGGCGGACCCGGACCTGCAGGATGCGGCTGAGCGGGCCGTTGGCGATCGGCTGGCCCAGCACGCTGGGGTACTGGCCCGAGACCTGGTAGAAGCCCGAGCCCTGGACGTACCAGAACGACCGGCCCGCCGTGACCTCGGCGTCGGCCAAGCCGCCGTGCGTGGTGTCGCGGGCCGTGCGCTGCTTGACCACCGTGCCGACCACGTCGGTGATGGGCGGCCCGGCGGCATTGAGGATGTAGCCCGTGATGTCACCGGTCGCCAGGTTGCCCGCCGCCACGTCGGTCGTGAGCACGATCGCGTCCGCGCTGGTCTTGGACGCGATCACGTAGATGCCCGCGGTCGCGCCGGTCCCGCCGGTGATCAGCAGCTTATCGCCGGTCTGGTGGCAGTAGTTGGTGAACGCGGCGGTCTGCGTGATCGTCTTGCTCGACACCGTCCACGTCGCGGTGGCGAGCGTGATGCGGTTGCCGTAGTCGAGCGATCCATCGATAACATTGGCGAAGCATCCCATGGTGGCCTCTCATTTCTCAGTGCTAGGTGTTGCGCAGCCCGATGGGGCCGTAGTTGCGGGTCAGGTCGGCCTGGTTGTCCCGATACCAGACGCCGTCGGTTCCGGCGTTGGCTCCCGCGGTCTCGCGGATCACCCGCTCGAAGTCGCGCGCGGCAGCATCGACGAACGAATCCGGGACGCCCGGCATGCCGCGCAGCATCTTGGCGCGGCCACCGAGCGACATCACGTCGTAGAAGTACGGCGGGTCGATGTTGACCTCGACGTGGTACGGGTCCACCGCCAGCGGGCCCGAGAAGTAGGTCGGGTTCGGCGGCTCGCTGGCCGCGCCCGACGTGTGGGTCTGGCGGACGCGGTAGTACAGGGCATCGGGCGTGCCGTCGCCCTGCACGTACTGACCGGCGTAGTAGGTGGCGCCGGTGGCCCAGACGGTGCTCAGTTGCTTCCAGCGGATCGAGTCGCCGTCCGGCTCCTGGCTCTGGTTCTCGTTCAAGCACCGGTACAGGTGCGTGTCGGGCGTGCCGTCGCCGTACACCACATCGCCCGCGTGGTACGTGACGCCGGTGGTCCACTGGCCGCGGATGCCGTGGATGAAGTCCGTGAGGTAGCGGCTGTAAGGCAGGCTGATGACATGAGCGGCGTCCGGCGTGGGGAACACCATGAACTGGGTGCCGTTGATCCAGTGGATCAGCTCGGGCTGGCCCGTCGTGTTGCTGAACCGCTCACGCTCGCCCTGGAGGTTGTTGAGCGACACCGACCGCAGCGTCTGGAACCGCCTGCCGCTCAAGGCGCTCGATACCCACGGGGCCGCGACCATCAGCGTGCTGTGGAACCCGCCGGACGTGATCTCGTAGTGGTCCTGGTCCTCCACGCACGTGACGGTGCAGACGCGGCGGTCGAGCCGGGTGCGGCGCAGGAACTCGTTGGCCGCGCGGTCGATCGCGTCGTGCAGCTTGATGCGGTTGCTCGTGGGGTCGTGCAGGCCCGCGAGCATGACCAACTGTTCGGCATCGGCGAGGGTGAAGGCCATGGTCTACTCACACTCCAATCCGACCGCGGTCACCGGGGTAAAGGCCAGACCCGCTGGGTGCGGGGCGGCACACGTCAGGTCGGCGGGTGTCGCGTTGGTGCAGACCAGCGGGACGCGGGGTCGCGACGAACCCGACACGAGCCACACCACGCCCATCACGTCTTGGGCGGGGTCGAACGCGAACACGTTGCCCGTGATGCGGTACAGGTTCACGGCGTCACCTCCTCGATCACGACGTCGGCCGATCGGTTGGTGTCCGATGCCGCGAGTTGCCGCATGCGGAAGCCCGACAGGACACTTTGACCGCCGATGCTCATCGCGTCGGCCTTGACCAGCCCCACGATGCCCGACACCGCGCCCAGCACGTTCACCACGTCCGCGGACTCATCGCTCTGGATGTCGATCATGGCGGACGTCGCCCCCGCGACCGATACCGCGTTGGGAACGTGCAGGATGTAGATGCCGTTGAACAGGTGTTTGACGCCGCCAGGCGTGAAGTCGCTGTTCCACGCCGCGAGGTCGGACAGCGCCGGGAAAGGTGTCGTTGTTGCCGCCAGCGGGATGCCGCGGAGGAATCGCACGTAGGCCGCGGTGAAATTGGCGGCTGTGCGATTCGTGACCGCGTCGCCCGTTGTCGCGTCCGACACGACAAACAGGATGGCCTGCCCGACGGCGTCGGCTTCAAGCTGGCTCATCGGAACCTCCCGCCATGGCTTGGTCGAAGGTCAGGACGGGGAATTGCCGCAGGTACGCGTCGGGGTTGGCCTGGCGGACGCGGAAGCCGTTGTCGTCAAACACCGGCCGCAGGGCGTCGAGCATCGAGGCCAGCTCGGGGTAGTAGTCGGGGTTGGGGTGCTGGTGCGGAACGAAATCGCATCCCAACAGGTTGACGGTGCGGAAGCCGAGGTGGTAGAGCAGCCGCAGTCCGATCAGCATCGAGGACCGCAGCCCCGCGTTGTCGCGCCGGTCGTATCCCGCCGTGCCCCAGCAGGCCCACGGGGTATCGAGGAACCGGTGCCACGACTGGTTGCACAGGGCGTGGTAGAAGTGCACGTTGGGGCAGTCGCGGGGGGTGCGGGGGGCCGTGTAGGCGTGCTGCCGGCCCAGCGGCTTCTCGGCGTGGTACATGCTGACGAACTTGATCACACGGGGGTCGTCCCAGATGGCGGGCCGGAAGTAGTGCGGGGGGTCGCCCGAGACCCACATCGTGGTGGGCGGGCAGCCCTCGGGCACGTCGTTGATCGCCATCGTGACCGCGCCGGCCCGGTGCAGCGCCTGACGCCGGTCGGGGTCGGCCGACCAGCCGCGTCCGATCAGCCACGCCGTGGTGGTGCCGAACCGCTCGCGGGCCCATCCGTGCATCCACGGGACGGGCCGATCGAGCGCATCCCGCACCAGGTCGGCGGTCGTGCCCGACACTTCCCGCCCCATCGGCGCATAGGTGCCGCCGAGAGCCTGATAGGCCGAGTCGATCAGGATGGTCGGGTGTGCGGCGCTCATCAGAAAGCAGGCCGCGCCGGCCAGGGCCCGGCCTGCGTAGGGGGATCGGGGATGGCCCGACGGGTCAGGTCAGCTTGCGGACGAACGTCGCGCTGTAGGGCGTGAGGTTGCGCGCCGCCGCCTTGGCGGTGGTGCCCCACTGGATCACCGGCAGGACGTTCACCGACGCGCCCGCGTTGGTGATGGGCCGCTCGCTGACGTACAGCCGCTTGGCGTCACCGCCCTGCACGCCGCCGTAGAACCGGGCCCGGCCCTCGGCGTCGAAGTCCACCGACAGCTTGTAGACCTTGCCGGCTTCAAGGTGAAGGCCGGTGGCGTACAGGCGGTCGAGCACCGCGCCGGTGTGGTTATCGCTGGTCGCGGCGAACACCTCGGTCGCGTTGGTGGTGGACTTGAACCAGAACTTGGCCTGGTAGTCGTCGGTCGTGAGGTTCATCACGCGGCTGGTCACCCAGCCGATCTGGAACTGGAAGGTCGTGATCGCCGGGGCCTTGAACACCACCTCCATCGCGGACTGCGAGAGCGTGGGGAACTTGGTCACCGCGAGGATCGAGCCCGTGCGGGGCTTGATCGACTGCCCAATGGTCGAGCTCGCACTCGACGAGGCCTTGACCAGCACGCCGCCGTTGGAGTCGAGCACGGCCGCGGCGGCGGCCCGCTCGATCACGAAGTGGGGATCGACCAGCCGGATCTGAGACTTGCTCGAACGGCCGAGGTTCTGGCTCGACCGCTGGGGCAGGTAGTGGAAGTCGTGGTGCAGGTAGAAGTTGTTGCCCGGGGCCGATGGGCCCAGGAGGTTGCCCGAGACCGCGTCCTGCTGTGCGGTGCGTTGTCCTGTCGTGGTCATGGTCAGGTTCTCCGTGTGTAGGAGGTTGAGGAGTACCGGTCGGCGCGGGCGGTACGATTACCCGCGCTTCTTCTTGGTGCCGGCCGACTTGGATTCATCTTCCGGCACGTCGTCCGCCGCCTGTTCCGCGGCCGCCTTGGTGGTCGGCTCCGGGGGAGCTTCCGGGGGAGCTTCCGGGGGCGGGGGTTCGGGGAGGGATTGTTTGCCCGTCTTGAGGTTGACGCTGCGGACCTGCATGATGCCCGAGGGGCACAGGCCGTCGCGGGCCTCGACGAACACCGAGAGGTTGACGGTCTTGTCGTCGTTGACGCTGGTCACCAGGGCGGGGCGGGTCTGCCCGGCACTGGGTCCGTCCTGGAGCGTGTAGGCGAGTGTTTCCGGCATGGCGTGCGTTCCTTCTTGATCGGGTCCGTGGTGGACCGGCGATGGGTTGGGGGATCAGGCCGGCACGAGGTCGATCGAGGCCAGGGCCACGACCGACGTGAGGGTGCCGGTCACGTCGATGGCGATCGAGTCGCCCGGCGCCACGATGCAGTCCGCGCCGCCGTTGGCGGTGGACAGCGTGAGGGTCTGGTTGGTCGCGGCCGTCCCTTTGAGGTTGGCCGTACCGCTGTGCAGCGCCACCCCGCCGGCGATGCTGGTGCCGCTCTTACACTTCTTGAACGCGGCCGTGACGGCCCCGCCGTCGGTGCCCGCCACCTCGACCCGGACCATGATGGCCCGGACCCGCATGGCCGTGCGGGTGCTGTTGGTGTAGACGATGGCGTCGGCCGTGGTGGCGATCAGCGGGTACTGGACCACATCGGCCATGGTGCCGTAGCTGCGCAAGAGTCCTTGAAGTCGTCCGATCATGGGGTCATCTCCTGTACATACCTGAGCGAGTCAGGCAGCGCGAGGGTGTAAGAAAGGGCCGGCCGCCGCGCCACGCGCGACCGGCCCTTCGATCAAGAACACTCAGTTGTTGGTCAGGCCCGTCACCTTGACCTGCAGCCACGGGCGCTCACAGGTGAAGCGGTCCTTCACGACGATCTGCGTCCACTGGTAGTGGTCGCCGCCTTCCTCGGTCTTGGCCTTGTCCTGCCAGTCCCAGATGGCGTAGTTGTAGCCCGGCATGACCTCGTAACACCACGTGTTGGAGGTCAGCAGGTACATCTCGCCCTCGGGGCAGTCGGGGTCGTAGGTGATGAAGGTGTTGTCCTTCACGATCACCGGCAGCTTGAACCCGATGCTCTTGCCGAGCTGCGGCACGGAGGCGGTGGCGAGGTCGTGGATGATGTGCTGATCGTCGGCCTCGTCGGCCAGCACGTTCCACAGGTCGGGCGTCGTGATGCACAGGTCGCCGGCGGTCGCGTCGAGGTTGGCGATGCCGGTATTGGTGCCGCCCGCGAGGTTGTTGCTGGTCCGCAGCTTGCGGATCAGCGACAGGTTCGGCTTGGTGGTCGGGAGCTGGCCGTTGGCCACCAGGTTGGCCGCGGTGAACACGTTGGCCTTGAGCTTGACGCCCGTGCCGGCGGTCCGGTCAACCCGGCCGACGTACTGGTACGCCGAGGTCGTGCCGTCATCGACCCAGTGCCGGAGGCCGATCATGCCGTCCGACCACTCGTACTTGTTCTGCTCGGCCAGCGACAGCGTGTTGTTCCAGAAGTCCTTCTGGCGGTTGTCGAAGGCCTTGTTGAAGCTGAAATCGACCGCTTCCTCGGCCAGGGCCTTGGTGGCAATCGCGCTCTTGCCCTGGGCGGCGTCGATGCTGGCCTGCCGCACGCGCAGCGGCCACATCTTGAGCGTCCACGCGGTCGCGGCGGTGCCGACCAGGTCCTCGGAAAACACCGAGGCCGTCGGGGTCGGGCCGCCCGGCTCGACGTTGGTCCCGCCGTCGGGGTCGTCCTTCTGGTAGCGGAACTCGTGCGTGGTCGAGCCCAGCGTCTGCATCTTGCGCGCCAGGCCCTGACGCCCGCCGAGCATGACGCCCTCTTTGAAGTTCGCCAGCGGGTCCTTGCGGTTGACACCGATCAGGTGCTGGAGGTTGTGCGTGTAGCCACGCGTGATGAAGTAGAACAGGGGCCGGGTCACGACCTGGCGGGAGTAGATCTCGCCGCGGACGAGCCGGTTGACGTATGCGTTGATGTCTTCGTTTACCCAAGGCATGGTGTGCGCTCCGCGTCATGCGGCGCCGCACGCCCAAGGGGGTCCGAACGATTCAGTACAGGTCTTCGGCGGTGATTCCGCTTGACGGATCACCGGGCAACGACCAGTCCGCTTCGCTCGGCACCGCTCGATTGGCAGCGCCGGGAACCGTGGTGGCTGTGCCCTTGGTGGACCTTGGGGGAGGTGTCGTTGCCGGCTTGGAGGCCGGGGGTTTGGTCTGGCTGCCGCTTTGCGCGGCTTGCTCGGCTTCGGCCACTCGCTGGTCAAAGGCCATTTCGAGGGCGACTTGCCGCTGATCGGGAGTCAGGGGTCGAGCCCCAAACCGTGCCGCCACATCCTGATGCGCCTGCCGGGCCAGTTCCTCGAACCGGTCCGCGACCTGCGGGTGATCCTGCCGAAACTGCTGCTGGAACTCGCTGACGGCCTGACGCCGCTGTTGTTCCTGCTGCTGACGCTCCTGCTCGCGCTTCTCAAGCGTCTGGGCGACCCGCTTTTCGATCTCGGCGTCGTCGATCGACGATCCCGAGGGCTTGCGGTCGGCCAGCTTGCGGATCACGCCCAGCAGCTTCTTGCCCGACGCGGCGCTGATGGTGTCGAACTCGTCAACACCTTCTAACTCCGTTTGCAGTTCAGTCAGTTCGGCCAGGTCATCGCTGACCTGCTCAAGCTGCTGTTGCTGCTCCGGCGTCGCTTGCCCGCCCTGCTTCTGGACCGCATCCAGGACTGATTTGACCTGCTGGCTCAGATCACTGAACCGTTGGTCGTTCTCGCGGCGGTAGGCCGCCAGGTCCTGCTGCACCTTCTGCAAGCCCTTGTCGGGCTGGTGGGGGTTGACCGGCTTGGCCGGGTCGGCTTCGTCGGGGGCGGGGTCCGCGCCGGTGGGCTCGGAGTCGTCCTCGGTCTCTGCCGGCGGGGCCTGATCGGTCTCGGGCTTCGGGTCGTCCATGCCCAGGTCGTATTCGCCCGGGAGCATGAACCCGCTGTCAGCAGTCGTTTCGGTTGTGGGTGTGGTGGTGGCTGCTCCGTCTGCTTGTCCAGACATCCGACACGTCCCTTCGTCCTGCTCAGCGTGTTCATCCCGATCCGCATCCAGTGACTTGCCCCGGCGGGGCTCAGTGTGTGCGGGCGTGACGACCAGTAGCTTGCGATCCGCGGGCTTGCTTCGCCCGACCGGAACACCCGGCCGGGCCTTTTCAACCTCCGCTGTACCACGCCGGTGCAAGGGGTTGAAGGGGGTGCGGGTCAGGATGGCCGGGATAGCCGGAATCTCCCCATCTGGTCATGGAACTGTCCGGCTTTTTGTGGGTTTTGTGTACAGGTGATGGACTGTTCAGATTCCCGCGCCGTGATCGACGAACGGGGGCTTGAGCATGACGTGAGCCGGTCCGAACGGCACGAAGATGTAGAGCGCGAGGTCGCGGGGGCCGACCCCGTGATACGCCATCAGGCGGCGGGCATCGCGCCCGATCCGCTCGGCGTCGTCGTCGATGATGCGTCGGACGTGGCGGTCGATCACGCGGCGGGCGGCCGGGTCAGGCGGGTCAAGCTGCATCGTGAAGCGGTGGGGCCTCATGGGTCCGAAACCTCGACCAGTCGGTACTGCTTGCCGTTGCCCGGATCGGTCACGATGATCGTGGGTTCGTAATTGACCAGGTATCGCCCGGGTGAATCATCAGTCAGGACGCCGCGGATCGTAACCGGCACCGGCCCGCCCCGACGGAAGTCATACGCGACATCGATCCGCATGATCGCCATCGGCAGCTTGAAGTCGTCACCCAGGATGTCGCGCGCGTGCATGCGGTCGGCTTGTCGGTACATCGGGCTGGCGGGCCGGTCGCTCATCACGCTCCTGTCGCTTCGTCCTGCGCCCGGAGCCACCCCTGCGCCCACAGCGCTCGGTGTTCGGGGCTCTCGTGCGGGTTCGCGTCAAACGGTACGTCGTCCCAGAACGCCGCCGATCCGCTGGCCTCGATGCAGGC
>CAZTLX010000105.1:0-14025 GCA_964614575.1 uncultured Phycisphaeraceae bacterium | reverse complement strand
TCGCCGGCCGTCGCGTCGCGCAGCGTGACGATCGGCGCGGTGCCGCTTGCCCCCCCTGCCGACAGCTCGGGCCGCCGCGCGTGCGTCAACTGCCGGGACTGCTCCTCGCGCCATGCCGCGATCTTCGCGTGGTCGCCGCCGAGCAGCACCTCGGGCACATCGCGTCCGTCCCACCGGCGGGGGCGGGTGTAATGCGGGCAATCGAGCAGGCGGTCGGTGCCTGGCGAGAACGAATCCTGCTGCGCCGATCCCTCGTGCCCCAGCGCGCCCGGCAGCAGCCGCACCACCGCATCGATCAGCACCATCGCGGGCAACTCGCCGCCGGAGAGGACGTAGTCCCCGATGCTCACCTCGAGCAGGCCGTCTTCCTCAACCGCCGCGCCGGTCGGTTTTGGCTGCGCATGCAAGCGGTCGAGGACGCGCTGATCGAAGCCCTCGTAGTGCCCCGCGATCAGCAGCAGGCGGTCGCGCGTGGCCAACGATTCGAGCAGCGGCTGAGTCAGCGGGCGGCCGGTCGGGGTCAGCAGCACGCGCGTCGGCGTCGGGGCGTCGAGCGCCTCGACCGCCCGCACCGCGTCCCACACCGGCTGGGCCTGGAGCACCATGCCCGGCCCCCCGCCGAAGGGCGGCGCATCGACCTTGCGGTGTTTGTCCTGCGTGTAATCGCGGATGTCGTGCAGGTGATAGGACACCACCGGCGGCCGCCGCGCCGCTTCATCCTGCCCCGGGCCCGGCTCGATCGGCTCGGCCGCCCGCTTGAGGATGCTCGCGCCCAGCACGCCCCGGAACATCTGCGGGAACAAGGTCAGGACGTCGATGCGCATGACATCGCCCCGATCAGATCACGAGGGAAGGCCCAGACCCGCGGCCGGGGCGCGGCGGTCGGATCAGGAGCCCTTGGCTTCGATCCCGTTCTTCTTGAGCAGCCCGGCGACGGTGTGCGTGGGCTGCGCGCCGACGCCGAGCCAGTAGTTGATGCGCTCGGCGTTGAGGTTGATCTGCTTCGATTCGTCCTTGTGGCACGGATCGTAATAACCGAGGCGCTCGATCGCTTCGCCGTCGCGCGGGGAGCGCTTGTCGATGGCGACGATGCGGTAAAAGGGCTTGTGGCGGGTGCCAAAACGCTTGAGACGAAGACGGACCATGAGATTGCTCCGGGGGGCCCGGTTCCCGACGGCTTGGCCCCGCGTCGCCCGAGAATCATCGGGTCCTGCGGGGGAAAGCTTCCGGGGGGGCGTGGCCGTTACGGGGTGCCGGGGCGGAACATCCGCCGGGGCGAGCCGCGCAGTATAGCAAAGCCGCCCGGCCGAACAACGCGGGCTCAGGCGTGGTCCGGGGTGAGGACATTGATCCAGCGGCCAGCCTTGAGGGTATGGAGTCAGGACAGGCATACTTGTCTGTCACCGGCCCGAAGGGTCGGCCGGATCATCGACCTGCGGTCGATCAACAGGCAGGAATGCCTTTTCTACCTCCTTGGGGCCATGGGCGACAATGTCTTCACCCTCAGGCGTGGTCGGCGACGAGCACCCGGGGCAGGGCCTCGTGGTCGGCCAGGAGGTGGGCGTTGGTGAACCCCGCGTCCGCGGCCATCCGCAGCACCGCCGGCTTATGCACCGCGGCGACCTCCACCACCAGGTGCCCCGGCGACGCCAGCACCGCCGACGCCCCGGCGATCAGCGGGCGGATCACATCCAGCCCGTCCACGCCGCCCCGCAGCGCCGCGGTCGGCTCGTGGTCCTTCACGTTCGGTGCCACGCCCGACCATTCATCATCCGGGATGTACGGCGGGTTGCTCAGCAGGTAGTGCGCCCGGATGTCGGCCAGCGGCGCGAACAGGTCGCCCGCGCGGAAGTCAATGCGATCGGCCACGCCGTGACGCTCGGCGTTGCGCCGGGCGACCGCCAGCGCCTCGGACGAGAGGTCCGTCGCGATCACGCGTGAACCCGGCAGGTGCTTGGCGATGCACACCGCGATGCACCCGCTGCCCGTGCCCAGGTCGATGACCGTCGGCGAGCCGAAGCCCGGCGTGCGCTTGGCGTGCTGGATCACGTGCTCGACCAATGTCTCGGTGCTCGGCCGCGGCACCAGGACCGACCGATCGACCGCAAACAGCATCGAGAAGAACGGCGTCTGCCCGACCAAATAATCCACCGGCTCGTGATTCACCGCCCGCTCGACCAGCTCGCGGAACGCCGCGCGTTCCAGCTCGCTGGCCGGCCGCTGCGCGTCCATGTAGAGCGCCAGGCGTTTGCAGCCGAGCACGTGCGCCAAAAGCATCTCGGCGGAAACCCGCGGGCTGTCGACGCCCTTGCGCTCGAAGTGCTGCGTCGTCCACTGCAGCAGCCGATGGGTCGTCCACGTCTCGGGCATGCGGGGGATGATAAACGCAGGAGGGGTGGAAAGCGCAGGCATGAGACCCGGTGGCCGCCGCTTCGGGCCGGCTTAGAGCTTTGTCGGTTGTGCGTGGGCGGACCCGCTTCGCGAAGCCGCGAGCGGTGGTGGCGTCGAGGCCGACCGGCGTGTTGACCTGGGCGGCAATTCCCCGGAGGCGGTGAATCTCGCCCCCTGCCGTTAAACTACCGCTATGCACGTCGCGCTGCTCGCCAACACCGCCTGGCTGGATGAGGAGTTGCCGCTGTTTCAGCACCTGGTGGTGGGGCTGATCGATGAGCAGGTGCGGGTGGCGCAGGTGGTGCCGGAGGCCCGGCTGGACGATGAGGCCTCGGTGTTTGGCGAGATCGTCTACTGGCGTGACACGGGTTGGCGGTGGTCGCGGCGGCGGAGCCTGTATCAGCTCGACCAGGTGCTCGACGGGTTGGGCGTCAACCTCATTCACGCGCTGGACGGGCGGATGTGGCGTGGCGCGACGGAGCTGGGCAAGCGGATCAGCGCGCCGGTGGTCTATTCATCGTTCTCCGCCCTGGACATCCCGCTGGCGGCGAGGCTGGGGCCGCGGCTGGACCCGACCCGCGCGTGGTTCACCGCCGCCTCCGAGCCGCTGGCCTCGGCGTTAACCCGCGTCTTGCCCGATACGTTTTCGGTCGAGCTGCTGCGGACCGGGGTCCACAAGCAGGCCCCCGAGCACGCGTCGGGGGAGGACGAGATCGTCTGCATCGTGATCGCGGGCAACGGCAAGCTCGATCCGGCGGTGGACGCGCTGTTGCAGGGGGCGGCCGCGCTGGTGCAGGACCATCCGCAGACCCATCTGTTTTTTGATGGCCAGGGCGCCGACCAGCGCGACGTGTGGCGGGAAGCCAAGCGGCTGGGCCTGCTGAGCCACGCGTCGTTCATCCCCCGCCGTTTGGGCCACCGCGAGTTGTTGCTGCGGGCCGATGTCGTCGTGCATCCGCAATCCAGCGGGCGGATGCGCGGCATCACGCTGCAGGCGATGGCGCACGGCCTGCCGATCGTCGTGCGGCATGACCCGATGATCGATGACCTGATCGACGGCCTGACCGCCCGCGTGCTCGACGCGCCCGACGCCGCGGCCTGGCACACGGCGCTGGCCGACCTGGTCAAAGACCCGACCCGCCGCCGCACGCTCGGGCTCGGCGCCCGGCAGTGGGTCAACCAGCATCGGCTGGCCTCCACCTCCGTCGCCCAGGCGCTGCACGCCTACCGCAGCCTCACCGGCGCGACCCTCGCCTTCGCCGCCGCGTGAACGGACGCGGTCGCTTCGCCGCGCTTTCCCCCCTCCCGCCGAGGGGGCGGATCACACCCTCGCCGCACCCCGGCGCGGCCCTCGCGTTTCATCGCTGCTTGAACAAACCGGTGGCTCCGCTTCGTCTGCGTTAGGATGCCCGTTTGATCGTTCCGGTTCCCGTTGATCCCGAAACCCCCGAGATTGCCCATGCCCCAGACCCCGTCCGCCCGCACGCCTCGTTGGACTTCGCTGATCGTCGCCGCCGCGCTGCTCACGCTTGCGGTGCCCGCGCGGGCGCAGGCCGACGCACCCCAGGCCATCCGCCCCGCGATCGTCAAGATCCACGCCACCGTCCGGCTGCCCGACCCGTTCCGCCCCTGGACCAAGCAGGCGGCGCAGCAGGCGACCGGTTCGGGCGTGGTGATCGAGGGCAACCGCATCATCACCAACGCGCACGTCGTGCGCTACGCCTCGCAGGTGTATGTGCAGCCTTTCCAGTCCGCCGACCGATTGGCGGCGGCCGTCGAGTCGATCTCCCACGAGATGGACCTGGCCATCCTCAAGCTCGAAGACGAGGCGTTCTTCACAGACCGCCCGGCGCTCGCGTTTGCCCAGGGCCTGCCACAGGTCAAGCAGCAGGTGAATGTCTATGGCTACCCGACCGGCGGGGAGGAGCTGTCGATCACCGAGGGGATCGTCTCGCGCGTTGAGGTCGGCGGGTACAACCACGGCGCGGTCGGCCTGATCGTGCAGGTCGATGCGGCACTCAACCCCGGCAACTCCGGCGGCGCGGCGATCATCGACGGCAAGATCGCCGGCATCGTCCGCGCCAACATCCCCACCGCCGAGAACATCGGCTTCCTCATCCCCGTCGAGGAAGTCCAGACCTACCTCGCCGACGTCGCCGACGGCACCTACGACGGCAAGTACCGCTTCGACGTTTCGCTGCAGACCACCGAGAACCCCGCCCTGCGCCAACGCCTCGGGCTTGACCGCGACACCACCGGCCTCATGGTCACGCGTGCCGACAAGCCGCTCAAGAACGGCGACTACCCGCTGCGCGAGTGGGATGTGATCACCCATATCGCCGGGCACAACATCGAAAACGATGGCCAGGTCCGCCTCACCGACAACCTCCGCGTCGCGTACCACTACTACGTCGACCCGGAGGCGACCGAGGGCAAGCTGCCGCTGACCATCTTGCGCGACGGCCAGTCGCAAGAAATCGCGGTGCCCGTCTCCCGCAAGCCCGACCGGATCGTCACCTCGCTCGACGGCGCCTATCCCCGCTACTACATCTTCGGACCGCTTTGCTTCACGCAGGTCACGCAGGAGATGGTCGGCGCGATCCCCGGCCAGTTCCGCGCGGTATTGATGCAGGGCGGCAGTCCGCTGATGACCGACGCCTTCGACGACAAGACCTTCCCCGAGCAGGAGATGGTCGCCGTCTCCTCCCCCATGTTCCCCCACCGCATCACCAAGGGCTACGACAACCCGGTGCTCGGCGTGATCGCCCAGGTCAACGGCGTGCCGATCAAGAACCTGCGGCACCTGGCGGAGGTCTTCGAGGCGGCCGAGGGCGAGTTCGTCGAGATCAGGTTCGCCGACGAATTCCGCGAGCACATGGTCTTCAGGCGTCAGGAAGTCCTCGACGCGACCGATGAGATCATGACCGACAACGGCATCCGCTACCGCGCCAGCGACGACCTGCGCGACGTACTCAAGGATTGACCGCCCAAGCCCGATCATGCGCAGCGCAGCGGAGCTTGGTCGGGATACACCCTCGGGGCACTTCGTGCCACCCGCTAAACATCAAAGCGCAACGCGCTACTCGATGCGGTAGCGCACCGTCATCGTCGCGCGGACGGTGAGTTGTCCCGGCTGCACCGACGCGCCGCCGCCCATCGCGTCGGCTTCCATCGCCATCGCGCGGGCGTGCATCGGCATCGGCCGATCAAACGACACGCCCTCGTCGATGCTGTACACCCCGACCAGCCCCACCCCCATCGCCTCGCTGATCGTCTTGGCCTTGGCCCGCGCATCGCCCGCCGCCTTCTGCAGCGCCGTCTGACGCGCGGCGCTGTCGTCCTTGAGCGTGAACGTGATGCCGTGAAACTGGTTCGCCCCCGCCCCCAGACCCGCGTCGATCACGTCCCCCGCCTTCTCGATCTGCTCGACCGTGACCGTCACCGTGTAGCTGGCGCGATAGGCGCGGATCTTCGGCACCTGGTTCGGACCCATCGGCGTCTTGTGATGATCGTAGATCGGCTGCAGGGACAGGTTCGTCGTCTGGATGTGCTTCTCGGCGACGCCCGCGTCCTTGATCTCGTCGATCACCTCGGCCGCCAGCTCGTTGACCTGTTCCTGCGCCGCGGCCGCCTCCTCCGACTGCGCCACCACGCCGAAGCTCACGATCGCCCGGTCCGGCGGCACCTGCACCTCGCCCTCGCCGGTGACCGTCAGCAGCGGCGGCTGCTCGGCGTCATCCTGCGCGGTGGCGAGCGGAGCACACAGCGCAAAAAAAATCACAAGAGTAAGCAGGCGATTGAGTGTCATGTCAGAAGCTTCCGGGGTGGGGGGGGTGTTCGGTTGTCCTCTCACGCGGTCCTGGCCTGCGTCGGCGCGGGGGTCGCGGCTTGTTCCGCGGGGGCGGGGGCCGGCTTCTTTTCGCCGTCGGGATACTTGACCCGCGCGTGGTAGATCGCGCACAGCGTCTTGGTGATGGCGGCCTCGGCCTTGGCCAGCTCCTGCAGCGTCAGGGCGCAGTCGTCGAACTGCCCGTCCATCAGCCGCTTCATCGCGATGGCGTGGGTCAGTTGTTCGAGGCGGACGGGCGTCGGCTCGTCGATCGTGCGGGCCGCGGCCTCGATGCCGTCGCACACCAGCATGATCGCCGCTTCCTTGGTCTGCGGCTTGGGTCCCGGATAGCGGAACTCAAACTCGCTGGGCGCGGGCTGGTCCGCCTCTTCCTTCTGCTTCTTCGCGGCGTGGAAGAAATACTCGACCAGCGTCGTGCCGTGGTGGCTCTCGATGAAGTGCCGCAGGGCCGGGGGCAGCGCGTACTCGCGCGCCATCTCGATGCCGTCCTTCACGTGCCCGACGATGATCAGCAGCGACATCGCCGGCGAGAGCTTGTTGTGCCGGTTGGGCCCGCCGCCCTGGTTCTCGATGAAATACAAGGGCTTGTTCATCTTGCCGATGTCGTGGTACATCGAACCCACGCGGCAGAGCAGGCCGTCGGCTCCGATCGCCTCGGCGGCGGCTTCGGTGATGTCGGCCAGGCGCAGCGAGTGCTGGTACGTCCCCGGCGCTTCCTGGGCCAGGCGCTGCAGCAGCGGGTGCGACGCGTCGTTGAGTTCCTTGAGCGTCATGGTGGTGGTGACGCGGAAGGCTTTTTCAATCAGCGGGAGCAGCGCCTGCACGAACATGCCGGTGACAAACCCCGCCCCCAGCACCAGCACGACATCACTGAGCACCAGCCGCCACACGTTGGGCACTTCCAGCGGGCGTGACGCCAGCGCCACCGCCAGCCCCGCCAACGCCATCGCCAGCCCCGCGTACAGGCCCGTGACCACGATCTTGGAGCGGCTGCGCACCTCGCCGAGCATCGCCGCCGCCATCCCCACGCCCGTCAGGCTCACCAGCGCGAAGTTCACATTCAACTGCAGGCACACCGCCACCAGCAACACCAGCAGCCCGCCGACGAACAACGCGAAACGCTGGTCGTACACGATCGCCAGCACCATCACCGCCAGCATCGACGCCAGCGACGCGAAGCCGTACGTCGTGGTCGGCATCAGCTCCGAGCCGCCCACG
This sequence comes from uncultured Phycisphaeraceae bacterium, assembly GCA_964614575.1. Classification (GTDB taxonomy): domain Bacteria; phylum Planctomycetota; class Phycisphaerae; order Phycisphaerales; family Phycisphaeraceae; genus JBGTLW01. The sequence continues at coordinate 6,566 of CAZTLX010000105.1, read as the reverse complement.
GCGATCAGCAGGCACAGCATCAGCAGGGCCGTGACCGCCAGCCCACGCATCGGGTTGTGCGCCACGCGCGGGTAATAGCGGAAGATGTAGACCCACAGGCCCAGCCCGATCAGCAACGCCACCGAGAACGAACCCAGGTCCGCCAGCAGCGGGCGGTAACTAAGCAGTTGTACCTCACGCCCCGGATCGGCGACGGCCCGCTGCTCCCTGGGCATCTGCAGCCAGTGGCGGTACGCCTCGCGCTCGGCCTCCAGCAGGTCCAGGTGCTCCTCGGTGATCTTGGTGCCCGCGGCGATGAAGGTCTGCCCCATGCGGTACGGCTCGAGCTCCGGCTGGGCCAGCTCGTACGCCTGCTGCCGCGCCTGCTCGGTCGCCGGGGCGTCGAAGTTGTACGTCGGCCCCGGCGTGCTCATCACCGCCTCCACCACCGTCGGCCGCAACGCCGCGGGGAACTGCAACGCGAACCGCTCGACGCGCTCGGCCAGCGTCACCGGATCGGACGTGCTGATCCACACCGAGTCGTACCGCTGCTGCGTGCCCGACTCGCCCGGTCGCGGGTCGGGGTGTACGATCTGGACCTTGCCCACCCCCCGCTTCTGCTCCCTGCTGTACTGCTCCTGCTCCAGCAGCGCCAGGTCGAACAGCTTGCGGATGAACTCCTGCGTCTCGCGCTCCCACTGCGCCATCGCCTCGTCGCTCGCGGCATAAGCCTTGAGCGCGGCGAAGCCCTCACGCGTCAGCTTCTGCTTCTTACGCTCCTCCTCGGGGATCTCGTCGATCACCTCGAGGTCGGCCAGGCGGATCAGGCTGCTGAAGCGGTCGCGCAGCTTCTCACGCAGCAGGTCGTTGGCGACGTAGATCGCCGGGGTATTCTCGCGGGCCAGCTCCTTGCGGTTGATCGTGCGCTGCCGGTCCACCGCGTTAAAGGCCACCCGCGCGACCACCGGCCGGGTGACCAACTGGTTGAGCTGATACGGCAGGCGGTTGCGGTGGGAAATCGACAGGAAGCCGGCGACGAGCACGAACACGCTCAGGTACAGCAGCGCAAAGCCCAGCTCACGCTGGCGCACGGCCTGCCGCCACGACGGGCCCGGCTTAGGCACGGCCTTACGAACTTCACGCCGGCGAGCGGTGCTGGATTTACCGTTAGCCATCAGGTTGGTTCCGGCCTCGCCGGGGCCTCGCTTCGCTTCCTTTAAACACATCTGACCGGGCCGGACGAACGGGGCCGCATCCTTGAGGCGTGTCCGTCACCCCGCGCCCTTTTTATCGACCAGCACGGCTCTTCCCCGGGGCAATGATTGTACCCCGCCGCAAAGGCCCCGTCTGTCGCCGTTATCGGACACCCCCCCACGCCGCGCCCCCACCCGTCCGCTCACTCCGACGCCGGCCCGCCGGGGCGCGGCCCCGTCACGCCGCAACCCCCGTGAAAAACCACACTTACCGACCATCCGCCCCGCACCGCACCGGGCCGGCACACGCCAGGCAACCCAGCGGATAACATGCCCCGACTACTCCCCCCAAGGGCCTGCCGATGTTCCACCACACCGTCCACTTCTGGCTGCGCGAAGACCTGACCGACGCCCAGCGAAACGATTTCATCGCCGCCGCCAAAGCGCTGGCCCAAAGCCCCAACGCCGCCGGCGTACGCGTCGGCGTACCCGCGGGGACGCCCCGCGCGGTGGTCGATAACTCCTACGATGTGCAACTGCACTGCACCTTCAAAGATGCGGCGGCTCACGACGCGTATCAATCCGACGCGGACGACGCGCACACGCACTTCATCAACACCTATAAAACGTTCTGGACGAAGGTGTTGATTTATGATTCGGTGGAGGTGTGAGCGGTTAACCCTTTGCGGTACCCCGCCGAAACGCCGCTGCGCTGCGCATCGGCGGGCTTGGGGGGGAACGGCAGTGGTTTTTAGAACCCCCAGCGGAGGCCGGCGAAGAACTGGTGGGCTTCGGTGTCGTCGTGGCCCAGGAGCGTGGCGTAGTCGCCATAAAGCGACAGCCCGTTGGCCAGCCGGGCGGTAACGCCGAGCCGACCGCGGCCATAGGTCTGGTCCGGCGAGTCGGTGTAGGTGTTAAAGGCGTTCGCCGGATCGCCCGCGAAGCTCGTGCGGATCGTGCGTTGATCGTCGAGCAGCTCCGTCTCCAGCGACAGGCCGATGTAAGGCGTGAGCGTGGCACGATCTTGGAGGGTGAAGCTTCGTCGCAGCGTCGCGCCCAGCGACCAGGTGAGGCTGCGGGCGTGCTGCTCGCCGTAGTCCAGCGACAGGCCGCCCGCGTCGCGTTCGGTGTAGCCGTCGATCGTCGCGTCGGCGTAGCGGAGCGACGTCTCGGGCGCGAGCGTCCAGCCGTCGAAGTCTGCTTCGTACACCAGGCGGGTCATGGCCGACCACGCCAGGCCTCGGGTGTCGCCGCGCGCGGTGCGGTCGAGGCCCGGCAGGACGATGCGGCGGGTGGTCTCGACTTCGGCATAGGTCACGGCCGCGGCCGCGTCGAGGTAGAGGTCGTCGCGCAGCGTGCGGGTCGCGTAGAACGCGAGCGAGTAGCTGTCGGAGGCAAAGCCCGAGCCGTCGTCGAAGTCGGTGTCGTTGTCGCCGAAGCCGAAAGCGACGCCCAGGACGGTGCGTTGATCGAGGCGGCGGTCAATGCCGACGGTGACGCCCGCGGCCACGACGTCCGAACCGACCTGCGCCGCCGAGCGATGGGTGTCCGACACCGTCAACGAGCCGAGCGCGAAGACGCCGAAGCGCTCCTCGGGCAGGCCCCCGGGCGCGCGGCCCAAAGGCAGGGCCGGTGCCGCGTCGCTGGCGACTTCGCCGCCGTCTTGCGAGACATAGCGCTCCCACCCGCCGCGCACGCCCAGCGGATCGTCCGCGTAGGCCAGCGCGATCCCCCCGCCGCTCGGCGCCTCACCGCGGCGAAGCGCATTGAGCCGCGAGTCGAGGTTGTACCCCTGCACCTCCGCCGCCCCGATCGCGCTGTCGCCGGCCATGAACGCGATGCGCCCCGCGACCGCATCGAGCGCCGCGCGCTGCTGCGAGGCGTCCGGCAGGGCCAAGATGATCGCGGCCACGGTGTCCAGGTCGTTGCCCGCGCCGACCTGCGTGTCCAGGGCCCGGCCGACCTCGCGCTGCGTCGGGGTGGCGGCGATGTTCGCGAGCGTCTGGATCAGCACGGGCCCGAGGATCAGCCCCGCGCCGGCGGCATCGACGCCCCGCGAAAAGTCCGCGACGTTCGCGTTGGCCGTGACATCGGTGTAATCGAAGACGATCTGCCCGTCATTTTCCACCGTGGCGAACACCACCGCCAGAACGCCCGGGTCGCCGACCAGCAGCCAGCCGGTGTCGAGCTGGTTGTTGCGGAACCCGCCGGTGGAAAACCCGGCACCGGTCGGCGTGCCCGCGTTGTTGGTGGCCTCGGTGATCACCTCGCTCAGGTTGCCGACGCCGACGCCGTTGAGCCGCAGGGTCAGGGCGTTGAAGTCCAGCTCGCCCGCGGCGTTGTCCAGGTCGTAGACGGTCAGGCGCACGGCCAACTGGGCGAACCCGCCGCCCAACTGCCCGGTGATCGCGTCGGTGTAACCGAGCTGCGTGCCGAGGGTGACCGGGCTGAAGTTGTAGTTGGCGTTGCCGGGCAGCGCGGAGGCGGTGAGCTGCGAGATGACGCGGTTGCCGTTGAGCCCGACCCCGTCGAAGACGATCCCGCCGACGGGCGCGAGGGGGAACGGCGCAGCGCCGGCGGAGGTCGGCGAGGTCTCGGTGAACACCGTCGCCGCGGCGGGCAGACCGCAGCCCATCACAATCAGCAGGCTGAGTATGCGTGATCCCCCGCCCCACCGGTCGCTGAATGCGACGCTGTGCATGGCGAGCCTTCCCAACACGAGTCGCGCGCTATGATGCCTCGAAGACGCGCAAACTTTAACCGAAAGCATCGACCCATGGCCAAACCCCTGACCAAAACCCAGATCGAATCCGCCTTATCGGAACTGCCCGGCTGGGCCTACGCCGACGAACAGATCACAAAGACCTACGAATTCCACCACTTCCGCGAGGCGTTTGGCTTCCTGACCCGCGTCGCCTTCGAGGCCGAAGAACTCGGGCATCACCCCGAAATCTTCAACGTCTATAAAACCGTGAAGCTGTCGCTGAGCACCCACGACGCCGACGGCAAGGTCACGCAGAAAGATCTCGACCTCGCCAAGGCGATCGAATCGTTCAACTGGCGCTGATCTGTTCACTTGGGAACTCTGATAACCCTCCCAAGCCCGCTGATGCGCAGCTTCGGCGGGGTATCCGCAGGAGATCTCACGTTACAATCCCCCCATGAAACTCCTCGAACAGCTCTGCACCACCCCCGGCGTGCCCGGCCGCGAACACCGCGTCCGCGCGCTGATCGAAACGCAAATCAAAGGCCTCTTCGACGAGGTCCGCACCGATGCGATGGGCTCGCTCATCTGCACCCGCCACCCCCGCAAGAAAAGCAAATCCGGCGTGGTCGCTTCAGCGAGCCACGACACCCCACCCCCCCACCGCATCATGGTCGCGGCCCACATGGACCAGATCGGTTTCTTCGTCAAGCACATCGACGACAAGGGGTTCATCCGCCTCACGCCCGTCGGTGGGTTCGACACGCGAAACCTCTTCGCCCGCGTCGTCCGCATCTGCCCCGACCTGACCAACCCGAAAAAAGACCTGCTCGGCGTGCTCAACGCCGCGACCAAGCCGGTCCACATCGCCTCGGCCGACGAGAAGAGCAAGGTGCCCGAGGTCCACGAGTTTGTCGTCGATACCGGCCTGCCCGCGGAGAAGGTGAAAAAGAAGGTGAAGATCGGCGACATGGTCGTGCTCGACGCCCGCTTCGCCCAGATCGGCGACACCGTCGTCAGCCAGTGCCTCGACAACCGCGTCGCCTGCTGGGTCGCCATCCGCGCGATCCAGAAGCTGCACGAGAACAAAACCCCGCACGATGCCCAGATCGTTGTCGTCTTCACGGTGCAGGAAGAGGTCGGCCTGCGCGGCGCCCGCACCAGCGCGTATGCCGTGGCCCCCGACATCGGCATCGGGCTCGACACGACGCTCTGCGTCGATACCCCCGGCACGCCCGACGACATGGCCGTCACCCGCCAGGGTCAGGGCGCGACCATCACCTGCGCCGACGGCTCGGTCATCAACGACCACGACCTGATCGAACAGGCCCAGGCCATCGCCCGCAAACACAAGATCAAGCATCAGCTCAGCGTCCTGCCCCGCGGCGGGACCGACACCGGCACCATCCAGGCCGCGGGCCCCGGCGTCCGCACCCTCACCCTCTCGGTCGGCACCCGCTACATCCACACCATCACCGAGATGATCCATCGGGATGACCTGACCGCCAGCGTCGACCTGCTCGCCGCCTACCTCGCCGAGGTCAAACCCCACTAAAGGCTTGACCCAAGCCCCACCCCAGGCCCGGCCATGCGCAGCGCAGCGTAGCTTTGCCGGGATAAATGGGATAAAAAAAACGCGCGGACCTGTCGGCCCGCGCGCCTTTGAATCCTTGACCACACACGCAGCGCCTTCACGCCGCGACCGCCGGCTCATACCCGTCGCACGAAGCGATCGGCGTGACTTTCAGATGAAAGTTCTCCATCTTCGGGTGCCCGCACTCATCCACCAGCTCCTCCGGCGCCTCGTGGGTCGTGCGGATCTGCACCAGCGTTGAGGCCGACTCGTGGTGCTCGCCGAAATGCTTGCAAAGCCCGCATTGTCCTTCTCGTACTTCAATCATGTCATATTCCTTTTGCCGGTGGCTCATCTGCGTCACGACCGCACGCGGGCACACCCCGCGCCGCCCCATGACTCTTCCCTTATCTTCAGCCAGGCGAACGGAAAAGTGAAGCGGAATCGACCCGATATACGCAATTGAAACCGCATCGCAGATTCAACACCCGCGCAAGGCGTCTCTCGCAACCCGATGCGCGATCAAGGGCCGGCCCGGAAGGGCGGGTCTTGCGTGAAACAGTAAATCAACAGCAGGGTGATCGCGATCGTCGCGGCCAGGCCGTGCGCCATCATCATCCACGATGGCGGGCGCTTGCCGATCGCCCCGAGCACCCACATCCCCGCGCCCGCCATCGCGACCGCGGTAAACAGCAGGATCGTCCAGACCATCAGCACCCCCGTCGCGCCCTGCGCCGCCGCCAGAAACAGACAAATCAGACCGCTCACGCCGAGCAGCCCATGCACCATCCGCAGCGGCCGGGCCAGCTTCTTGCCCCGCAACCCAAGCGTGAGCATCGCGACACCCCCCGTAGCCGCAAGCGAGAACAACCCCACCGCCACCACCAACCATGACATCGGTTACCTTTCAAAAACAGACCCAGAGACGAAGACGTGCGACCCGCCGACGCGCGCCCCGCTTCACCACCGCAACTCTAGGCACCCCCCCCCGGCCCCGGCTTGCCCCTCCGCACCACGTCTGCAGGACACCAGATCGCCGCGTCGTAATTGCCCAGCGGCACGGTACGTCCCGCAAGGTACTCGACACCCACCCACGCACAAACAAGTGCATCCAAGG
>CAZTLX010000104.1:10983-14092 GCA_964614575.1 uncultured Phycisphaeraceae bacterium | reverse complement strand
GGGGCACTTCGTGCCGCCCGCGAAACAAAAGATACCGATATCCCCCGTTTAGCGGGTGGCACGAAGTGCCCGCCTGATCCGCGCCGCGCGCGCGAATCAACCCCTCAACCGTGCCGCCGACGCCTGAGCCAGCCCAGCTCCTCGCAGCCCATCAGTTTCGCGGCCACGAGGAACACCACCGCCCCGCCGGCCGTCATCGTCGCGACCAGCGCGGCCTGGTGCATCATGCCCTGGCCCCGCGGCGGGAAGAACAGCAGCGGCGCGACCAGGGCCGCGGCCATCACCGCCGAGGCCAGCGCCGTACGGCCCCAGCTGCGCACCACCTGCCGATCGATCGGCCCCGTCACCCGACGCCGCACCAGCAGGATCAGCACCGCGCACTGGATCATCGCCGTGGTCGCGGTCGAGACCGCCAAACCCTGCGCGCCCAGCGGCCAGACGAGCGTCAGGTTCAGGCCGAGGTTCAGCGTCACCATGCCGACCGACACCTTCAGCGGCGTGCGCGCATCCTTGAGCGCATGAAACGCGCGGGTCAGCACGTGCGTCATCGAGTACGCCCAGATCGCCGGGGCGTAGCCCAGCAAAATCGCCGCGACACGGCGGCTGTCGGCCTCGGTGAAGTTCTTGCCCTGATAGATCAGGCTGGTCAACGGCTCGCGGATGAGGATCAGCCCGATGCTCGCGGGCAGCCCGATGAACACCGTCAGCCGCAGCCCCTGCCGCAGTGTCGAAGCGAAGTTCGCGCCCGGTTCAGTGCGGTTGCTTCCCCGCGCATCACGACTTCCGGGGAGACTTCCGGGGGCACTTTCGGGGGCGGGGGTGATCACGGCCCCGGCCAGGGCGGGGAAGATGGCGGTGGCGATCGCGATGCCGAACACGCCCAGCGGGAACTGGTAGAGGCGTTGGGCCCAGCCCAGCGCGGCGATGTCGCCGAGGCGCATGGGGTACTGGTCGAAGAGGCCGAGGATCGGCTGCTCGGGCCGCAGCCCGCGCTCGCCGGGCGAGAGCCACAGGGCGATCAGGAAGTCCATCAGCGAGTTGATCTGGAAGACCGCGAGGGCGAAGACCATCGGGATCATCATGCCCAGCATGCGGCGGAGGGTCGGCCCGCTGCCGTGGAACCGCCAGGTCAGCCGGGTGACGCGCTGCGTCGCGATCAGCAGGTACCCGGCCTGGATCAGCCCCGCCACCAGCACCGCCCCGCCGACGATAAAGGCCAGCGACTTCTGCGCTTCGAGGTCCTGCGCCCCGAGGCCGGCCCACAGCGCAAAGGCGATGATGACCAGGTTGAGGATGATCGGCGCGTTGGCCGCGGGCCCGAACTTGCGATGCACCTGCAGCAGCCCGCCCAGCAAGGCGACCAGGCAGACCATCGGCATGTAAGGCAGCATCACCATCACCAGCCGCAGCGCCAGCGTCCCCCGCTCATCCCACCCCCCCGAAGCCAGCAACGCGCCCAGGGCGAGCTGCCCGGCGAGGGTGATGACGCTGAGCAGGACGACCAGCAGCGCGACGCACAGCGACGCGAATCGCCGCGCCAGCGCCGGGTCTTTACGCAGCAGGTCGGAGTAGTGCGGGATGAACGACGCGGTCAGCGCGCCCTCGCCGAACAAACGGCGGAAGAGGTTGGGGATGAGGAAGCCCAGCGCGAAGGCGTCGGAGACCAGGCTCAGCCCGAAGAAGCGCGCGAGCACCGCGTCGCGCACCAGCCCGGTGATGCGCGAGAGCAGGGTGAACAGCGAGACGAGCGCCGCGTGGCCGACGAACCGCGCATCCTTGGACGGGTCGAACGACACCAGACGCGGGCGGGTCAGCTCGGCCAGCGACGGCCGGCCGAGCCGATCGAGCAGCACGTTCCACCACGGCGCGACGAACCCCGCGAGGCCGGCCCACACGGCCAAGGCGAGCAGCACGCCGCGGTAATGCGCCGCGGCGTCGGCCGGGTCGGGCGCGCTGCGGCCGAGCAGGGCCTGGGCCCACTCGATGGGCGCGGCGGCGGCGAGCATCAGCCCCACCGCCAGCGCGACCGACAGCCGGGGCTTGGCGCGGGTGCCCGGGCACGCCATCGCCAGCAGCCAGGTGAAAAACATCGCGCAGAAGAAGTGCGCATCCTTATCGTCGGCAAACCACCCCTCACGCAGCCCCGGATGCCGAGCAAACAGCTCACGGGCCTGGGGCGTGACCGAGAGCATCGTCGCCGCGGGCACGATCGCCAGCCACAACCCCCGCGCCGCGGTCACCAGCACGGCCGGGTAACGCGTCAGCCCGGCGGGCGCAGCAAACCACAGGTACACCGCGAGGATGGCCAGGGCGTTGGCGATCACGTCGCCGGGGTCCATCGTGCGCCCGACAAATTGCTGGGTGTATTCATCGAGCAGCGCGTAGCCGAGCAACCCGAGCGTGGCCAGCGGCGCGATCAGCACGCGGAGGCCACGGGCGTCGCGGTGCGGCGGGAGGTTGAGGAACAGGAGGATCGCGAGCCCGGCATAGCCGAAGAAGTGGATGATCTTGTCGATCTGGATGAGCGTCGGCGTCTGGAGGGGGATCGTGACGCCGGGCAGGTGCGTGCCAACGGCGAAGGTGACGGCATAGACGGCGAGGGCGGCGCGCAGGAAGCGGGCGCGGCGGGGCGATTGCGCGGCGGGGCGCGCGGGGATATCGGACTCGGCGACGGGATCGGCCGGGGGCATCGTGTAAGGCCTATCGACCAGCGGCGGGGCGGGGCTTCTTTTGTTTAGCGCCCGACGTTCAGCGGGTGGCACGCAGTGCCCCGGCTTGGAACCCATGCCCGGAGGGCGTGGGCGTTCAGCTTCCGGGGGCTATTGCAGGTCGGCACGCTCGAAGGACAGGAGCATGAGGTTGAGCCCGGCGTAGAGGTTGGTGCCGACGTCGGCGGAGAAGCGGCCGTCGCGGTTTTCGCTGGTGATCGCCGAGCCGTCGATGTAGGCGAGGTTGACCGGCGACTGGTCGTGGTTGGTCTGGTGGAAGAGCGGCCGGTAGAACGAGCCGGGCGAGAGGAGGAAGTTGTGGTCCATGAACAGGGCGCGGGCGGGGGTGCCCAGGCGGTTGTCGCCGAGGCTTTCGAGGCGGGGCTGGGTTTCGGGGTGGG
>CAZTLX010000104.1:0-10973 GCA_964614575.1 uncultured Phycisphaeraceae bacterium | reverse complement strand
AACTCCAGCGGCGTGATTCCTGCCATCCAACTGGTGGCGGGCGAGCCGTCGGGGTGGGTGTAGGTGAGGGTGTTTGAGCCGTGGCGGTAGCGGTAGGACGAGAGCGCGAAGTCGGAGCCGACCTTGGCCAGCTCGGTGCGGGCGTGCAATTCGGTATCGACGCCGGGGCAGAAGAGGCTCTCGGGCGTGTCGAGCAGCGCGTCGCCGAGCATGAGTCCCGCGGCCATGGGCGCGCCGGTCTCGGTGGAGATCTGGTTGGTGACCTGGCCATCGACGACGAAGAAGTCGGTCCCGCCGGAGAGCCCGCCGCTCGATGGGCCGTAGGGGATCAACCCGCGGTGGTTGACCGAGTAGTTGGCGACGCCGGTGATCAGTTGCTTGAGGTTGACGAGGCAGACGGTTTGGCGTGCGGCGTCGCGTGAGGACGCGAGCGTGGGCAGGAGGATGCCGACCAGCAGCGCGATGATCACGATGACCACGAGCAGCTCGATCAGACTAAAGGCGCGGGGGGGTCGCATGGTGGTTGCAATCGGGTATCGCGTTTAGCGGGCGGCACGAAGTGCCCCGTTCACCTTAATGCGTTACGGCACCACCGAGGTTATCGCGAAGCCGCGAACGGCGGAGCAGCGCGAGCACCACGGGGGCGAGCAGCACCGCGGTGCCCGGCTCGGGGATATCGACGAGGCGGACGTTGTCGATGTTCCACGCGCCGCCCAGCCCGTCGGCCACGCGGAACCGGATCGCGACGTTTTCGCCGATCGCCGCATCTTCGGGTCCCAGCACGTCGGTCAACAGGTCGAAATCCACCAGCGGCGCCTGGTCAAAGCCGGTGCGCTCGGCCAACTCTTCGTTGGCGACCTGCCGGAACGCGACGGTCTGGAAGACCTCGCTGCCGTCGAAGTAGCCCAGGGCGATCTCGAAGAGCGCGGGGTTGTCGGCGTCTTCGGTCAGCGGCGAAAGCAGGCTTGAACTCAACGCGACGGTGAGCTGATACTGATGGCCGGCGGTGAACGCGGCACCGGTTTCCTGCGACAGCGTGACCTCGGGGCTGGCGGTCGGGTTGGTGACCATGAACGCGAGCTGGTTGTTAGCACCGTGGACGTTGGGGATCGGCCCGGCAAACGGGTCTTCACCACCCGGCCCGTCGAGATCGATCTCGGTGTTGACGAAGGTGCCGGTGTCGAGCAGGCCATCGAATGTGCCGAAGACCGGGTCCTCGATCGGCGTCTTTGGTCCGGTCTCGGTCCAGCCGAAGACGGTGGGCAGCACGGTCTGGCCTTCAAAGGTCTCGATCAGCCCGACATCATCAAACGACGCGTTCGCCAGCGGGATGGCGGTGGGCCGGGCGGTTGCCGCGGGCAGTGTGGCCAGCAGCGCGAGGGTCAGAACGACGGGCAGACGGTGGTGTAGCAAGGCCTTCTCCTGGGGGGGCATAACTTCCGGTGGGGGGATCCGATGTCGGGCATATGATAGGCAGGTTTTGCCGTCCGCGGCTGCGCGCGACCGCCGCGTAACCGGTTGCGTCCCGGCGCACCGCGGTTACGCGAAACCGCGAGCGGCGCAAGCTCGCGTGGGCGGCGAAACCTTGCGCGCTCGGCGGGCAATCCCTTGCGGGGCTATGATAAAGGCAATCTGACCAGGGAGTCTCTTCAAATGTGCAGCACGCAGGGCCGGGTCGTCGGGTTGATGTTCGTCTTGGCGGTGGGGGGGATGCTCGCGTTCTCGGCCGGGGGGCAGGAAAAATCATCCCCCGTCACCGGCTACCTGCAATGGCGCGGCCCGGGGCAGGATGGCGTGCTCGCCGACGCCGCCGTGCCCGCCCCCGGGAGTTTTGTGAACGACGACGGCAGCGCCAACGCCGCGTGGACCCTCGATGTCCCCGGCCGCGGCACGCCGGTCATCGGCGAATACGACGACGGCAACCGCCTCTTCGTCCTCGGCTACACCGGCCAGGGACCCGCCCTGCTCGAAACCCTCTTCTGCCTCGACCCCGCCACCGGCAAAGAGCACTGGCGCCGCGGCTACCCCGACTTCCTCTCCGACATCATCTACAACCGCTACTCCATCGGTGCCCCCGGCATCGACCCCGAAACCGGTAACGTTTTTATCCTCACCTCGCCCGGCCTGCTCATCGCGCTCGACAAAGAGGGCAACGAGCTTTGGCAGGTGTCGATGCTCGAAGCGTTTGGCCGACTGACCTTCCCCAACGGCCGCACGGGCGCGCCGGTCGTGGATGGCCAAAAGGTCATCATCAACGCGATCACCAGCAACTGGGGCCGCGAGGGTCCCGCCCGCAACCGGTTCTACGCTTTTGACAAGTCGAACGGCGAATTGATCTGGTCGAGCGATCCGGGCGTCGGCCCACCATACCTCACCGACAGCTCGTTCAGCACGCCGGTGATTGAGAATCGCCAGGGCTATCGCGTGTTTTACGCCGGCCTCGGCGACGGCAACCTCGTCGGCGTCAACGCGCTGACGGGCCAGCCGTTGTGGCGTTACCAGATGGCGGCGGGCGGCGTGAACTGCACGCCGGTGATTTACGACGGCGGGACCCCGGACGACCCGTCGGATGATCTGGTCATCCAGACCCACGGCAAGGAAAACATCGACGACACCGGCCGGGGCTACATGCTCGCGATCAAGGCCCACGACGCGTTGGGCGTGGCGGCTTCAGCCGCCATGAACGAGCGCCCGGTCGAAATCAAAGCCGATTCGTCCGCCGTCGCCTGGCGCAACGACGAGGCCAGCCAGTTCACCTCCTCCCCCATCGTCGTCGATGACACCGTCTATCAGGCCAACCTCGACGGCCACCTCGTCGCCATCAACGCCAGGACCGGCGAGACCCGCTGGAAACTCAAGGTCGGCCCCGACCAGCTCCACGCCTCGCCCATCTACGCCAACGGCAACCTCTACATCCCCTTCTGGCACAACGGGCTGGTCATCCTCCCGCATGAAAAAGACGCGACCGAAGCGCCCGACTTCACCGAAGTGAAACTCGAAGGCGACTGCATCGGCAGCCCCGCGCTGTGGCAGGGCCGTCTGTACATCCACACGACGCAGAAGCTGTACTGCTTCGGGCCCGCGGAAGGTGCGGCGGATGAAACAGACAACGCAGCCGCGTCGTCCCCGACGCGCGCCGACGACCAAACACAAGGTCAATCCCAACTCCTCGCCACCCCCGCCGAGGTCCTGCTGCGTCCGGGCGAGTCCAGGCCCTTGACGGTGCACGTGCTCGACCAGGCGGGCTGGCCTTCGCCGATGCAGACGATGGACCTGCCCACGTGGGAACCCTGGGTCCCGCCCACCGCGGCGGTGCAGGCGAAGATGGACGCGACGATCGACGACGGCACGCTGATCGCCGCGGACGACGCGACCCTCTCCGCCGGCTCGTTCCGCGCGACCAAGGGCGGGATGCACGCCACGATGCGCGGCCGCATCCTCCCCTCGCCGCCGTATGCCGAGGACTTCGAGTCGTTCGACCTGGTCGCGCTGGATCAGGGCGATCAGGTGCATTACGCCCACCCGCCGCTGCCCTGGATCGGGGCCCGGCTCAAGTGGCAGGTGCGCGAAGACCCGCTCGCGCCCGGCCCGCAGGATGAGGCCGGCGTCACGCAGCCGTCACAGAACAAAGTGCTCGCCAAGACGCTCGACCGCGTGCTGTTCCAGCGCTCGATGGTGTTCCTCGGCCACCCGGATGACGCCAACTACACCCTCACCGCCGACGTCATGACCGACGGCAACCGCCGCGGCAGCGGGGTGGTCGGCGTCATCAACCAGCGCTACATCATCGCGCTCGACGGCAACAAGCAGGAGCTGGAAGTCAGCTCCAACCACGACCGCGTCAAGATCAGCACCGCGTGCGAATTCAAGCCCCGCACGTGGTACACGATCAAGAGCAAAGTCACCACACACGATGACGGCAGCGGCATCATCCACGCCAAGGCCTGGCCCGTCGGCGAGGATGAGCCGAGCGACTGGACCCTCGAAGCGCAGGTGCCCCACGTGCATACCCAGGGCAGCCCGGGCCTGTATGGCTTCTCCCCCCAGAGCCGCTACCGCGTGTACCTCGACAACATCCAAGTGGAACCGAATGAGTAGTTTTTAGCCGCGAATGAACGCTAATAAAGGCATTTTTAACCACAGATTTCACAGATTGCCCAGATTAAAAAACCTTGTCTTGAATCTGCGCAATCTGTGAAATCTGTGGTTAACTGCCTTCTTGCCTTCATTCGCGGCTAAGCAAAGTATGGAGTCATCATGCCCCGCACCCTCGCCCTCCTGATCTGTGTTTATCTGTGTTCATCTGTGGCCACCTCCGCCTTGGCCGAGGACTGGCCGATGTGGGGCGGGGACCCGCAGCGGAATATGGTCGCGGACGAAGACGCGCCCATCCCCGTTGATATGCTTGCCGGCGAGGAGGTCGGCCGCACCGGGCAGATCGACCCCGAAACGACCAAACACGTCAAGTGGATCGCCAAGCTCGGCAGCCAGGCCTACGGCAACCCCGTCGTCGCCAACGGCAAGGTGTACGTCGGCACCAACAACGCCTCGCCCCGCGACCCGAAATACAAAGGCGACCGCTCGGCGCTCTACTGCCTCGACGAAAAGACCGGCGAGCTGATCTGGCAGCTCAACGTGCCCAAACTCGGCGCGGGCAAGGTCGGCGACTGGGAGTTCCTGGGCATCTGCTCCAGCCCCGCCGTCGTCGGCGATGTGGTCTATCTCGTGACCAACCTCTGCGATGTCATCGCGCTCGACGCCCACGGCCTGGCCAACGGCAACGACGGCATGACCGACGAACAGCAGTACCTCCAACTCGGCGAAACCGCGCTCAGCGACACCGACGCCGACATCCTCTGGGTCTATGACATGTCCGAAGAACTGGGCGTCTTCCCCCACAACATCACCTCAAACTCGCCCATGGTCGTCGACGGCACGGTCTACGTCGCGACGTCCAACGGCGTCGATTGGTCCCACGTCAACATCGTCAACCCCCAGGCCCCCGCGCTGATCGCGCTCGACGCGAAAACCGGCGAGCTCCTCGGCGAAGAAGCCGCGGGCATCAGCAAAAACCTCATGCACTGCAACTGGTCGAGCCCGGCGTTCGCCAACGTCCCGACCGATGACGGCGAACAACCCACCATCTTCTTCGGCGGGGGCGATGGCTACCTCTACGGCTTCGACCCGCAGACCCAGACCGATGACGACGGCTTCGACATCTTCCCCGTCCGCTGGAAGATCGACGGCAACCCCCGCGAGTACCGCTTCGATGAAAACGACCAGCCGATCAAGTACGCCACCGGCCCCGGACCCAGCGAATACATCGCCACGCCGGTCTATCACGAGGGCGTCGTCTATTGCCCCATCGGGCAGGACCCGGAGCACGGCGAGGGCGTCGGCGCGCTGTCCGCGGTCGATGCCGCGACCGGCGAACTGATCTGGCGCGACCAGACCATCGAGCGCAGCATCTCGACGGTGAGCGTGTACGACGGGCTGGTCTATGCCGCGGACTACTCCGGCGTGCTGCGCTGCTACGACGCCAGGACCGGCGAGCTCTACTGGGAGCAGGACACCCTGGCCCACATCTGGAGCAGCACGCTCGTCGCCGACGGCAAGGTGCTGCTGGGCAACGAGGACGGCATCCTCACGATCATGGCGACGGGCAAGGAAAAGAAACTCCTGGCCGAGGTCGAGTTCAACGCCCCGATCTACTCCAGCCCCGTCTTCGCCAACGGCACGCTCTACATCGCCACCCAGTCGCACCTCTACGCCATCGCGCCGGACGCGGAATAAGAAGACAAGTAAACCACAGATATCACAGATGACGCAGATCAGAATCAGCCGCACAAAGTCACAAAAAGCACAAAAAGGAACGATGCCGATGTTTTTTGTGCCTTCTGTGCTTTTTTGTGGCCAACCTGCTTTGAAATCTGTTTCAACTGCGCCATCTGTGGTTAAATAAGGTTTATCCATGCGAACAATCCTCTGGCTCGGGTTCATCGTGTTGTTCTTCCTGCATCAGGACTTCTGGTTCTGGCACGACGACACGATGGTGCTGGGCTTCCTGCCGATCGGTTTGGCGTACCACGCGGGCTTCTCGATCGCCGCCGCCACGCTCTGGCTCCTCATGGTCAAGCTCGCCTGGCCCAGCGAACTCGAGGCCTGGGCGGATGTGGAGGATGACCCCGTTTAGCGGGCGGCACGCAGTGCCCCGGTTTGACGCGGTATTTAATAAAGGCAGGGGCACTTCGTGCCGCCCGCTAAACAAAAACGCCGCCCCCCCCCAATCGAAAATCGAAATTCAAGAATCCCCATGATTACCCTCTACATCATCCTCGCGTACCTGCTGCTGCTGGTGATCCTCGGCGGGGCGTCGTCGTTTTTCTTCCGCGGGACAAGCAAGGACTACTTCGTCGCCTCCCGCTCCATCGGGCCTTTCCTGCTGCTGATGAGCGTGTTCGGCACGACGATGACCGGCTTCGCGCTGGTCGGGTCCACCGCCAAATCCTTCGAGCTGGGCATCGGGGTCTATGGCCTGATGGCGTCGTGGTCCGGGCTGATCCACTCGGCGATCTTCTTCCTCGTCGGCATCAAGCTCTGGGCCATCGGCAAGCGCTACGGCTACGTCACGCAGGTCGGCTACTTCCGCGAACGCTTCGATTCGCCCGCCCTCGGCTACCTGCTCTTCCCCATCCTCGTCGCCCTGGTCGTGCCCTACCTGCTGGTCGGCATCATCGCCGCGGCCAAGACCGTCCAGCCCATCACCCGAGGCCTGTTCCCCGAGGCCTTCGCCTCCACCGCCGGCAGCGTCCCGCCCTGGCTCACCGCCCTGGTCATCTGCGGCGTCGTGCTCTGCTACGTGTTCTTCGGCGGGGTGCGCTCCGCCGCGTGGGCCAACACCTTCCAGACCCTCGTCTTCATGGTCATGGGCGTCATCACCTTCGTGCTCATCTCCCGCGCGATGGGCGGCCTGGCCGAGGCCTCACGCCGCGTCCTCGAACACGCCCCCGCCAACGCCACCCGCGAGAAGATCGGCTACGCCCACTTCTTCACCTACTGCTTCATCCCCCTCTCCGTCGGCATGTTCCCCCACCTCTTCCAGCACTGGCTCACCGCACGCTCCGCCAAGACCTTCCGACTCACCGTCGTCGCCCACCCGCTGTTCATCGGCATCGTGTGGGTGCCCTGCGTCCTCGTCGGCATGTGGGCCGCGGGCATGTTCGCCGCCGGCGAGCTGCGCCTGCCCCGGCTGCCCAACGGCGAACCCAACGCCAACGCCGCGCTGGGCGCCATGGTCTCCACCCTCATCGAGTCGCCCGTCCTCACCGGCCTGCTCACCGCCGGCATCCTCGCCGCCATCATGTCCTCGCTCGACTCCCAATTCGTCTGCCTCGGCACCATGTTCACCAACGACATCGTCGCACGATTCGCCGGCGAATCCCGCTTCACCGATCGGCAGATGGTCTGGCTCGCCCGCGGGTTTATCGTCGCGATCGTCGCCGTGTCCTACGGCCTGTCCATGTGGCTGATCGACACCAACGTCTTCGACCTGGGCGTCTGGTGCTTCACCGGCTTCGGGTGCCTCTTCCCCCTCGTCTTCGCCGCGCTCTACTGGCGACGCACCACCCGCAGCGGCGCGATCGCCTGCGTCCTCGCCACCGCCGTCACCTGGGCCGTGTTCTTCATCGACGACGTCATCCTCCGCGGCCGCAGCTACCTCGGGCACATCGAGGACGGCGAGTACCTGGTCATGGGCGTGATGCCCGCCGTGTTCATCTTCGCCGCGTCGCTCGGCTCGCTGATCATCGTCTCGCTCTTGACCCGCCCGCCGAAGCCGCCAACGATCCATAAGTTCTTCTCCGTGCAGGAAGTCAAACCCACCGCATGACCAGCCACCCTCCAACCACCCCACGCCCGCCCCTGAGCGGCAGCGAAGGGCGGGATCACGCGCAGGACCTCGCGCAGGATCACGCGCGCGACCAACTCAACGCCCACACCCGCGCCACCGTCGCCTGGCACCTGGCCCCCGACACCGGCACGCCCTACTGGATCGATTACGCCGCGGCGCACGGCATCAAGGCCGACGACATCCACACCTTCGACGACTTGCTCGCCGCCTTCGATCACTTCGACGAACGCGCCCTGCGCTTCGAGCCGCACCACCGCATGACCCCCCGCGCCTTCGCCGGCAAACCCTTCAACGTCTTCGAGACCGGCGGCACCACGGGCATGCCCAAGCAACGCCTCAACTGGTCCGACTTCCAGCACGACTACACCCAGTTCGCCAAAACACTCCGCGATGAGCACTTCCCGCCGGGCAAGACGTGGCTGATGGTCGGGCCGACGGGCCCGCGCCGGCTGCGCCTCGCGATCGAGCACCTCGCGCACGTCCGCGGCAGCTCGTGCTACTTCGTCGATCTGGACCCGCGTTATGTGAAGCGCGTCATCGCCGAGGGCAAGCCCGCCGAGGCACGCAGCTACATGAACCACGTGGTCGATCAGGCGATGGTGCTGCTGCGCCATCGGCCGATCAGCGCGCTGTTCACCACGCCCAAGCTTTTGGAAGCGTTGGCCGAGAAGGTGTCACTGGTGCAAAGCGGGATCAAGGGCGCTTTCGTCGGCGGCACGACCATGACGCCGCAGTACACCCGCTTCCTCATCGAAGAGGTCTGCGAGCAGCCGGACGGCGACGGCATGGGAACCAAAGGCGTGGGCTTCTACCCGACCTACGGCAACACGCTGATGGGCGTCGCCCCGCACAAGCCGACGATCAGGGAGGACGGCTTCGCGATCACGTATTACCCGCCCCAGCCGCGCGCGGTGGTGCGGATCGTCGATCCGGACCACACGCAAACCACCGTGCCGTACGGCCAATTCGGCCGGGTCGAGCTGACGACGCTGACCCAGGAGTTCTTCATGCCGCGCTTCCTGGAGCGCGACGAAGCGCGCCGGGCCGAGCCCTGGCCGGAAAAATACCCCTGGGACGGCGTCGCCGAGGTCCGGCCGTTCGGCGCAAGCACGACGAAAATTGTCGAAGGCGTTTATTAGCCGCAAATGAACGCCACTAAACGCGAATGATCAATGCGATATCTCAACAACGCGAAAACAAATTGAACCGCCAAGACGCCGAGTACGCCATGTCAAGGCATGCGTTGATTTTTCATATTGGCTTTCCTTGGCGCTCTTGGCGTCTTGGCGGTTTTTCAGGAATACCTGTGATCATTCGCGTTTATTGGCGTTCATTCGCGGCTAAATAAACCATGCCCACCACCCCGCACATCCCGATCCTCCGCCTCGGCGAGCCCTACACCAGCGTCGAACAGAAAGACGTTTGCGCGCTGGGCACCGGCGAGGTCGTTGCCCGGCTGTCGATGGGCAACGCGGGGCTGGTGCGACGGGATGCGGCACGGTTCGCCGAAGCGCGCGAGTCCCTCGCTTCGTATTCCTGCGAAGAACTCATCGCGCTCTGCGCCGAGGCGGGGCGTATCTTCATGCAGGATGCGCTGCCGCTGGGCGACGGCGCGACGCAAACCCCCGACGATTACGTTCGGCAACTCTCCTCCACCTCCGGCCTGCCGCACACGCTCGTGCGCAAGAACATGGCCAAGGTGCATGAGGCGCTCACGCACGTCGCCGACATCCTCCGCGGCCTCACGCGCGGCCTGCCCCCGCAAGTGTTGGACGACGGCGTCGGCGCGTTGCCCGCGTATCGAAACGGGGACGCTCCCCTTTTTGTCAGCTTCTTCCCGACCACCGAGGCGCTGGGCGTCGTGATGCCGTCGAACTCGCCGGGCGTCAACGCGCTGTGGCTGCCGGCGCTCGCGCTGCGGACGCCGGTGATCCTGCGGCCGGGCGGCGAGGAGCCCTGGACGCCCTGGCGGATTATTCAGTCGTTTTATGCCGCGGGCCTGCCGCGCGAGGCGCTGGGGTTTTACCCGTCCGACCACGAGGGCGCGGCCGCGGTCATGGACGCCTGCGGGCGCAGCATCATCTTCGGCGGGGCCGACACCGTGAAGCGCTACGCCGGCGACCCGCGTGTCGAGGTCCACGGCCCGGGGTGGTCCAAAGTCGTCCTCGGCGAAGACGTGATCGACTACTGGGAAGACTACCTCGACGTGATGGTCGATTCGATCGCCGCGAACTCCGGCCGAAGCTGCATCAACGCCTCGGCCATCATCGTGCCGCGGCACGCCGACGCGATCGCCGACGCGGTCGCGCAGCGCCTGGCCGCGATCGAACCCACCGCGCTCGATGATCCGGACGCCAGGCTCTCGGCCATCGCGAACCCGGCCATCGCGCAGTGGGCGGACGGGCAGATCACGCAAGGCTTAAAGTCGCCGGGGGCACGCGATGTCACCGCCGCCGCGCGGGGGCAGGCCAACGCCGAGCGGCGGGTCACGTTCGAGGGCCGCACGTACCTGCGTCCGACGCTGATCCGCTGCGACGACGCATCGCACCCGCTGGCGAACGTGGAGTTCATGTTCCCGTTCGCGTCGGTGCTCGAGGTGCCGCGCGAGGCGCTGCTTCAAACCATCGGCCAGGCGCTGGTCGTCACCGCGATCACCGACGACCCATCGCTGATCGACGCCCTGCTCGCCAGCCCGGACATCCACCGCCTGAACCTGGGCCCCATGCCGACCAGCGTCGCGCAGTGGGACCAGCCGCACGAAGGGAATTTGTTTGAGCTGTTGTACCAACGCCGCGCGATCCAGCGGGCGGCGAGTTAAGGCGATAAAACGAAAAAACGGAAAAACGGAAAAACGGAAAAGCGGAAAAGCGGAAAATTCAAATCATGATGATCGAGGCCTTGATTTTCTGTTTTTCCGCTTTTTCGGTTTTCCGCTTTGCCCTCCCCCCGGAACGGGGCACTTCGTGCCGCCCGCTAAACAATAAAGTGGCGTGATACGCGTTTGCCATTCGTCATTCTGATTTCCTCATTCGTCATTCCCCCCTCCCCTTATGCCCAACCCCCC
>CAZTLX010000103.1:0-14094 GCA_964614575.1 uncultured Phycisphaeraceae bacterium | reverse complement strand
AGCGCACCGGCATGACGTCGCTCATTCTCGTCGTCCGCCAGCGCGCTGGAGGCGCCCGTGAGTTCCGGCGAGATCCCCATCGGGATCGCGTCGCCTGATGCGGTGGCGTCACCCGCCCGACGGCTCGACGAGACGCGCGAGGACAAAGGTGATGTCGTCGAGCTGCCGCGCCTCGCCGCAGAAGGCATGCACACCGTCAACGATCGCGTCGGCGATCTCTTGAGCGCTGCGATCGGCATTCGCCCGGATGATCTCGCAGACGCGCTCCTTGCCGAACATCTCCTTCGATTCATTCCGCGCTTCCCAGACGCCGTCTGTGGACGCGAGAACGACGGCGCCGCGCGGCAACGTGTCGCACACGAATTCCTTGTATTGCTCGTCGGGCATGATGCCCAACGGCAGCCCGCCGGTCTGAAGATCGACAAAGCGGTCCTCGTCCGGACGGTACACGATGGGCGGGTCGTGGCCGGCGGAGGCCATGCGGAGCTCGCCGCGCTCGCCGTCGATCGTGATCAGCACCATTGTCATGAACCGGTAGCCCCCGGTGACCTCGACGAGCAGGTTGTTGAGGTGTTGCAGCAGTTCAGAGAGCGAGCCGATTTCCGTGCAGCGGCTGCGCAGGATGCCGCGGGCGGTGGCCATGAGCATGGCGGCGGCGACGCCGTGGCCCATCACATCGCCGACGACCACCGCGACGCTGCGGTCGTCGAGCCCGACGATGTCGAGGTAGTCGTAGTAGTCGCCGCCGGTCTCGTCGCAGTAGGTGCTGTGCCCGGCCAGATCGAGGCCTTGGAACGTGGGCGTGGTGCTCGGCAGCAGGTTGCGCTGCACATCCATTGCGACGGTCAGCGAGTGTTTGATGCGTTCTCGCTCGCGCAGTTGTGGGCCGATCTGGTTGAAGACCTCGCCGAGTTGGGCCAGCTCATCCTGGCCCTTGATTTCGACCTGCGCGTCGTAGTCGCCCTCGGCCAGGCGCTGCGCCGCCTCCGCCAGCCGTCGCGCGGGGCGCGTCACCTTCCGCGACGCGGTGAACGCGAGCCAGACCACCCCCAGCAGCACCACCGCCAGCGTCACGAGGCCGACGACCTGCCGCCGACGTGTCTCGCTTAACACGCGTTGACGCGCCTGCTCGACCGCGGAGAGCAACAGCAACTCCGGCACCTTCACCACCGGGAACACCCCACCGCTGCCGAAGGCGATGAGGAACGGCTCGCCCGCGACCAGGATCCGCTCGACCCCCGACTCGCCCGCCTCCGCGGCGGCAAGGATCGTGCTGAGCCGTGCCGGATCATCCACCTCCAGCATCTCCGGCTCCACCGGCTGGCGCCAGTCCAGGTCACCCGCGCCCGGATTGTAACGCTGCCGCGCCAGCACCACCGCCCGCTCCGCCGGCAGGCCGATCCGATCTCCCGGCCCGATCAGCATCGCCTCCGCCTCGTCCGCCCAGCGCGGCGGCAACTGCAGCGCGCCAAACAACGAGGTCAGCGGCACGTCGATCGCCGTCACCCCCGCGAACCGCCCGTCCGGCCATTGCACCGGCGTCGCGATCGTCAGCGACACCGTGCGCGTCGAGACATCGGGCAGCAGCACCCACGTCGGCCCGCCCGCCTCGCGCGCCCGCCGGTACCACGGCCGCTCCCGCGGGTCGTAATCCGCCGGGTAACCGCCCTGCCCGGGAAACGCCGAGTGGATGCCGACCTCCAGGCTCGTGTACTGCCAGACCATCTGCTCGGGCTTGAGGAGGTTGATGAAGCGGTACGCCTCGGGCATCGTCGAGAGCCGCCGCAGGTCTTTCTCCACCGACACCGGCTCGACGCCGCGCACCACGAAAAATGACTGGTGCTGATAACTGACAGGCATCGGTTCGCGCTCGCCGGTCGGCCCCGGCTGGGTGTGCCGCGCCGAGCGCTCGGTGCCCGGCGGATAGCGCGAGGGCTCACCCTCCCAATCGGCCGCGAAATAAAGCCGCTGCGCGCTGGGCTCGGACTCGGCCAGACGACGCTCGACCTCCCGCGCCTGCAGCAGCACCGCGTGCTCGAGCAGTTGCTGGTCCCGCTGCAGCACCCGGCCGTACGACTCGACCAGTTGCTGCATCTGCTCGTACGCCAGATTGGTGAGGATGCGGCGGCGGTCATCGGCCAGGCGCTGGCCGAGCTGCCGGGCGGTGATCAGGTCGAACAGACCCACCGCACTCAACGGCAGGACCGCGATCAGCAGCAGCAGCAAAAGGAGCTTGGTGCGGATAGTCATGAGCCGGACCTCAGAAAGACCCAGACCGCGACGACCGTGGTCAGATGCAGCACGATACACCCGATCCGCACCAATCGGTAACCGGCCTTGCGCGACTTGTGCCGCAGCAAGGCCGAGGCCAGCAGCGAGCCCGGCCACCCGCCCAGCAGCTCCAGCACGTGCAGCGTGGTTTGCTTCGTGCGCCACCGCCCGAGCCGCGCCGCCCGCTTGTCCCACGCCAGCAGCGCAAACGACAGGCCGCTGCCGATCAGCATACTGATCAGGGTCGCGGCCGCGAGCGTGGCAGGATCGATCATCGGGCCAGATTATGCCCGAACCGACCGTCGGCGGCGTCGAGGCGGTTCAGCGCTTGGTGCCTTGGATCACCGACTGCGAGACGCCACGACCGACCCCGGAGTCGGACAGCGCGGCCCGATCGTCGGGGTCGCTGCCGCCATCGCCGAGCCAGCGCGGCCCGACCTCCCAGCCCTGACAACCGCCCAGGGAAAGAACCATCACCCCGATCCACATGATGCAGAAGAAATATCTCATCGCAACCCGATTGTAGCGCAGCCCCACCGCGTGCGGCTTCGCGCGACCGCCGCGCAATCGGTTGCATCCAGGCACGCCGCGGTTTCGCGTAGCCGCCAGCGGCAGGACCGCTCATTCTAAGGGCAGCTCGTTCAGCTCTTCCATGACCATCGCGATCAAAGGCTCGATCGTCTTGCGGGTGAAGTCGAACTTGATCCCCGCCGTGGCAAACAGCTCCGGCAGCGGGCGCGTCGCGCCCAGCGCCAGCGCCGCGCGATACCGCTCCATCGCGCGCTTGGGGTCGTCACGGTAGTTACGCCAAAGCTGCAGCGCCCCGAGCTGCGCGATGCCGTACTCGACGTAGTAGAAGGGGTGATGGAAGAGGTGGAGCTGAGCGTGCCAGCGGGCGGCTCTGGCGTCTTCGTAGCCGGTCCAGTCGATGACTTTCGCGCCGAAACGGCCGAAGACATCAAGCCAGGCGTCAGTCCGCGCCGCGTCGTCGTGGCCGGGGTGGGTGTAGACCCAGTGCTGGAACTGGTCGATCGTCGCCATCCACGGGAAGAAGCGCACGATGCCTTCGAGGTGCGCCCGCCGCGCGCGGGCCAGGTCCGATTCATCCGGATAGAACGTGTCGAGGAACGGCTCGGCGAACAGCTCCATCGACATCGACGCGACCTCACAGAACTCGATCGGCGCGTGCTGCAGAAACACCAGCGGCTCGGCGGCGCTGGCCCACATGAAGTGGAACGCGTGGCCGCCCTCATGCAGCATCGTCTCCACATCCCGCTGCAACCCCGCGGCGTTCATGAAGATGAACGGCTGCTTGCTCTCCAGCAGCGAGCTCTGGAAACCGCCCCCGCGCTTGCCTTTGCGGCTTTCCAGGTCGAAGTTGCGCCCGAATTCCAACGCGCTGAACTGCTGGGCCAGCGACGGGTCGATCCGTTGGAAGATCGTGTTGACCTTCTCGACCATCTCGCCGACGTTGTCGCGATCGAACGGGTTGAGCGCGGGGCGGCCCTTCTCATCCGCCGCGGTGTCCCACGGCCTCAGCTTCTCCAAGCCCATCGCCTCCCGCCGCCGCCGGTCCAGCTCCGCCGCCGCCGGCACGCACACCGCCTCGATCGCGTCGGCAAAATCAATGCAGTCCTGCGGCGAATAATCGAACCGCGCCATCGCCTTGAACGCGTAGTCGCGGTAGTTGTCCAGCCCGGTGTTCTGCGCGATCTGTTCGCGCACCCGCACCATCTTCGTGAAGACTTCATCGATCGCGGCCCGGTCCTGCAGCCGGCGGTTGGCCGCCAGCTCCCAGGTCTGTTGGCGGACGGTGCGGTCGGGGTCTTCGAGGAAGCGGCCAAGCTGCTGCAGCGTGTACTGCTGGCCGTCGTACTCGACGACCATCGCGCCGACCATGCCGTCGTACTCGGTGTTGAGCTTGGCCAGCTCGGTCTGCAGCGGGATGTTGGCCGCGCGGAACAGCTCGACGTCGTTGCGCCAGTCTCGCGTGAGCATCTCGAAGCGGTGCGGGCCGAGCCGGGCTTCGAGGTCGGGCAGCGCGGGCGCGTCGAGGTATTTGCGTTGGAGCTTGTCGCCGAAGGGCTTGATTTTCGGGGCGATGTTTTCCACAAAATGCAGGTAGGCTTTTTTGATCTCGGCGTCGTCGGTGTGGCAGGCCAGGTCGATGTTTCGCCGGGAGCCGTACTCCGAGACCACCGCGGTCAGCTCGGAGTAGTCGCTGAGCCAGGCCTCGAGCGCCGCGGCGTCGGTCAGCTCGCGGTCGAGCAGCGACTGGTAGAGCGGCTCAAGCTGCGGCCAGTCGGCGCAGTCGAGTTCGGTGGGGACGAACGAGCGGGTGGGAGCGGCGGTGGAGGGGGCGGTGGTCATGGGCCGCGGATTCTAGCCCGTACGGTTTAGGACCGCCGAGCCAAGTGAGGTAAACTGCCGATGGCCCGACCCGCGACCCCGTTCCCGAGGAACCCCGCCATGCCCGCCCCCGGTAAACCGATCCCCGGTAAACCCCCCGCCGGTAAGCCCTCCGGCCCGATGATGATCCAGTCGATCTCCAACATCAAGATCATCGAATTCACCGTCGCCCAACTGCTCGATCAACTCGTGATCGATCGCATCCAGAGCGAGCTGCTGTTGATGATCGAGAACGCGGGTCAACCCAAGCTCATCATCAGCTTCGAGGGCGTGGGCGCGATCAGCTCGTCGATGCTCGGCACGCTGATCACGCTCAACAAGAAGACCAAGGAAGCCAAGGGCGAGCTGCGCCTCGCCCACGTCGCCCCGCCGCTGATGCAGGTCCTCAAGCTGACCAACCTCCACAAGCTGTTGAGCATCTACGACACGACGGATAAGGCCTTGGTGAAGTTTTAATCAAGACGCAGCAACCACAGATTGCACAGATTCCTCCGAATCAAGACAAGTTGCTTGAATCTGTGCCTTCTGCGCAATCTGTGGTTAAAAAAGTCTTGTGGTTTTCTCGGCGGCCTCGGCGTCTTGGCGGTTCAACCCATTCCCCGCGGCATATGATGCCCGGATGTCTGTCAATCTTTACAACTCGGTTCAGGAACAGTTCGATCACGGGGCACGGCTGACGGAGGTGGGGGCGGACCTGCTGGCGCAGATCCGCGCCTGCCGAGCGGTCTATCGCATGCGCTTCCCGGTGCGGATGGACAGCGGGAAGCTGGCGGTGATGGAGGCCTACCGCGTCGAGCATTCGCACCACCGCCTGCCCTGCAAGGGCGGGCTGCGCTTCAGCCCGCAACTGACCCAGGAGACGGTGATGGGGCTGGCGGCGTTGATGACCTTCAAGTGCGCGCTGGTCGGCGTGCCGTTCGGCGGGGGCAAGGGCGGGGTGGTGCTCGACCCGCGGACGCTGAGCGACGGCGAGCGCGAACGGGTGACGCGACGCTTCGCGACCGAGCTGATCCGCAAGAACTTTCTGGGCCCGTCGCTGGATGTGCCCGCGCCGGATTACGGCACCGGGGCGCGGGAGATGGGGTGGATCGCCGACACCTATCAGAGCCTGCGGCCGGACGACCTGCACGCGCTGGCGTCGGTCACCGGCAAGCCGATCGCGCTGGGCGGGCTCCCCGGCCGCGAAGAGGCGACCGGGCTGGGGGTGTTCTTCGGCATCCGGTCGCTGCTGCACGACCCGAGCCTGACGGCGAAGCTGCGCCTCGATCCGGGCATCGAAGGCAAGCGGTTTGTCGTGCAGGGCCTGGGTAACGTCGGCCACCACGCCGCCGAGGCGTTGCACCACGCGGGCGGGCGGCTGGTCGGGCTCATCGAATACGACGGCGCGCTGCACGACCCGGCGGGCATCGACTACCCCGCCCTCGTCGCGCATCGCCGCGCGCAAGGCACGATCCGCGGCTTCCCGGGCGCGCAGACCCTCGACGACCCCCGCGCCGCGCTCAACTTGCCGTGCGACGTGCTGGTGCCCGCGGCCTTGCAGAATGTCATCGACGCCGAGAACGCCCCGCAACTCGACACCCGCGTCGTCGCCGAGGCGGCCAACGGCCCGGTGACGCCCGAGGCCGAACGCGTCCTGTTGCAGCGCAACATCCTCATCCTGCCCGACATCTACTTAAACGCCGGGGGCGTCACCGTAAGCTACTTCGAGTGGATCAAGAACCTGCAGCACATCAGCTTCGAGCGGCTGCTCAAGGGGCACCAGGAATCGGTTAACCGCCAGCACCTCGACGCGTTGCTCGCCGTGGCCGACAAGCCGCTGGACCCCGAACAGCGCGACGCGCTGCTCAGCGGCCCGACCGAGCGCGGGATGGTCCACGCGGCGTTGGAGCAGTCGATGAGCTTCGCCTTCACCCGCATCGCCCGCCGCCACCTCGACCAGCCGACCCCCGACCTGCGCAGCGCCGCGATGGCGATCGCCATCGAGAAGATCGCCGCGACCTACGAACACCTGGGCATCTTCCCCTGAGCCGTCGGCCCGGCGGGCTTGCGCCCGCGGCTCCGCGCGCCCCGTCGGCCCGAAAGCGCACGCTCGAAGAGCGGCGGCACTTAGCCCGGCGTATCTACCGCCCCCAGCTTGCGGCGGTAGCGGCTCGGTGGTCTGGGGCGGCAACAACCGCTACGACTACCGCGGCATCGGCAGCGCGTGGCACAACAACATCTTCTTTAAATCCAACAAGGCGATTTACGCCGAGTGATGTGATGTGTCCGGCACAGATCGCCGGCAGACTCGAGCCTATGCAGCGCACTCTCATTCAAGCCGCCGACGCCAACCCGTTGGCCCCCGGAGTCGCCCCCGGATCGGCCTTTGGGTCGGCCTCCGGATCATCCAACGTGCTGCGCAGCGTCACGCATCGGCACAGCGCCGCGAGCAGGTCGCGCCAGCTCACAAAACCGACCGGACGCAGCTGATCATCCACCACCGGCAGGCAGGAGACCTTCGCTTCGAGCATCCGGAAGCCGGCGTCTTCGATCGGCTCATCGGGCAAGGCGGTAACCAGGCTCCGCGTCATGACCTGGTGCGCCCGCTTCTGCAGCGTCGCCAAATCCTGCGGACGCTCGGCCATCTTGTTGATGAACGGGCTTATATGCTTGAGCAGGTCGCGGTCGGAGATCACCCCGACAAGCTTGTTGCGGTCGGTGACCAGCACGTGGTGGAAGCGGTGCTGGTGGAACAGGTTGCGCACGGTTTCGAGCGTGTCGTCCATGCTGATCCGAACCGTGGTCGGCCTCATGATGTCGGCGATGATCATATCGCGCCTCCCTCATATCACGGGCGGGTCTCGCCCCGCCTCGTGCGCTTTATCGGCACGAACCGGGCCTCGGATCAGTCCAACCCCACGCTTGGTAACATGCCGCGGACCCGCGATCGGCCTGTCCACGGGCCACCCCGAGACCCGCCATGAAACTCACCGATTACATCCAGGACGTCGCCGACTACCCCAAGCCCGGCATCCTCTTCAAGGACATCACCCCCCTGCTGGGCCACCCCGCCGGCCTTGCCATGGCGGTCGAACAGATGGCCAACCCGTTCCGCGGCAAGGGCATCGAGCTGGTCTGCGGCGCCGAGTCGCGCGGGTTTATCTTCGGCACCGCCATCGCCCAGGCGCTGTCGGCGGGGTTCGTCCCCATCCGCAAACCCAGGAAACTGCCCCGGCCGGTCCACGCGATCGAGTACGGCCTCGAATACGGCAGCGACACGCTGGAGATCCACACCGACGCCGTCAAACAAGGCCAAAAGGTCCTCATGGTCGATGACCTGCTGGCCACCGGCGGCACGATGAAGGCCTGCTGCGACCTGATCGACAAGCTCGGCGGAAACATCGTCGGCGTCACCGTGCTTATCGAGCTCACCTTCCTCCCCGGCCGCGAAAAGCTGCGGCCCTATGACAACGTCCACGCCGTGGTGAAGTATTGATCCCGGAATCTCGCCGCCGATGTCTGGTCGGCTTCTCCCGTTTAGCGGGCGGCATGAAGTGCCCGCTGTTCCTGCACCGACCGCCGCTGGATCGTCACCAAGCGCACCGCCTCGCGTTGGTCGGCCCGGAGGCGGTAGCAATCGAGGCGGTTCGGGCCGGTCGGCAGCGTGATGTTGGCGAAGCGCGCGCTGCTCTGCTCCGACGCCAGCCGCAGGTTTAACGCGACGCCGCCACAGGCGAACACCAGTTCCGGCCCCGACTCGCTCGGCGGCAACCGCACGGTGATGTCGTAAGGACCGGGGTCCGCCACGTCGATCAGCCAGTGGCCGTGCTTCGTGTCATCGCAGAAGTGTTCGCCGCACTCGCTGCGCCAGTCCTGCTGCGAGAGCACGACCTGTGGTGCCGCGTCGTCGCCGACGACGATGCGCGGCGGGGCGTAGTTTTCCTCCGCCGTCTTGCCGCGCGTCGTGCTCACGTCCTCGAACCACGCGTCGTACGCTGCCCGCATCTGGGCACAACGATCGGGCATCGACGCCGCAAGATCGATCGCCTCGCCCGGGTCGGCTTCGAGGTCGTAAAGCTCCTCGGGCGCGGCACCCGGGCGGCACCACTTATAACGCTGGGTGATCACGCAGCAGTTGCGCCCGTGCTGCGGCACGTCGCCGCGGTGCCACTGGATGAACAGCTTGCGCCGCGGCCAATCGTCCGGCGACGCCTCGCCGACGAGCAGCGGCGTCAGGTCCACACCATCGATCGTGCGGTCCGTCGGCACGCTTCCGGGGGCCTGGCACAACGACGCGAGCGTCGGCAGCCAGTCGATCGGGTTGGCGAGGCGATCGACCTCGACCCCCGCGCTGATTCGCTTCGGATACCGCACGAAGCAAGGCACACGCAACCCGCCTTCGTACACGCTGCCCTTGATATCACGCAGCCCCGCGTTGTAGCGCGGTTGGCCATCGACATTCGCGCTGCCGCACGGCCCGTGGTCCGAGGTGAAGACCACGATGGTGTCATCCGCCAGCCCCAGTTCGTCGAGCTTCGCCAGCGCCCGGCCGACGTTCGTATCGATGTTCTCCACCATCGCGTACAGCCGAGCCCACTTGTCCGGCAAGCCGGCGTCCAGGTACGGCCGGGCCAGCGCCTCATCGACCTCGAACGGCGAGTGCGGTGCGTTGAACGCGAGGTAGCAGAACCACGGCCGCTGCTGATTCGCCTCGATAAACGCCAGCGCGTGGTCGGTGAAGATATCGGTGCAGTAGCCTTCGCGGCGCTCGGGCTCGCCGTGGTGCATCAGCAGCGGGTCGAAGTAGCTGTCGTCGGGGTAGTTGTGATTGGCCGGCTGGCGCAGCCCACCGCCGAGGTGGTAGAGCGCTTCATCGAAGCCTTGATCCTCGGGGCGCATCGGGTAGCAGTCGCCCAGGTGCCACTTGCCCGAGAGGCACGTCGCGTAACCGGATCCGCGCAGGACTTGCGCCAGCGTGACTTCATCCGGGTGCAGCATGGAGCGGCCGAGGTAGGTGTCGATCGCGCCGGTGCGATAGGGGTAGCGGCCGGTCATGACCGCGGCGCGGGCTGGCGTACACAGCGGCCCGGAGCCGTAGCGGGTCAACCGGGTGCTGCGCGTGCGCAGCGTGTCGAGGTGGGGCGTGCGGGCGTGCGGGTTACCGTGACACGCCAGGTCGCCGAAGGCCAGGTCGTCGCAGATGACAAACAGCACGTTGGGCGGGCGGTCGGGCATGGCGCAGAACATACGCCAAGCGGCGTCGGCGGTCTATACTCCCGGCATGCCCCAGCCCCGCGATGAGCAAGCCGCCTGCCGCGTCTATCACGACACGTTCAGTATCAAGACCCGCGGACAAGGCACGATCGAGATCACCGACCGCGTGCGAACCATCCTGCGCGCTTCGGGCCTTTCCATCGGCACCGCGACGGTGTTCTGCCAACACACCAGTTGCTCGCTGGTTCTCATGGAAAACGCCGACCCCTCCGCTCGCCGCGACCTCGAAGCTTTTCTGGATAAGCTGGTGCCGGAGGATGAGCCGTACTTCGTGCATACCAGCGAAGGGCCGGACGACATGCCCTCCCACATCAAGATGGCCTTGACCCGCACCAGCGAGGTCATCCCCTTCCACGACGGCCGGCTTTGCCTGGGCACGTGGCAGGGGATTTTCCTGTGGGAGCACCGCCGGGCACCGCACACGCGGCAGGTGGTGGTGAGCCTGACGGGGGCCTGACGCGGCGACGACATCCACCCCACCACGTCCACCAGGTCCGCAACGTCAGCCGTCTTGATTACATCCGGCCCGATGACGTCCCGCTCGGCCGCGGCAGCCGGGTCGGGCACGAAGGCGCCTGAGCCGATTGCCGCACCACGGTCGGCCTCGACGCCGACACGTTTGCCGGCTTCGAGGACGGCCCGCAGTCATCGCCGGGCGCGTTGATCGCGCGGACGAACCCCGACCGGCCGAGGGGGTCGCGCGCGGGTGTGGCCCGAAGGCACGCCTCGTCGAAGGCGAAATCACCGAAGAGCCGCGACGGGGGCTGGGGGTCAGAAAGATCATGGGGTTCGCCGAGGCGGTGGCTCTGCGGATGGGGCAAGCGCTGCAACACGAGCGGGCCTAAGACGCCGCGCGTTGCTAAAACCCAAGCCGCGAAACGAGATCACCCCACCGGCCCCCGCGGCCGATCCGGGCTAGACTTGTCGCCCGATGGGGTTACTTGCCGCCATCATGACCACCGCCGACGCCGCGCCACGCGCGGCGACGACGCTCGATTGGGTGATGCTCGGGTTGTACCTGGCGCTCGCGCTGGGGGTGTCGTTTCTCTGCTCGCTGTTGGAGGCGGGGCTGCTGTCGCTGCCGCGGTCGCATGTCGAATTGCTGGTGCAGCAAGGCAAGCGTTCGGGCCGGCTGTTGCGGGCGATGAAGCAGAACCTCGACCGCCCGCTCGCGGCGATCCTCACGCTCAACACCATCGCGCACACCGTCGGGGCCGCGGGCGTCGGGGCCCAATCGCTGGTGATCTTCGGCAGCTGGGCGGTGGCGTGGGCCAGCGCGATCGTCACGCTGTTGATCCTGGTCTTGTCGGAAATCATCCCCAAGTCGCTCGGGGCGGCGCATACCAAACGGCTGGCCCCCTTCACCGCGCTGGCGACCCAGGGGCTGATCTGGGTGACCTTGCCGCTGATCATCCCGCTGCAGTGGGTGTCGCGGTGGCTCAACCGCGGCGCGGCGCACGGGATGATCACCCGCGACGAGGTGGCGATGACCGCGGAGCTGGGCCGGATGGCGGGGGAGCTGCGGCCGGAGGAGTCGCGCGTCATCCGCAACCTGCTGGGCCTGCACCGCGTGCCGGTTGAGGACGTGATGACCCCGCGGCCGGTGATGTTCACCTTGCCGCAGACGGCAACGGTGGCGGAGGTCGTGGCCGAGCACCCGCGGCTGCGGTTCTCGCGCATGCCGATCCACTCCGGCGACGCCGACCACATCACCGGTCAGGTCACCCGCCACAAGATCATGGCGGCCAACAACGAGGGCCGGGGCGACGCGACGCTGGCGGAGCTGGCCAGCCCGCTGATGGAGGTCGGCGAGCAGACCTCCGTGGCCGACACGCTCGAACGCATGGTCGAGCGGCAGCAGCACGTGTTCCGCGTGGTCGATGAGTTCGGCGGCACGGCCGGGCTGGTCACGCAGGAAGACTGCATCGAGACGCTGCTGGGTGTGGAGATCGTGGACGAGACCGACTCGGTCGAAGACATGCGCGACGCGGCGCGCCAACTGCTGGCGCGGCGGCGCGAGCGAGCCCAGCCCCGGCCCCACAACCCCCAGCCGCCCCCGCCGCCCGACGCGTGACACGGCGGGCGTCAGCCG
The DNA here is from genome assembly GCA_964614575.1 of uncultured Phycisphaeraceae bacterium. GTDB lineage: Bacteria > Planctomycetota > Phycisphaerae > Phycisphaerales > Phycisphaeraceae > JBGTLW01. The sequence goes on along the minus strand of CAZTLX010000103.1, from coordinate 2,069 downwards.
GATCGGTCACGACTCCCGGCCGGCAAAGAGCGCGCGGTACCGGCGGGGGCTCGTGCCGGTCACCGCCTTGAACTGCCGGCTAAAAAGATAGACATCCGGGTAGCCGAGGCTGTGGGCCACGTCGGTGACGCTCAGCTCGGGCTGCTCGAGCCGACGGCCGGCCTCGTGGATGCGTCGGCGCAGCAGCCAGTCGCGCGGCGGTCGGCCGAAGCTGCGGCGGAACAGCCGGGTGAAGTAGTCCAGCGACAGCCCCAGGTGCTCGGCCAGCTCCCCGGCGGTGAGGCGCGTGTCGGAGTGCTCATCGATGAACGCGAACAGCCGACGCCGCTGCGCGGTGGAGAGCGTCGGGCGGGTGGATGCGGATCGGCCGATGTGCTCGATGCTGCTGACCAGCAGGCCCAGCCGGGCGCGAAACCGCAGCGCCCGGTCGGGCCAGCCGCTGGCGTGCTCCTCGTAAAGCTCGGTGAACGGCCGGGCCAGGGCGTCGGCCTTGCGGAGCACCAGCGGGGAGCGGTGGGGCGTGGTGCTTACCCCGCCGTCCATCACGCGAAAACGCAGGTGGTAGAGCGTGGGCAGCGCCTGGCCCGGCGCGAGGCTAAACGCGTGCTCGACGCCCGGCGGCACCCACAGCAGCGAGCCGGGGCCCTGACGAAGCCGCGACCGACCGGCCCGGCCGACATACCCGCCGGACATGACGAAATACATCAGGTGCTCTTCGAGCCGCCGCTCGGCGATCGTCCACGTCGCCTGCACCCGCGTCCGGCCAAACAGCGTCACCCGCAGATCGGTGTCTGGATCGAGGCAACACTCCGACCACTTTATTGCTGAATTTTTGCTCATAACGGGGTATATATTAGTCCGTAAAAGGACAAAACGGTGATGCCTCGTGGCATGGCCTGCGGCGGCCGAATCACGGACAATGACAGGGCCGATTCACCACCCCACGATTGAAAGAGCCCCCCATGCCCCCCCTCCAAACACCCGCCGCCCCGACATCGCACCGCCTGAGCCTCGAGGAGGTCCGCCGCTTCCACCGCGACGGGTTCCTCGGCCCGATCACGATGATGAGCCCCGAGGAGATGGCTCCGATCCGCGCGCAGATCGAGCAGCAGGTGCTTGAGGTCGATTCGCCCTTGAGCAAAAGCCGCGTGCAGTCGCGCCACCTCGATGTGCCCGTGGTGATGGACCTGTGCAGCCACCCGGCGATCGTCGAGCGGGTCGTCAGCATCTTCGGGCCGGACGTGATCCTCTGGCGGTCGCACTTCTTCAATAAGGGCCCGGGCGATCTGGCGGTGCCCTGGCACCAGGACATCAACTACTGGCCGATCCAGCCGACGCTCAACGTCTCCGCCTGGCTGGCGATCGACCGGGTCACCGAGGAAAATAGCTGCGTGCAACTGATCCCCGGCTCGCACCGGCAGACCGTGCCGCACCTCAAGAGCGAGGGCACGATGTTCGGCGAGGAAGCCGACCCGGATTACTTCGATGCTTCGCAGGCGATCAAGATGGAGCTGGAGCCCGGGCAGTTCTTCCTGTTTACCGAACGCCTGCTGCACCACTCGGCCCCCAACACCTCGGACCAGCGGCGGCTGGGCCTGGCCGTGCGGATGACCGTGCCGATGGTCATGGTCGATCACGAGAAGCTGTTCAAGGGGCACCACAACATCGTGCTCAGCGGCGAGGACCGCTTCGGGCTCAACCAGATCGGCGAGCGGCCGGCCGGTTCACGCCGATGATTCCTTGGCCTGCCCTGCCGCGGCCGGTTCGTCCTCGGCCCGGGCGTCGCTGAGCGTGCCGATCTTCCGCAGCCCCGGGAACAGCCCCGCCCACGCCGCGACGATCAGCAGCGTGTCGATCCCCCCGCTGACCACCGACACGACCGGGCCGAACATGGCCGCCACCGCGCCCGACTCGAACCCGCCCAGCTCGTTCGAGCTGCTGATGAACACGCTGTTGACCGCGCTGACCCGGCCGCGCTTGGCGTCGGGCGTGACCAGTTGCACCAGCGTGTGACGCACGACGACGCTGATGTTGTCGAACACGCCGGTGAGGAACAGCATCGCCAGCGA
>CAZTLX010000102.1:0-14143 GCA_964614575.1 uncultured Phycisphaeraceae bacterium | reverse complement strand
CTGGGCTACGGGCTGTTCCGGCTGACCAGCGACATCGAGAAGCTGCCGTTCCCCATGGCCCCGGTCGGCGCGCAGGGCATCCTCGCGCTGTCCGAGGAGCAGGAAGAAGAGTCGCGCAAACGCAAACCCAGCGACGACCCCGACGCCGAGCTGACCGACGAGGAGAAGGCCGGGTCGTGGCGGTGGCGGGTGTTCTCGATCGGCGCGGTGATCGGGCTGGTCTTCGGCGCGGTGTACCTGGGCATCCCGACGATCACCGGCGCGCTGCTCGATGCGCCGATCAAGATCCTGCCCATCCCCTTCATCGACTACACCCAGAAGACCAGCGAGTACCTGCCCGCGGTGGCGATGGCGATCTCGGTGAACCTCGGGCAGGTGTTCTTCGGCATGGTCCTGCCGTACTGGGCGGTGATCGGCACGTTCGTCGGGTTCGTCGTCACCGCCGTGATCAACCCGGTTTTGTATGAGCCGGCGATCATCGGCCTGGGCGGGGTGATGGAGCCGGTGCTCGTCTCGTGGAACCCCGGCGACAACATGCAATCGACCTTCTACAAGAACCAGGTCGATTTCTACTTCTCCTTCTCGATCGGCGTGGCGATCGCGATCGCGCTGATGGGCTTCTGGTCGGTGGGCAAGGCGTACATGAACGCCCGCCGACGCAAGCGTGACCTCGACGAGGTCAAGCGCATCGACATGACGCCCAACATCCCCGAGGGCCGCGGCGACATCCGCCCCTGGCTCATCGCGGTGGTGTACCTGATCTCGACAGCGCTTTACATCGGCGTCTCCTGCTGGCTGCTGTTTATCACCGACGGCTACGTCTTCATGCCGCTGCTGTTCGTGATGTGCTTCTACGCCTTCTTCTACACGCCGATCATCAGCTACGTCACCGCCCGCCTTGAAGGTATCGCCGGCGAGGTGCTCAACATCCCCTTCGTCAAGGAAGCGTCGTTCATCCTCTCGGGATACGACGGCGTCGCGGTGTGGTTCCTCCCCGTGCCGATGCACAACTACGGCTCGATGACGGTGTTCTACCGGCAGTGCGAGCTGACCGGCACCAAGTTCTGGTCGATCTGGAAGTCCGAGCTGTTGCTCACGCCGATCATCCTCTTCGGCTCGCTGGCGTTCGCCCACTTTATCTGGGGCCTGGGCGAGATCCCCGGCCCGCAGTACCCCTTCGCCGCCGAGTGGTGGGAAGTCACCGCCGAGCAGCAGTCGCTGGTCTTCTCCTCCACGCTCGGCGATCAGTTCTCCGAATTCGAGAAGGCGATCAACGTCAATTACATCGGCATCGGCGCGGTGATCGGCCTGTTCTGCTTCATCGGCTTCTCGTGGATCGGCGCGCCCACGTTCCTGATGTACGGCGTGGTCAAGGGGCTCAACCAGACCCTGCCGTTCACCGTCTTCGGCCAACTGGTCGGCGCGCTGATCGGCCGCTACTACTTCCAGAAAAAGCTCGGCCTCAAGTGGCGGCAATACATCCCCGTGCTCTTCGCCGGCTTCAGCTGCGGCATGGGCCTGGTCGGCACGCTCGGCGTCGGCTTCACCTTCCTCGCCAAGGCCGTGTTCAAGCTGCCGTTTTAACCCGGCGCGAGCCGGCCCGTGTCGGGCCGGAACCGCGGCGACACGCCCCGGCTCGCGGGAGTCATGCATGACAGACACCACCCCCAACCTCAACGCCGGCTCCATCCAGCGCGGGCAGAAGCTCATCCAGGTCACGGAGGTCTCCAAGATCTACGCGCTCAAACGCGAGACGGTGTACGCCCTCAACAAGGTCACGCTGGAGATCTACCGCAGCGAATACCTCTCCATCATGGGGCCCTCCGGCTCGGGTAAATCGACGCTGTTCAACATCATCGGCGCGCTCGATAAGCCCTCGGAAGGCAACGTCGCCATCGGCCCGCTGAACCTGCCCAAGCTCAACTCCCGCCAGCTCGCGTACGTCCGCTGCAACTACCTCGGCTACGTGTTCCAGGCCTACAACCTCATCCCCTCGCTCACCGCGGTGAAGAACGTCTCGCTGCCCGCGGTGTTCCAAGGCCTGCCCCCCGAAGAAGCCGACCAACGCGCCATCAAACGCCTCGAACAGGTCGGGCTCGGGCATCGGCTCGATCACCGGCCCGACGAACTGTCCGGCGGCCAGCAGCAACGCGTCGCCATCGCCCGCGCCCTGGTCAACGACCCGACCATCATCCTCGCCGACGAACCCACCGCGAACCTCGACCTGATCACCGGCGGCGAGATCATCGAGATCTTCAAGGGCCTGACGCGCGACGAAGGCGTCACCATCATCACCACCACGCACGACCACAAGATGCTGGCCAACTCCGACCGTGTCGTCTGGATGCGCGATGGCAAGGTCGTCAAGGTCAAGACCGCGGCGGAACTCGATATCGAGGAAGGCACGATCCACATCGCCGGCCGCGAACTCGAACACTGACCGCCCCGGCGTGCCGACAAGGCAGGTGGAATTGATTCCACCCTTTTCAAGCCTCAATCTTCCACGATCGCCGCCGTCTGCCTCCGGATGCGGCGGTGCATGTGGTAGTACCCCGCCAGCGCGACGCAGCACATCACCGCGGTGAGCAGAAACAGATATACCCCGATGCCATCAAACCCCGTGACGCTCGGCCCGCCGAAGCGCCCGAACAGCGGCCCGTCGTCCCAGCCCCAGAACGCGAGCACCGCGAGGTAAGGCCCGACCGCGCCGCGGACGCCGGTGAGCGTGACGTGGATGCCCATGTAGAGCGCGACCAGGCGCCGGTCGGCAAAGTCATTGTGCCCGAGCTGCCAGGCGATGATGCCCCCGCCGCGACCGATGCCGTGGACCACCCGCGGCAGCATCAGCCACCAGATCGACGCGCCGTGCCCGACGATCGCCAGCCCGATGCCGAAGTACCCCAGCATCGCGACGACCCACGTCAGCCCGTGCCGCGTGCGGTAGTGGGTGATGTGTACGCGGTCGAGGTAGCGCCCCCACAGCGGCAGCGTCGCGGTCGCCAGCGCCATCGGCACCGTCACGTTGAACAGCACCGCGGTGAAATAATCGTCCGGCGGCGTGAGCGCGATGATGAACGAGATGAAGGCCACCTCGCAGGTCATGTTCGCCATCCCGGCGATGAACTGGTAGAGCATGTACTGGCGGAAGTTGTGGTCGCGTGCCAGCACGGTGAGGAAGTTTTCGCCCGGCGGGGGCTTGGGCGCGTCGGCGGACGCTGGCGGCGCAGCGTGTGGGGGTGACGGTCGCAGATTGCTTTCGTGGGCCATCAGCTCGCCCTCGCGTCGCATGCGGATGCGTCGGAAGCTGAGCACGCCGATGAGCCCGATCAGCGCGGCCGCGGGATAGACGACGCGGTAGAGCCCGGGGTAGTGGTTGAGCAGGCCGTAGCCCAGCAGCGGGCTGGCCGCGAGGATCAGGGCGGCGAGGAGGATGAACTTGCCGGTGACCCGCCCGCGGTAGGCCCGGCTGTAGTTGTGCCGCCAGATGCTCGAGCGCAGGGTGGTCATCCCCGCGAGCAGGCACCGGCCGAGCACGATCAGCCCGACCAGCGCCGCCTCGATCGGCAGCGGGGCCGACTCGCCCGGCGGCGCGGCGGGCAGCAGCGCGATCGCCGCCACGCACAACAGCAGCCCGAACATCAGCCCCGAGACGAACGGCACCTTCCGCCGGCCCCGCGCCAGCCGCGACCACAGGAAGCTGGTGATGTTCGCGAACATCGGCGAGGCCATGATCGTCGCGAACGAGAACGCCGAGACCCCGAACGCCTTCTCCGCCAGCACCGCCACCACGCCGCCCTCGATCGCCGCCACCGCCACCGGGAACGTGGACGAGGTGATCAGCTCGTGCGCATAGCTCTGCCGGGTCATCAGCGGTTGCCGGCGGGGCGCGAAAAAATGCAGGGCAGAGGCGGGCATGGCGGGTTGGCCACTATAACCAACCCCACCCGGCCAACGCGGGCCACGCAGCGGTTATCATGGTTCCGGATAATTGCCTAGGGGTTTTGATGATGAACACATACCGATTAACCCCATCCCCGCCGCCGCTCCGCACGCTGATCCTCGTCCCCTGCAAAGACGAGCGTGATTCGGTCGGCGTGCTGGTGCATCGGCTGACGCGCGCGCTGCCCGAGTGCGATGTGCTGGTGATCGACGATGGCTCGACCGATGACACGCTGCTGCGTGTCCCGCCGCAGGCGAAGGTGCTCTCGCTGCCGTTCAACCTCGGCATCGGCGGGGCGATGCAGGCGGGCTACCGCTTCGCGGCGCTGCACGGCTACGACGTGGCGGTGCAGGTCGACGGCGACGGGCAGCATCGGCCGACCGAGGTGCGTCGGCTGGTCGCGGCCCTCGAAGTCCAGCAGGCCGACCTGGCCGTGGGCTCGCGCTTCATGGGCGAGGGCCGTTACCGCCAGACGCTGGGCCGACGCGTCGGCGGCAAGACGCTCAACGCCGTGATCTACCTGCTCTCGGGCCTGCGTGTGTCCGACAGCACCTCGGGCTTCCGCGCCGCGACACGGCCGGTGATCCAGGCCTTCGCGCACTGGTACCCCGAGGACTACCCCGAGCCGGAGGTGCTGCTGCTGCTGCGGCGTGCCGGCTTCACGATCACCCAGGTGCCGGTGACGATGCGCCAGCGCCGCACCGGCCGCACGAGCATCCCGTTCGTGCGCGGCGTGTACTACCTGATGAAGGTCAGCCTCTGCCTGGCGCTGGACACGCTGCGTGAGCCCTGGCCGGCGTGGCGGACGCGCCGCGATGCGCCGCCCGTAGCCGCCCGTGCCGCCGCCACGAAGGAGCCGACCGCCACCCCGATCGCCGGAGCCGTCTCGTGAACCTCGCCCGCACCGTCATCCTGCTGGTCATCGCGCTGTACCTGCTGGTCTCCGCGGCGCGGCGCATGCGCCGCCTGCAACTCAAGGAGCGCCACGCGATTGTGCTGATGCTCACCGCGGTGCCGTTCCTCGTGCTCGCGATCTGGCCCGACCTGATCGGCCGCGCCTCGCTCTGGCTCAACATCCACTACACGACGGTGCTGCTGGGTGCCGTCAGCCTGTTCTTCCTGCTGATCATCCTGGAACTGCTGAGCATCGTCAGCGTGCTGGAGCGCAAGGTCTCGACGCTCGCGCAGATGGTGAGCATCCTCAACGAGAAGCAGGGGCTGGTGCCGCGCGGGGATGACGCGACCGACGCGTGATAGCGATGTGCATCACGCATCAGCCGGATCGCTACGCGATCCCGGTCCGACAAATCGCGTCACGGCTCGGCTATCTCCCAAGCCAACGCATCACCCGGTACGCCAGCACGATCTTCTCGGTGTGCAGCCGCCGCCGCGCGTGCGCGATGCGCGAGGCGGGCAGATAACGCTTCGCCACCGCCAGGTCTTCATCGTACTGCTGGCGGCTAAAGTCGCCAGTCTTGCTCGAGGCGTGCAGGCGGAAGCGGGCGAGCGGGCGGTCGAGGATGATCGGGTCGCCGAGCCGGCCGAGTCGCAGCCACAGGTCGTAGTCCATCGCCCAGTTGAGGCTGGTGTCGAGCAGGCCGACGCGTTGCAGCGCGTCGCGTCGCCAGAACGTGGCGGGCTGGCTGATGAAGTTTTCGCGCAGCAGCGCCGGATATGAATACCGCCGCAGCCGCCGGTCCTTGTACCGCCGCACGCCGGGGCGGATCGGTTGGTTGTGCTCATCCACGATGACGCATGGGCCGGTCAGCCACGCCTTGTCGGGCTGCCGGGCGAAGGCCTGCGCCACCGCCGCGAGCGTGCCCGGCTCATAAAGGTCGTCGCTGTTGAGCCACGCGACGATCTCGCCACGGGTCTGGGCAAAGCCCTTGTTGATCGCGTCGGACTGCCCGTCGTCCGCCTCGCTGATATAACGAAAACGCGGGTCGTCGATCGAACGGAGCACGTCAAGCGAACCGTCCGTCGAGCCGGCGTCGATCACGCGATGCTCCAACTCGAACCCGCCGCGCTGGTCCAGCACCGAAGCGAGCGTCGCGGGCAAAAACCCCACCTGATTCCACGACGGCGTGACGATGCTGATCTTCATTGCGCATCGCCTCCAGCCGCTCCCGCAGCCGCGGATGTCAATCCGCCGGCTCGCTCCACCCGCCACACCGTCCAAGGCTGCTCCGCATCAAGCCGCGGCACGCTCAGGCCGCTCTCCACCAGCGTGATTTGCAGCTCATCGACCAGTTCCGCCAGGTCGGCCGTCATCGGCTGCACGACATACACCGACGGGTAGGTCGCGAGATAGGCGCGCACATCTTCCAGCGTCCGCCGCTTGCGCACCTCGAGTCCGCCGAAGATGAGTCGATCACCCGAATACATCGTCAGAGGCGCGGCATGATCCGAGAGCACCAGGACATCCGCGGGCAACTCGGCCGCGATCGTTTGGCCCAGCGCCCGCACGCCGACGTACCGCCCGTCTTTGTAATGCTCGAGGGTCGGCGAGCGGCGCTGCTCGATGATCAGGTCGATGTTCTTGATCATATTGGGCAGGAGCAACAGCACCATGCACAGGCCGGGCAGCGCGTGACGCGGGACGGGGTGACGCCGGGTGCCCAGCCAGACGACCAGGCGCACGGCCCCGAACGCGATCAAGGGCAACAGCGGCAGGAAGTATCGGCCGTTGGGCGTGAACACCAGCATCACCGCGAGGTTGATCACGAAGAACCACGCCCACAGGGGCCGGCCCCACACGCCGATGACGCCCAGACCCAGCGCCGCGAGGCTCAGGGCCGTGCTCGTGAACGGGTCGAACTCGACCGCGAACACGCCGTTGACCCCCGCCTCGGTGAAGAGCATCGGCACGAAGCGCGTCAGGCTCTGGTGCAGCACGGGGCCCAGGTCCGTCGCGTAGCGCACCAGGCCCGCCTCGTAGGTGCGCGTCTGGGTGTAGCCGACCTCTGTTTTCCGCGGGTCGAGCAGGTAAAACGCGCCCACCACCGCCACCGTCAGCAGCGCGATACCGAGGTGCCGGGCCCGGCCCGGACCCCGCAGCACCCGCCACCCGCACACGATCACCAGCGCCAGCACCAGCGCCATCATCATCACCCGGCTGACCACCGCGAGGCTTAACCCCACGGCCAGCAAAGCCCACCCCCAACCATGACCCCGGGAATTTGCCGAACGCTGAGCCGGGCTCGGCGGGCCAAGCGTCGGATGGTCTGCATCTTTCGTGTCGCGCCCGCGCATCACCAGCCCATACCCCCACAGCGTCACCACCACGCCCAGCACGAAAGGCCCATCGGTCAGCAACCGCACCGCGTGCTCGTGCATCGTGTGCAGGCACGCGAACACCACCGCCGCGAACACCGCCACCCCGCGCTCCGCGTGCAGCAGAAACAGCCGGTATGCCGCGGCGATCGTGAGCAGCCCCATCGCCATCAGCAGCGCGTGCGTGACCAGCATGCCGTGTTCGGCCGAGACCGCCCGGCCCGCGGCGACCATCAGCGGCACCGTCGGGAACGAAACCGTGTCGCCCTCGCCGTGGTACGTGTAGCCCCGGCCCTCGGCCAGGTTGGTGCCGACGGTGACGTACCACGCGCTGTCGTCGGTCACGCGCAGTTGCCCGTTGAACGCGACGAGATAAAGCACCACCACCCCCGCGAACAACCCGCCGCGCACTCGGTCCACCTGGCGCAGGAACCGGTGCATCATCAAGGGATCGGCGGCATCGGTCATCAGCGGAGATCACGGGGAATCGAAGCGGTGCCGCGGTCGGCTTCGCAGAAACATCACACACCGCCACCGCCCAACAAGGCAGAGCTGCGCGACTCACGGTAGTCTAACATGGTCACGCAAATCAGCCCCCGCAAACCCCGTGCCCATCACCCAAGCCACCCTCGACCGCTACTACCCGCCCGAGCAACGCGTCGCGGCGCGGCTCTACGGGATGATCCGCGAGCAGTTGCCGCCCGACGCGGTGGTCCTCGATTTGGGTGCCGGCGGCCGCGTCGCGCCCGACCGCAGATTGAAGCCGTACGCCGCACGCGTCTGCGGCGTCGATGTCGATCCGATCGTCCTGCAGAATCCCGATGTCCATGAGGGCAGGCTGCTCCACGCCGACGGCACGATCCCCTACCCCGACGCGATGTTCCACGCCGCGCTCTCCGACTACGTCTTTGAGCACCTGGCCGATCCCGCGCTCACGCTGCGGGAAGTGCATCGGGTCTTGCGTCCGGGGGGGCGGTTTTACTTCCGCACGATCAACCGCTGGCACTACCTGTCGGTGGTCAGCCGGCTGATGCCGCGCCGCCTCGCGACGAAGCTCGCCGATGTGCTGGGCCACCAGCCGCAGGACGCGGCGAAGACGCACGACACGTATTTTCGGCTCAACTCGCGCGGGCAGGTCCGCCGCGTCGCCCGTGCCGCGGGCTTCGAGGTCGAGCAACTGATCGCGCTCGAAACGCACCCGGTGTATTTTCAACTGCTCCCGCCGCTGTGGCACGTGATGGTCGGTGTCGAGCGTGTGATGAATCGGCTGCCGTGGTTTGCCCCGGTGCGCATGGCGTTGTTCGGCTGCCTGCGCAAGCCCCCCCCGCAGGAGGGGCCATGATGCACGCGTTTGTCACCGGCGGCGGGGGGTTCATCGGCAGCCACCTGGTCGCGCTGCTGCGTGCCCGGGGGCACCGCGTCACCGTGTTGCTCGCGCCCGGCGAGACGGCGTCGAACCTGCCCGGCGACGTGCCGACCGTCACCGCCGACCTGCTCGACGAGGCGGCCCTCTCGCGCGTCGTCCCGCGGTGCGACGTGTTCTATCACCTCGCGGCCCGGACCGACCTAAGCGGCACCACGCTCGACGACTACGCGGTAAACACCGTGGGTACCTCCTACGCCCTGGCCGCGGCAAAGCGAGCCGGGGCGTCGCGCTTCGTGCTTTACAGCTCGATGTTGGCCGCCGCCCTGCCGACCAGCGCGACGCCCGTTGATGAGACGTATGACGCGGAGCCGACCACGGTTTACGGCAAGTCGAAGCGCGGCGCGGAGCAACGCGTCGCCGCCGGCCCGCTGCCCTACACCATCATCCGCCCGACGTTCGTCTATGGACCGCGCGAGCGCTCGACGACCTTCGCGCTGCTTCGCGCGATCAATGCGAAGCGCTTTGTGCTCATCGGCCGCGACGTGCCGCAGAGCTACTGCTACGTCGGTAACCTTGTGCAAGCGACGGTCGATGCGTCGTTGCACCCCGACGCGGCCAACCAGACGTTTTTGATCTCCGATGCAAGGCCTTACACCCTCGCCGAGTTCGCCCACGCCGCGGCCGACGCGCTGCACGTGCGCCTGCCGCGCACCCGCCTGCCGCGCCCGGCGGCGATGGCGCTGGCGTACCCGCTGGCCGGGCTCGGCAGGCTCAGCGGCAAGCCGATGCCGCTGTTCCCTTCACGCGTCCGCACCATGACCACGCCGTATGTGTATCGGATCGAACACGCCCGGCAGACCTTCGGCTACCACCCGCCCGACACGCTGCCCGTGTTCATGCAGGCCACCGTCGATGAGGCCCGCGCCACCCGCGCGCTGTGAAGCATCGGCCCTCGCAACCCGTTATCGTTTCTTCGTGAGCGCGACCCCTACCAACCTCGCCCGACTCCGACGCCAGCCCTGGCTCCTCGCCTACGGCCTGCGCGGGCTGATCCGCGGGTACCGCGCCAAGCTCTGGCACGGCCTGATCCGCCGCCGCCTGCGTGCCGGCCGCATGTTCCGCGTCTATGGCAAGGTTTCGTTCCAAGGCCCCGGCAAAATCGTCTGCGGCGACAATGTCCACCTGCTCGGCGATGTCCTCAAGCCCGCCTGCTTCCTCACCACAGACCCGCAGGCCGTCATCACCGTCGGCGACCACACCGGCGTCAACGGCACGACTTTCAGCGCCCGCCGGCGCATCACCGTCGGCCAAGGCTGCGCGATCGCCGCCCACTACATCACCGACAACCAGAACCACCCGACCCACGGCTGCCCCATCCTGGATACAGATGCGCCGGTCGAAACCACGCCCGTCACCATCGGCGACCACGTGTACCTCGCGGCGATGGTGGTCGTGGCGCACGGCGTCACCATCGGCGACCACGCGGTCGTCGGGGCCGGGTCGATCGTCCGCCACGATGTCCCCGCCCGCACGATGGTCGCGGGCAATCCGGTAAAAGTCATTCGGGAGATACCGATCGATGAATGAAGCGGCGGGCGCAGCGAGTTCCACCCGGCGGCGTCTGGCGGTTGCCCACACGCTGGGCTTTCTGCTGCACCCGGGCAACGCGTGGGTGCTGGGGCGGCGGGTGGCGCGGCGGGCGCTGGGGCAGACGGTGTGCATCGAGAAGCCGGGGCCGACGCTCCACGCGGGGGCGGTGAAGGGCTGGCTGGCGGCGGCCGCGGCGGTGCCCGGCGGGCGCTTCGGGTTTATCGATGAGCACCGCCTTTGGGTTGCCGCGGCCCACGGGGCGCAGGTGCTGCACGCGACGGATCGCCGGCACGCTGCGGAGCAGACGGTCGCTCAGCGCTGCGTCGCGGTGAGCCTGCCCGAGGAGGACGGCCGCGTGTTGTATCTGCTGGCGCGCGAGCTTGCGGCCAGGCGCGTGATCGAGATGGGCACCGCTTTCGGCGTGGGCACGCGTTATCTCGCCGCGGGCCTGGCCGACGGCGGGTCGGGGGAAGGCGCGACGCTCTGGACCATCGAGGCCGATGAGCCGCGCCAACGCATCGCGTGTGAGCGGCTCGGCGAATTGGCGTCGATCGTCAAGCCCCGGCCGGGTACCGTGGAAGCCCAGATGCCCCGCATCGGTCGGGAGGCCGAGGCGTTCGACCTGGTGTTCATCGATGCGCTGCACACCTTCGAGGCGACGTGGGGCTACTACGAACTGATCCGGCGGTATAGCCGCGGCCGCACGTTCTGCATCTTCCACGATGTGAACAGCTCGTGGGCGATGGCGCGGGTGTGGCGGCGCATCGTCAAGCACCCCGCGACGCTTGAGGCGGCGAGCTGGCAGCGGCTGGGGTTCTGCGTCGTCGAGGGGGAGAGGCACCCGTGAAGGTCTGCATCATCAACGAGCTGGGCGGCCACCTCACGGAGCTGATGATGCTGCGCGACGCGTTCGCAGACCATGAGGTGTTTTATGTGACCTCGAAGACCGGCCGCACGTTCCCCGGCCACACGCACTACCAGATCGACCTGCACCCCGAGAAGTTCGGCCTGATCCCATTAACGCCAGGCAAAGTGCTGGGTTTGTTCTGGCGGAGCTGGCGGATCCTGCGTAAGGAGAAGCCGGATGTGCTGATCAGCACCGGCGCGGAGATTTGCCTGCCCGCGTTTTATTTTTCCCGGCTGCTGCGGATCAAGACGATCTTCATCGAGACGGTGACGCGCCTGGAAGAACCGACGATGACCGCGAGGCTGGCGTACCCGGTCAGCGATGTGTTCCTCGTGCAGCAGCCGGAGCTGTTGGGTCGGTTCGGGAAGCGGGCGCGTTATGAGGGGCGGGTGTGTTGAGATGATCCTCATCAGCGTCGGCCATTTCGTCTTGTTCAGGCGTCTGCTTGAGAAGATGGACGCGTACGCGGCAACGCACGCCGAACGCGTGCTGATCCAGGTGCCGCCGCTGGTCGATTGGCAGCCCCGGCACGCCGAGACGATCGCGCATATCGACGACCTGCCCAACTGGGCGAAAGCCAACGCCCGCGTGGTCATCACGCACGGCGCGATGACGCTGGTGGAGATGCTCGAAGCCAAAGTGCCGGTGATCTGCGTCCCCCGCCGCGGCCACCTCAAGGAACACATCAACGACCACCAATTCAGTTTCGCGAAGCGTTTGCAGGAGAAATACGACTTCCCGCTCGTGGAGGAGGTGGATGAATTGGACACGCTGCTGGCCGACACGCCGGCCACGGTCGCGTTCGATGACACCGAACGCCGACAGCTCGCGGGGTTTGTTCGCCGTCAGCTTGATCGATGGTCAGCAAGCGGACCGCCGCTCGCGGCTTCGCGCGACCGCTGATGCGACACAAGCGGCGTTATGGTTTTGGTTTATCCAGCACCACCAGCAGGTTGTTCCCCCAGCGGCCGATCAGCGTGTTGACGCCGCCGTAGAACGCCTTGCCCAGCGTGAAGCCGAGGTTGCCTTGGCAGAAGCGGTGGTGCAGGCCCTCGACGACGTAGTTGTTGTGGTGCCACTCGGCCTCGAAGCGCGGCGGGGGCAGGAACATCGCCGCGGCCAGCTTCTGTAATTCCCGGCGGCTGAATCGGTAGATGTAGTTGCCGTGGCACTCGACCCGCCCGCCGTGCGGGATCAGGCCGAACAGCTTGCCCGCGGTGAGCCGGCGCGTGAGCCAGTTGTCCTGCGCTTCGAGCATCACCACATGTTTTCGTGCAACGCGCAGCATCTCGTAGATCCCCAACGTCGGCCGGGGCAGGTGGTGCAGCCCGCGCCGCACCAGCACCACATCGAAGCTCGCGTCTTCAAAGGGTAGCGCCTCGGCATCGGCGACCTGCGCGGCGGCCTGCGGAAACATCTCGCGCAGGCGAGCGACCGCGTCGGGCGACAGGTCGGTCGCGGTCAGTTCCGCGCCCGCGTCGATCAGGCGTTGACACTCCACCCCCTTGCCCGCGCAGACGGTGAGGACGCGCTTGGCCCGCACGCCGCCGACCATCGCGATCGCGTCGTCGATCTGCCGCAGCTCCAGGCGCGTGCGCAGGCGTGACCAGGGCACATGGGCCCGGGCCGCGTCGTCGGCATACAGCTCCTTGTACGACGCGATCTGCTGTTGCTTGAGGTCGTCGAGTTGTGCGGGGGGCGATCCGCTCACCGCGCGAGGATAGCCCGGCGACGTCAAACCCGCCAGCGCGCTTCGCAATGTTTAGCGGGCGGCGCGAAGTGCCCCTTCCTTGGAAACCGGGGCACTGCGTGCCACCCGCTAAACGTGGTCGTCCGCCTTATACTGCCGCGATGCCCGAGCCCGGCCGGCGTGTCACCGAATCGTATTGCATCGCGGGGGCCTTGCGCCTTCGTGTGACGGGCTCCGCGATCTTCCTGATGCCGTTCAATGCGTTCTTTGGCCCGATGCGTGACGCGGACCCGCCGGGCGAGCTGGGCTTATCGCTGACGGTGCGTGAATGCACGCCGCAGGCGTTGCCGACCGCTCATCGCTTCAGCCGGGTCTATCCGGGCGCGGACTGGCAGATGGGGGCCGAAGCGCTGGACCCGCGTGAGATGGAGGTCGGGGTCGCGGCCGGGGTCATTGGCCGGGTCATGATCGCGCAAGCGGGGGTCGGCTCACTGGTGCGGTGGATGCTGGGGGGTGCGGGGTTCGCGTGGATTCATGCCGCGGCGCTGATCCGCGGCGACGAGTTGCTGGTCCTGGCCGGGCCCAGCGGCGTGGGCAAGTCGCAGTTGGTGCTGCGCGCGGTGCGTGACGGCTGGCGGTACCTCACCGATGACCACACGCTGGTGCATGACTGCGGCACCTCGGGCCTCACGACGCCGATCCTGCTGCGGGGCTACGGCGGGTGGCCCAGCGGGTTAAAGTGTCCGATGAAATTGCGTGCCCAACGCGCGGCGGCGCGGGCCGGCCGGTGCCTGACCCGCGGGCGGATCAACCCCATGTTCGGCTATGTGCCCGCCGATGACGCGGCTTGCGTCTCGCCCGCGCCGATCCTCGGCAAGACCACGGTCTGCCTGCTGGAGCCGGGCGAGGTCACCGCGGCGCGCGGGGTGGACCCGTCGCTGGTGGAGCAGACGATGATCCAGCAGATGCGCCATGCCGGGCGCTACCTCGACCTGCTCGCCGCCGGCGCCTCGACGCCAACCGCCGCCGCGCTGGGCCTGGCCGCTTTTTGGCGGGGGCAATCGCTCGTGCTGGCGTCGTGGCTCGGGCGCGCCGCCACGTTCCGGGCCACGCTCACCCAGCCGGTGGATGAGGCGGCGTACCGGTCGCTGTTTGCGTTGCTGGGGCAAGGCCCGCGGCCGGAAGGCGGAAGCCGTGGCTGAGCCTTTCGCCCGTTTTTTCCGCTTCTTCGACGCGCTGCGGGTGCGGCTGGAGGGCGACCTGAGCGCCGGCGCCGCGCGTGGCTTTGCGCGCAAGTTCGCGGCGTACGCGCTGGACCGCGACCCCGGCCGCGTGGACCTGACCTTCCGCGTCGGCGCGTTCGCGAAGCGGCAGGGT
>CAZTLX010000101.1:0-14199 GCA_964614575.1 uncultured Phycisphaeraceae bacterium | reverse complement strand
ACGCCATCGCCGAGCTGCTGCTGGACCGCGGCGCCGACCCCAACGCGAACGTGTACGCCTCGGGTTGGCCGCTGGACCGGGCGTATGAGCGTGGCGACCGGGCGATGATCGATCTGCTCTACGCTCGCGGCGCCAAGCCTTCGCCCTACACGGTGTGTGGTGCGCATGACCTGGAGAAGGCCCGGCAGTTCCTCGATGCATCGGATGACCCGGTGTTTTTTCGCGAGATGGTCTGGGCGGCGGGCTGCTCCCTGAGCAAGCCGATCATGGCGCTCGCGCTGCCGCGGCTGATGGCGGTGCGCGATCGGCTGCCGGCCAACGACGGCGGGCTCGGCTCGTGGCACGACCTGCTCTGCCAGCCGATGCGGATGTGCGACCCCAACGACGCGGTGCGGCCCGAGGGCTACGACCCCGACGACCGCTTCACCATCCTGCGGATGATGCTCGACGCCGGCATCGACCCCAACGCCCGCGGACGGTTTGGCCTGACGGTGCTGCACTGGGTCGCCGCACGCGAGGGCAACTGGGGCGGGCCGCAGATGACCGCGGACGCACGCAACCGCTTCGCCACGCTGCTGCTGGATGCCGGGGCCGACCCTTCGTTGCGTGATGCGTTGCTGTGCAGCAGCGCGCTGGGTTGGGCGTGCCGCTACGGCCGCGCCGAGCTGGTGGACCTGCTGCTGTCGCGCGGGGCGGCAGCGGTGGAACCCGACACACCCGATTGGGCGCAGCCCCTGGCGTGGGCACGGAAGATGGGGCATCACGCGATCGCGCAGCGGCTGATCGAGATGGGCGCGTCGGCACAAGGGCGCTGACAGTGCGCGGGCCCTCAGTCGGTGAACAGCTTGTCCAGCGGCAGCTCGAAGCCGGGCAGGACGTCGCCGCCGGTGAGCGTTTCGTTGAGATGGACGACGCGGGCGCTGCCGTCGGGGTGGTAGGTGGTGACGGTTCTGGATTTGGGGTCCACGACCCAGACGGCCCGCGTGCCGTGTTCGAGCCACTGCTGGACCTTGGCGATCACCTCACCCATCGCGTCATTGGCGCTTGTAATCTCGATCGCCAAGTCTGGTGGGACCGGTGCGTATCCCGGGCCAGATGCCTCGGCCGTACGCTGCTTGGCAACGAATCCGATGTCTGGGGCGCGCACGATATCGGGATCACGTTGGATGAGATAGCCGGTTTCGCCTTGGGTAAGGTCCCCAAGGTCGTGCTCAATCACATGGGGGATGAGATACCGCAGGAAGCGGATCGCCAATCTGCCGTGGTCGTAACCGGCTGGGCTCATCTTGATCAGTTCCCCTTCAATCAATTCACAGCGCCCCAGCTCGGACGAGCGGGCGAAAAGCTCTTCCGCGGTCATCAGCTTCTGTGACGGCATCGTGCTCATCCGGTCATTATATCGACCGAATCCCTAGAATCCTCGTATGGAACCGGTTTATCTGGACAACAACGCGACGACGCGGCCGGCACAGGAAGTGGTCGAGGCGGTCGCGGCGGCGATGCGCGAGCAGTGGGCCAACCCGTCGAGTGTGCATCGGCTCGGGCAACTGGCCCGGCAGAAAGTCGAGCTCGCGCGGCAAGCCGTCGCGCAGCTCATCGGGGCCAAACCCAACGAACTGATCTTTACTTCCGGGGGCACCGAGTCGGACAACCTCGCGGTACGCGGGCTGTTTGATCGGGCGCAAGAACCCTTGCTGATCACCACGCGGATCGAGCACAGCGCCATCCGTGAGCCGGCCGAGGCGCTGACGCAGCGCGGGCAGCGCGTGATGTATGTCCCGACCGATGGCGATGGTCTGATCGCGCCCCGCGCGGTCGCCGATGCGGTAACGCAACACGCTCCGCAAGCGGATGTGGTGCTCGTGTCGGTTCAGTGGGCGAACAACGAGACGGGCGTGATCCAGCCGATCGCGGCGATTGCGCAGGCGATCCGGGACACGGCAAGCGCGCTCGACACCGCCCGCCGCGTGAAGGTGTACCTGCACACCGACGCGACGCAGGCGGTGGGCAAGCTGCCGGTGGACGTCACGGCCGCAGGCGTTGATCTGCTCACGTTCGCCGGGCATAAGTTCCACGGCCCGAAGGGGATCGGCGGGTTGTGGCGTCGTCGTGGCGTGCGGTTGACCCCGTTGCAGCGCGGCGGGCCGCAGGAGCGCGAGCAGCGCGGCGGGACGGAGAACACCGCGGGGATCATCGGCCTGGGCGTCGCGGCCGAGTTGGCGCAGGCGTTCACGCAGGACACCGCGCGGATCGGCGCGTTGGCCTCGCTGCGCGATCGCTTCGAGCGGGATGTGAAGGCGGCGTACCCGCCGACGGTGGTGAACAGCGCCGGCGCTCCGCGGCTGTGGAACACGAGCAACCTGGGGTTTCCGGGGCTGGAGGCGGAGGCGGTGCTGGTGGGCCTCAGCGAGCGAGGGGTGTGTGCCTCGGCGGGCGCGGCGTGCAGCAGCGGGAGCCTGGAGCCTTCGCCGGTGCTGCGGGCGATGGGCATCGCCGAGCCGATCGCACACGGCAGCGTGCGGTTTTCCCTCAGCCGCGACACCACCGAGGCGGAGATCGAACGGGCGTTGGAGATTCTGCCGATGGTGATACAGCGTTTGGCGCGGACGCTGCCGGTGTGAGGCAGTGTGGGGAAATCCCGCCCGAGCCGGCCTGCGCATGGGCAGGCTCGGCGTAGATTAGAATGGGGCGGGGGTGCTGGGAGATTTGCGGCTTGCAATTAATGAGCTGGACCATCGCACGACTCGGCGGACGATTCGGTCTGCTGTTTGAGCCCTACCGCCGGCGGGTCATGCACTCGGCGCTGGGGCGGTTTCTCGATGCGCCGCTGGACCTGCAGGTGGGGCTGTACGAGCCGGACGGCACGCTGCGGGTGCTGCCGTTCACTCGGGAGACGGTCACGTCCGACGGCAAGCCGATCCGTGACCTCTACAATCTCGAGCAGTTCGACCGGGTCAACTCGATCACCTACCGCGGCTATTGCGAGAAGACGCGGCTGCGTTTCGAGTTCAACGTTCACAGCGTGTTCTGGCCCCAGAACGATCGGCTGTGCCTGATGCCGGCGTTTTATCTGGAGATGCGCGTCAGCCCGGTCTCGGGCGTGCGGTGGATCCGTTCGGACGCCCCGCGGCCCAAGCGGGTGAAGCTGCAGCTTCGGCTGGGCCGACGCGACGCGGTGATCGACGCCTCACTCGACGGCTACCGCGGCGACCCTGATGCCGAGCCAGACTTCGATGCGGACGCGTCCGCCTCCGAGCCGCTGCCGCAGTTGGCGTTTTCCTATCCGTGCCCGCTGTCGTTCGATCGCTCGGAGCTGCAGGACGAAACACCGCCCCCGGCCGATGCGCCCACGGTCATCGCGCACGAGCGCATCGTCAGCCTCAACAGCTCTTGTGAATTGACGCCCGACGGCCGGGGCCTGATCCACGAGCTGCCGGTGACCGAAGCGGGGTCGGGCATGAAGTGGCGGCTGATCTGGGCGACACACGTCGCCGAGCCGGTCATGACGGTGCAGGACCGCAAGCAGGACAAGCCGCGCGTTCTTCCCTTTCGGTACACGGCGTTCTGGGACAGCGTCGAGGCGGTCGTCGCCGAGGCCTTGACCACGCGCGACGATCGCCTGGCGCACTCGCGGCAGTTCGAGAAGGTGCTCGAGCAGGCGCCGCTGGATCGGGCGCAGGCCCACTTGCTGCACCAGAGCTTCCAGAACTTTTTGGCCAACACGTGGTGGTGCCGGAGCCCGAAAGACGGCGACACCCCCGCCGAAGAGTTCTACACGGTCACCGAAGGCGCCTCGGGCTTCCTCTCGAGCCTGGATGTCGAATACAACCACACGCTGTGGTACTTAAACCTTTGGCCGAGCCTGCTGCGCATGCAGATCGACAACTGGGCCCGGCGCGTCAACGAGCACAAGCCCTCCGAGGGCGCGTACCTCGACCACGACCTGGGCTTCGGCACGCGGGCGACCGGGCAGCGTTACCACCACGCGATGGAGCTGGAGGAAAGCGCGAACTTCCTGCTGATCCTGCAGGCTTACACGCGGTGGACCGGCGATCAGTCGGCCGCGAAACAGCACGCCGATCTGATCGAAGCCCTCGGCCGCTACCTGATCTGGACCGACCGCGACGGCTCGGGGTTCGCCTCCGAGGGCGTGGCGAACACCATCGACGACGCGGCCCCGGCGCTGCGCCTGGCGCGGAAGCAGACGTACCTGGCGATCAAGCGGCTGTGCGCGTTGCGCGCGGTGGCCGACCTGGGCCCGGTGACGAATCGGCCGGAGTTGGCCAAGCGTTGCGAGGCGCTGGTGGAGCACGATGCCGCGCTCATCGAGGCCGAGGCCTGGCTGGGCGATCACTACGCGACGTGTGTCGATCGCTCCGCGGCCGGGCTCATCGACCCCGCCACCGGCAAGCCGGCGCGGCAGTTCGAGATCGCCGGGTGGGACGCGTACTGCATCTACACGACCAACGGCCTGCTGCTGCCGACCATCGTGGGCCAGCCGCCGCTGCTCGACGAAGACCGCCTCCGCCGCGACCTGCTCGCCGGCGACCGCGAGAACCAGGGCCGCTACGCCGACGGCCACACCTCCGACGACATCGACAACTGCCGCATCTCCCAGAACCTCTGGCGCGACATGACCGCGCGGTACCTCGGCCTGCAAGGCCCGTCCTCCGCCGGGCAATACTGGGACATGCAGGTGATGTCCAACACCGGCGAGCAGTCGCTGGGCTACGTCGATACCTATATCCAGAATGCGCTGGCTTTTTATCCCCGCGGCGTGGTGAGCTTCGGCTACTTCATCGCCTCGCCCCGCCTCATCATCGACCGCCTCGCGCCCGGCGGCAGCTACATCACCATCGAACCCAACACCAGCGCCCCGCAGCGCTGGCCCCTGCTCGCCCTGGCCAACTGGCACGCCGGCCGCGTCCCGGTCTGCGTCGTGGACCTCCACGGCAAAGTCACCATCGAGGGCGAGACCGACCCGATCATCATCCACAGCCCCGACCAACCCAAACCCACCAGCCCCGCGGCGGGGCTGATCGGGTGACGACTAACCCTTTAGACACCCGGGGTTGCAGAATAGTCAGGCAGCCACACTCACTGATCCTGAAGGCGAAAAAAGGGAGCTTCATTTCGAGCGGATCGGCTTGGGGCCCAGATCTCACTGGCGAGGAAGATGTCGCGAGGATTAACACTCTGAACATGGCCATCAAAAAAGACCAGGTTCGCGCTGCTGAACCCTTCATCGCCAGCATCCTGCCCGCCGTGGCGCGGGGCCATGTAAGACAGGCTGATCCCGAGCCGGAAATCGTTGCCGTCCCCGAGCATCATCATGCTGGAGGGCACAAGCACTTGCTCTGCCGTTCGCTCGATCTGCAAGCGGTGCGTATCGCGATATTGCGCCAAGAACGGGTTGCCATTGGTCTTATTCATCCCGGTCCAATCACCTTGTGATGAATTGATGGTATACGAACAATCCACGATCAACGGCCCGTTGG
The DNA here is from genome assembly GCA_964614575.1 of uncultured Phycisphaeraceae bacterium. Taxonomy (GTDB): domain Bacteria; phylum Planctomycetota; class Phycisphaerae; order Phycisphaerales; family Phycisphaeraceae; genus JBGTLW01. Next base: position 8,701 of record CAZTLX010000101.1, on the reverse strand, counting down.
ACACTGTCGTGTCGGTCTGACGATTCGCGAGACTCAGCGAGGTGGTAAAATATGTGAAGGCTGGGAAATCATCCGGCTCAAGAATGCGTACCCCGGTGGGAGTGTTCGGACAGATGAGGCTGCTGCTTCCGCGGGTTATCGCATTAACGTTCTCGAACGCAGAACTTCCCGCTACATAAGCGTCTTGTTGCGGGGCAGTGATCAGGTCATTGGCCACGAGCCGCGAAAACCACGCGTAACGCTGTGAGTGGCTGGCGGTGGCTTCTCCCTGCCTGATATCGCTGCCATAAGCGCGAGGCAGATTCTGCCCATTATCTTCAAAGTAGATCCGCATAGCGATCGCGTTTTGCCGCAGATTGCTCTTGCATTGCACATCACGGGCAACCGCACGAGCCCCGGAAAGAGCGGGCAGCAGCAAGGCGATCAAGAGGGCGATGATCGAGATCACTACCAAAAGTTCGATCAGCGTAAATCCAACACGAAGCGATTGACGGTCGATCATCCGCTGTTTCCCGTAGTCAAAGATTCACATCGTGCTCGCTAACCAAGCGAGAAGAATCACGACATCCGAACTTAATCCCGGCATCAGGATCTCATGCATTATAGTCTTGACTAGACGAAAACCAAGCCTAAACATGACCTCCGATCACCCACCCCGAAAAACCGCGCAACCCTTTCAAAACATGCTGCTTAGATGCGGCAAAATGCCTTGACTTACTCGTCGATCCCCAAGTCGCTCTTCGTAAACAGCGACGCGAAGGCGAAGCCTTCCTTCTCGATGTTTTCGCGCGCCCCTTCCTGGCGGTCGATCACGACGACGATCTTCGCGACATCGCAGCCCATCTCATCGCGGAGCATCTTCGCCGCCTCGATCGATTGACCGCCGGAGGTGGCGATGTCTTCGGTGATCAGCACGCGGTCGCCGCGGTTGAGCACGCCTTCGAACTTTTTGGCCGTGCCGTAGCCCTTCTTCGCGTTGCGGATCAGGACCATCGGCTTGCCGGTGTGCAGGGCGGTGGCGGTGGCCAGCGGTACGCCGCCCAGCTCGGGGCCGGCGAGGCGGTCGATGCCTGGGTCATCCGTCTCGACGTGCGCGGCGAACTTCGCCGCGAGAGCCGCGAGGATGTCCGGGCGTGTCTCGAAGAGGTATTTGTCGAGGTAATACCGGCTCTTGCGGCCGGAGCGGAGGGTGAACTCGCCACGCAAGAGTGCGGCTTCCTTGATCAGCGCGATGAGTTGGGCGTCGGTCATGGGCGTCAATGTAGCAGACGCTACAGACGGCAAGAAAGCGGCGTTTTGCTTCTGCGGACACCGATTCGGGTTTCTCACCTTACGGCAAACGCCCTACAATGGACTGATGCCCGCGGAACTGTCCGACAAAGTCATCCTCATCACCGGGGCCAGCTCGGGCATCGGCGCGGCCACGGCGATCGCGTGTGCCGAGGCGGGGATGCACGTCACCCTCGCGGCGCGGCGGGAAAACAAGCTCAAAGAGATCGCCCAGCGGTGTGTCGAGGCCGGGCCGCCGGGGATCAAGGCCCAGTGGGTGGTCTGCGACGTGACCGACGACAAGTCCGTCCGCCGGGCGTTTGCTGAGAGCTGGACGTACTTCGGCCGGCTCGATGCGGTGTTCGCCAACGCCGGCGTCGGGCTCAACAAGCCCGTGCTGGCCACCTCGCTGGCCGAGCACCGGGCGATCTTCGATTCCAATTACCTAAGCACCGTCCGCACCCTGCTGGTCGCCAATGAGTACCTCAAACGCACGCCCTCGGGCCTGGGGCACCTGTTGATCTGCTCGTCCTGCCTCAGCGAGTTCGGCCTGCCCAACAACGCGGCGTACGCCGCGACCAAGGCGGCGCAAAAATCGCTGGCCGACGGCCTGCGCGCGGAGGTCGCGTCGCGCGGGTTGTATGTCACCAGCGTTCATCCGATCGGCACGCGGACCGAGTTCTTCGAGACCAGCGCCCAGCGCTCGGGCCGCGATCAGCCGGAGGTCCACATGCCCGAGCACCGGTTGCAGGACCCGATGAAGATCGGCCGGGGCGTGGTCTGGGCGCTGCGTTACCGGCGACCGGAGGTTTGGGGTTCCACGAGCGTGCGCTGGGCGATGGCGCTGCTCAACGCCGTGCCCCCGCTGCGGGCCTGGTCGATGCGCCGCTGGTACCGCAAGCTCACCGCCCAGACCGATTCGCGCGCCACCCCCGACACCGAGTTGCTCGCCGGCTGACGCGCTCGGCCAGGTTTGAAGCCGGGGCACTGCGTGCCACCCGCTAAACAATCCAAGCCCGCCCATGCGCAGCGCTGCGGAACTTGGGCGGGATCACCCCCCCTCACCCCCCCCTGCCCCTTCTCCCGCTAACATGCCCCCGCCTGACCGCGGAGAATCCCTCATGAGCTTTCGTATCGGACTGATGGGCTGCGGTGTGGTGGCGTCTTACGGCCACCTGCCCGCGATCAACGACACGCCCGGCCTCACGCTCCACGCCCTCTACGACCCCAACCCCGCCAACCTCAATCGCGCAGCCGACCGCTTCGGCGTGCCCCATCGCTTCGCCGAGTCCGAACCCTTCTTCGACAGCGGCCTCGACGCGGTGGTCATCACCTCGCCCGCGCCCGCCCACCTCCGCAACGTCCTCGACTGCGCCGCACGCAAGCTGCCCGTGCTCTGCGAGAAGCCGTTGGCGATGAACCACGACGAAGGCCGCGAGATGATCGACGCGATGCGTGAGGCCGGCGCGTTCCTGGCCGTGGGCTTCTGCTACCGCTTCAGCCCCTGCGCGTTGGAGATCAAGCGGATGGTGGATGCCGGGGAGATCGGCGACGTGCGGACGCTGCGCCTGATCTACAACTGGGACTGCCACGGCAAGTGGTACCGCCCCGACCCGCAAAGCCGACCGGATCACTGGGTCGTCGATCCCCGCCGCGAGGGCCGCATGCATGAGGGCGGGCCGATGGTCGATTGCGGCACGCACCAGATCGATCTGGCGACGTGGTGGACCGCCAGCCCCGTCACCCGCGCGACCGGCCACGGCTCGTGGGCCGACGACTACGACGCGCCCGACCACATGTGGCTGCACCTCGACCACCAACGCGGCACCCACACCATGGTCGAAATCTCCTACTCCTACGGCCACACCACCCGCGACAAAATCTCCAAGTTCCTCTACGAAATCATCGGCACCGACGGCATGATCCGCTACGACCGCAACGTCGCCCACTTCGAAATCCGCACCGACCAGTACACCCGCCGACTGCCCTACCACGAAGAGAAAAACTTCCACGGCATGTATCACGCCTTCGCGCAGGCGCTGCGCGACAACGACCTCGGCGACCTGCTCTGCTCCGCCGAAGACGCCGTCCAAGTCACCCGCCTCGCCCGCACCGCCACCGACCAGGTCATCGCCACCCGCACCGCCCCACCCCCGCGCGACACGAAGAAGCACCACTGAACCACACTTTCTTTTCTCATCCTGCCCTCGCTCCAAGCCCGCTGATGCGCAGCGCAGCGGAGTTTCGGCGGGGTACCCCCCACCCTCCCCAGAAAAATACTAGAAAATCTCTTTTTACCCCCGCCCATACTGCCGCCGGAACGCCGCGGGGGTCAGGCCCGTGTCCTGCTTGATCGCCCGGCCCAGCGCCGATTGCAACCCATAACCCGATTCCACCGCGACCTGTGCCAGCGACATCGACGAGTTCATCAGCAACCGCTTGGCCCGCTCCAGCCGCATCCGCCGCACCTGCTCGCTGGGGGCGCGGCCCAGGTGCTGCTTGAACTTGCGCAGCAGCGTGCGCGACGAGATCATCACGCCCCCCGCGAGGTCTTCCACCGTGATCGGCTCCTGCAGATGCTCGTTGATGTAGCGGATCGCCGCGATCAGGTCCGCGTCGTCCACCGCCAGGTGGCCGGTCGATTCACGCGTGACCACCTGCGCCGGCGGCACGAGCTGCGCCCGCTGCGCCGGTCGGCCGCGCATCAGTTGGTCGAGCAGCCGCGCCGCGTTGTAGCCGATCTGCTCATGATCGATCGCGATCGAGGAGAGCGTGGGCTGGGCGCTCTCGCAGACAAACTCGTCATTGCCGACGCCCAGCACCGCGACATCTTCGGGGCAGCGCAGCGTCGTCTGCCGCACCGCGGCCACGACCCGCCACGCGTGCTGGTCATCGCTGGCCAGCACACCCACCGGCTTGGGCAGTTCCGCAAACAGCTCGATCAGGTCGGCGATCTGGTCTTCGTACCGCCACACCCCCCGCGCGATCGTCCGCGGCCCGCGGTCAAACACCCGCGGTGTCACGCCCGCCCGCTCGGCCGCGCCCACAAACCCCTCCCGGATCAACCTGATCCACGCCGCTCCACCCGCATGACAGAAAAGACACAACGACCGGAAGCCGCGCTCCAGCAGGTACTCCGCGCCGGCCCGGCCGTACGCCTCGAAATCCGGCCCGACCCACGGCTGGCCGAACTGCATCTCCTCCGCCCCGATCAGCACCTTCGGGCAGGTCATGGCCCACACCTGCGCGCGGCCCTGGGGCGGGGCGCCGGCGATCATGCCGTGGATCGGCGGGTCGATCATCGCCATCGGGTTGGCCGCCATCTGGCTAAACAGACTCGAAAGGCTGATCCGCCAGTCGCCCCGCTCCTGGGCGTAGCGGCTGACGCCGAGCATCGTCTCGCGCAGCCACGGCCGCAGGCTCGGGTGAAAACCCACCACCACATGCCGCTCGGCCGACTTTTCCGGGCGATCCGGGGCCATATGTCGGCGATTGTACAAACTTTGGCGTAAGGCGACGGTCGCGGGGGCGGATCGCGGGGTTAAATAGAGGGTGTTACGCCGAATCGATCGGCCAAGCCCTCTGCGTCGTGCAGATGAGCCGCAGGAATCCCCAGCATCACCCCCGTCGGAGGACCCTACCATGTTCAAGAACCTGACCCTCATAACCGCCACCAGCCTCGCCGTGATCGGCCTCTCGGGAGCCGCGGACGCCGGCCTCATCGCCGAGTGGAACCTCAATGAGGGTTCCGGCACGACGACTGCTTTAACGGGCGGTAGCCTCAAGACAACTGATCCCGGCACCGCCAGCGATGACTTTTCCACCGCCACCGGCGTCACCTGGGGCGCGGCGGGCACGTCGCCCGGCTCTACCGCGTCGCTGACCTTCACCGGCGACAATGCTGTCAACACCCTGAACACCAACGTCAGCGGCTCGGGCCTGAGCGGCACGGGTGCAAAGACATTCGTCGGTTGGATTAATCCCACCAATCACACTGGCTCGGTCGTCAGCTACTCCCCCAGGGGTGGGGAGGACAATGGCGAGGACTTGCGTATGTTGCTCGATACCGACGGCAAGCTTCGCGCAGAAGTGAATGGCGGCTTTTTCAAGGCCGGGGCGACGGTCTCGTCCCTGGTGGATGGAGGCTGGGTGATGGTCGCTGCGATCTTTGACACCAACACCAATTCCTCCAGCCTCTACATTAGCGGCTTGGGTATTTTGACCGACTACAGCCGCAGTGCGACAAATCGAGCCATCGACACCGCTAGTACACTCAAGGGCACGGCGCCTAATGCGAACATCAACTTCATCATCGGAAGCGATCCCGCCAGTCGCGGATTCACCGGCGGCATCGACAAAGTGCAGGTCTACAACGAAGCCCTCACCGAATCCCAACTCGACGCCCTGCTTATCCCCGAACCCGCATCCCTCGCGCTGATGGGACTCGGCGGGCTGTTGATGCTTGGCCGTACCCGGCGGGGCTAAGCCGCCCGGCCCCTGCGTCGGCCCCGCTCAGGGTCGGCGGTGACAACCTCATGATCCTCCTTTTGGGGGCGGGCGACTTGTGTCGATCGCCCCCTTTTTTGATGACCCCCCAACGCCTCGAAAGCCTCCCCATGCCACGCCGCAAACCCCGACACGGTTTCACCCTCATTGAGCTCCTGGTCGTGATCAGCATCATCGCGCTGCTGCTGGCGATCCTGCTGCCGACGCTCAATGCCGCACGCGAGACGGCCAAGCGGACCGTCTGCCTCAGCAGCGTCCGGCAGTTCGGGCTCGCGCTGACGGTCATGGCGATGGAGAACCGCAACGTGCTGCCCGACCACTCCGGCCTCGAGCCGGAAACCTCGCTGAACCACGTCTCGGTCCAGACCGCCGAGGCCATCCCCCTCGACAGCCGCGCGGTGACCAACTGCCCGAACTACGACCTGCGCCTGCCCACCTTCGCCGAGGGCGAGAAGCAGCTTGGCGACACGATGTACATGTTCGGCTACACCTACGCCGGGGGCATCGAGGACACGAGCATCTTCCCCGTTGCGGGCGCGTCGGTGCCCTGGATTTCGCCGACCCGGCTCAGCGACGACAGCTCACTCGTGCTCATCAGCGACCGCAACGAGAACGTGCTGCTCGGCGGGTTCCCCTCCAAAGCCCCCCACACGCCTACCGGATGGAAAGACATCCCCGGCGGCAGCGACTACACCGAGTCCGACCTCGAAGGCGGCAACACCATCCGCCTCGACAACAGCGGCACCTGGCGCAGCCTGCAAAACATGGAAGCCCGCAGCGCACACACCAACGGCCATATCCTCGTCTGGTGGTGACCATCCCTCAGCATCACCCGCCCCGGCCCCATCGACCACGCTGTGTGTGACCCGACCCGTGCCCGTTAAGATGGCGCAGGCTTTCTCGCTGCGCGATCTCGGCGGAGGAGGGCGCACGTGCCGGGACATGGAGCTGCCGGATGACTGATCGCACGCCGTTGCAACGGAAGATCGACGCGTTTCTCGCCGGCTCGCCGTTCGCGGTGGTCGGGGCTTCGACCAACCGTGCCAAGTACGGCAACAAGGTGCTGCGGGTGTATCAGCAGGCGGGGCTTGCCGTTCATCCGATCAATCCGCGGGCCGAGTCGATTGAGGGGCTGCGGGCGTATCCGGACCTGACGACGCTGGTTGCCGCGGTCGGGCCGATCCATGGCCTCTCGATCATCACGCCCCCGGCGATCACCGAAGCGGTGATGCGCGAGGCGGCCGAGCTTCGGGCCGCGGGGGTCAACATTCCGGGGGCCTGGATGCAGCCGGGCGCACAGTCGGCCCAGGCGGTGCGGATCGGCGAGGCGGCGGGGATGAGCGTGATCGGCGGGGACGCCTGTGTGCTGGTCGTTCTGGGCTTCAGGGGTTCGACTTAAGGCGTTGCGGCGGGGGATTCGCAGAAATGGGGAAAGACTCCATAAACCCATATTTAATAGTGCAATAGTATAACGCCGGATGTGTAAAACCGGTGTATTGACCGGGGGCGTGGCGCACATTTTCCGCAAATCCTTCATCCGTCGAAGCCGGTTTTGCCGATAGGATGTTCGGACGAAGTAAGGCACCTTCGGGTGCCCGCTGAAATTGCCCACCCGCCCGGCCGCCGCTTCCCGTGGCCCCCGCCGCCGGGCCGGCCGTTGAAAGGAGCCTGCCATGCGAATCCGCCACGACCCGACGTTTGAAGCCGCCGTGGAAGCCGGCCTCCGCGCCTGCGTGCTGGTGCATCCCGACGCGCCTCGCGAAACGAGCGAGGCCGCCGACGCCCCCGCCGCGGGCGTCCGCCCCGAGGTGGTCGAGCGTTGCAAGGCGCTGATTCAGGACGGCATCTACGAAACCGAAGACCGCCTCGACGCCGCGGTCAACCGCCTGGCCGCCCGCATCGGGTCCAGCGCGTACGCGGCCTGACGCCCCGGCGGTGCGGTGGGGTGCTGCGGCACCAGCCGATACACTGACTCCCCATGCACGCCGGGCTTATCGAGCTTGATCTACAGGGGGCGATCGCCGACGACCTGCCGTGCCTGGATTGCGGCTACAACCTGCGGGGGCTGAGGCGCGAGGGCATGTGCCCCGAGTGCGGCCGGGCGGTGGAAGATGCGCTCAGCGGCGGGCGGGTGCGGTTCGCGGACCCGGGGTGGATCGATCGGGTGGCCAACGGCTGCGGGTGGCTTGCGGCGGGGCTGCTCGTCTCCCTGCTCAACTGCCAGATCACCGGCGCTGAGCCGATCCTCTTCCTCGTGTTCGACGTGCTGCCGCTCGGCCTGATCCTGCTGGGCGTGTGGCGGCTGAGCCTGCCGGACCGCTCGCCGCTGGTGCCGGCGGACTACGAGCGTGCCCGGCGGTGGGTGCGGCCGATGGTCGGGGCGTGGGCGGTGGCGGCGCTGCTGGTCTCCGCCTTGGGGCAAGCCCAGAGCGGCCTGGCCGAGTTCGGCTTCGCGCTCTCGGGCCTGCTCAGCGGCCTGGCGGTGTTCGCGACCTGCCGACTCGGACACAAACTGGCGCTGCGGATGGATGAGCCGAGGCTGGCGCGAGCAGCGCGGCGGGTCGGCGTGGTGTGGCTGGTGCTCGCGGCGGGGGTGAGCGTCGGCGGGCTGATGGCGATGCTGCTGATGGGCCGCTCACCCGGAGGCGGCTCGGGTGCCGGGGGTGCCGGCACCAACACCGGGGTGTATCTGACCGTCTACGGGCACCACTACCCCGCGCCGACGTGGTTCTGGCCCATCCTGCTGGTGATCGCGCTGATCTTCCTGGTCTTCGGCATCTGGCTGCTGGTCCTGCCCTTCCAGTTCCGCAGCCGGTTGCGACAATATGTGCCGCGGTTGCAATAAGCCAGAAGAAACTCATGGCAATTAGTACCGAAATACAATTGGATTACTCGTCATGGATCATCTCTTATCCGCCACAGATGG
>CAZTLX010000100.1:0-14293 GCA_964614575.1 uncultured Phycisphaeraceae bacterium | reverse complement strand
CCTGTGTGTCCGACGCGTGGGTCGTTTCACGGGGGTCGGGCAGCGCGGCGGTGCGGGCGGCGTCGAGCGTGGCCTGGGCGCTGGTGAGGATGGCGCGGCTGGTGGCCAGCGCCGTCTCCAACTGCTCCTGATAGCGCAGGTATGCCGAGCCGCTGGCGGTCGATCCATCGAGGACCTGACGATCGAGCGCGGGTCGGATCGGGGCGTCGGCCTGGAGCTGCCGGCGGGCGGTCTGCGGGGAGGCCGCGCCCTGCTGAACCAGCGCGTTGGCCCGGACATCGCGGTGCATGCGGCTCAAGGCCTGTTCCGTCGCCAGCATCTGCTCGTAAAGGTCCGCGACGGTGGGTGTTTCGTCGCCGGTTCCGGGCATCGGCGTCGTGTCGCTTGACGTTTCGGTTGACGTTTCGGTTTCGTCGGAGCCACGGTCGGGTTGGTTCGTATCCTCCGCTTCGGGGGGCGTGTAATCGGCGAGGAAATCTTCGGGCTTAAGGGGCGGGGGTGGGGGCGCGTGGACCAGGGCTTGGAGCGCGGCCTGCTGGGCCTGGAGGGCGCTTTCATGGGCCGGCTGGGCCGCGGCATGGCGAGCGTCGAGTTCCGCGGGGTGTTTTAGCAAGTTGCCAATGCTGCCGTGTGCATAGCGGCGGACGTGGTCGCGCATCGCATCGGTGTCGATCACCCGCTGATAGGTAGCGACGCGATCGCGGAGCGTGTCCAGGTCCCGGCGCAGCCACGCGAGCTGATCGCGGGTGCGGCTGACCTGCCGTTTGGCGTGTTCCTGGGCCTCCAGGGCGGCGGCCTGCTTGTCCGCTGTATCCGGCCGGCCCATCCACGCGATCTCCTCGGCCAACTGCACCTGCAACTGCTGGATGTGGTCGATCGTTTTTGCGGCGGCATCGATCTCCCGGCCGACCTGTGACAACCGCTCCGCCGAATCGCGGCCAGCGCCTTGCGGCGCGAAACGCTCGATGCGCTCGCGGTCCTGCGGCGACTCGACCTGATCGATCATTGCCGCACCAGCCTCATGCAGCCGCGGTCCGATCTCGGCCTGCGTCTCGATCACCGCTTGTTGCGCGGCGATGATCTGCTCGGCCAGCGCCAAGGCACGCTGCCGGGCCGCTTCGGGACGATCGGCCATCTCGCGCGCGAGCTGCTCGGCCTGCGCTTGCCGCAACTCGCGCATCTGCGCTTCGATCTGCTCCAGGCGATCAAGGTTCTGCTCCAGTTCACGGCGATTGATCTGCCGCAGCTTCTCGCCCGCCTGCTCCAATTTCTCGCCTCGCACCTGGCGCAACCGATCCTCGTGCTGCGAATCGATCGGCTCGGGCGGGGCCGCGACGATCAAGCCCAGCACGCCGAGCAGCATCAGGTGCAGCACCACCGAGATCAGCATCCACGGCAGTGAGCGTCCAGCCGGTGGCGTGGTGTCGTGGTTCATGGCGACCGCCTTGCCGCCGATTCGGTGCGCAAGTGGAACCCCACCCGCTCGATGCCCCAGAAGCGGCACTGATCCACCACGTGGAGGACCGCCTCGTACGGCACGGTGCGATCCGCGTCGATCCGCACCCGCGCCGCTTCGCCCGACTCGCCCGCCTCACGCAAAGCCGCGTGGAGCTGTTCGAGCGTCACCGGCTCGGCGTGAAGATATAGCAGGCCTTCGGTGTCGAGCCCGATGACGAGTGTGCCGTCGTCGAGCTTGGCCGGCACGCCCATCGCCGCCGAGGGGAGCTCGACCGGCAATTCACGGTCCAGCTTCTTGAGGGTCGTGGCGACGAGAAAGAAGATCAGCAGCAGGAAGACGATGTCGATCAGCGGCGCCATGTCCAGCGTCACTTCATCGCCCTGGTCCAGTCGTCTAAGCATCGGGCGATTCCTCCTTCGGCGCGGTGACGGCCGGGGACGCGGGCCCGGCAGGGTCGCGGGGCGCCGAGGGCTCGGGGCTGGGGGTGGGCAGGCGCGGCATCGGCTCGGCGGGTTGGGGGTGGTGGGTCCGGTGGGCGTGCCACGCGCTGAGCACCTCGCTGACCTGCTCGTCGAGCACCGCCGCGAAGTTGTTGGTCCGCACCCGGAAGATGTGATACAGCGCAAGATTCGGCGCGGCGATGATCAGGCCCATCGCCGTGGTGATCAAGGCAAAGGAGATCGAGGACGCCATCACCGACGGGTCGCCCATCGACCCGGCCAGCGCCACCGCCTCGAACGACTCGATCATCCCGATCACCGTGCCCAACAAGCCGAGCAGCGGGCTGAGGGTGGCGACGATCGCCATCGGGTAGGCCCGCTGCAGGTGCTGACGCACCTCACGGATGCCGATGTCCCCGGCGATGGTACTCAGGTCGGTGTAGCCGAAGTCACGGTGACGGACCACCGTGCCAAGCGTACGGCCCAGTGTGCTGGGTTGTTGTCGGCACGCGGCCTCGGCTTCCCCCGGCCGCCCCGCGACCAGTTCGCCCAGCACCCGATCCGCCAGACCGGCGGGCGTCAAGTGCCGACGACGCAGGTTCACCAGACGCTCCACCGCAAACCCCACCCCCATCACCGACATCGCCAAAAGCAGATAACCGATCCAGCCCGCCGCACGCACCTTCGCCACCAACTCCGCCCCCAACGAGCGCGGCTCCCCCGCCAGATCCGTATCACCCGCGTTGCCCTCGGGCTCCATCGCGAGGCTTTCGACCTCGGGCGCTTCGGGCGCGGGGAGGGGCTCGGCGTCCTGGCCAGAAGCCGCCGCCGTCCACAACAGCCCCAGCGTCAGAACCAGACACAGCCAGCGGGCGCAGACGCGTACCTGTTTGCCAACAATCATCATGATCAATTCCCGTTGTTCGCTGATTGCCCCCCGCACACGCGGCACCGCGGAGACTCAGAGCGGTCGCTGTTCGGCCTCGAACCTCGGCTCGGGCGCGAGGCGGTCGTTGATGGTTCGGCACTTGATGCCATCCGACACCGGGCTCAGCTCCATGCCCAGCGACAAACCTTCGCGCTCATAGCGCAGCGTCCGCATGCAGTCGCCAGGGTGATAAGTGTCGATGAGGGTGGGCCGGGCATGGTGGGTGCGGAACGCCGCGAAGCTGTCCCAATCGTCGATCGAGGCGACCTCGATCGCAAAGCCGTTGTGCGTGGTGAGCAGTTGCTCGGATAAGAACGTCCGGGGCGGGCCCTGGTAATTGAACAGGTCGATCACGTTGAAGCCCTGGGCTTGCCGCAGGGTCAGCGCGTGCCTGCGGCCGTGGTTGAACGCGGGCAGCGGGTGCAAGGCGATGAAGATGGGCCCGTCACGCCAGAACACGCTGGCCGGCTCATCCCGCTGCGCGGACCAGGCGCTGAGCTTTTCCTCGCCCAGCCACACCTCGTCGGGTGACGCGGCGAAGCAGGTCAGCAGCAGGGACAGGCGCAGCGACGGCACCGGCTCGGTGGTCGGGTCGCCGGGCTGCGGCTCGCTGCCCCAGCCGCAACGCGCCTTGTAGGCCACCAGCGCGGCACCCTCGTGGGCCACGGCGTTGGCGCGGCCCTGGTCGTTGAGGTGGCGGCTGCGATCGGGCTCGGTCTGGGTGGTCAGAAAGCGGGGGAACAGCGCGGCGACATCGGCGAGCGAAGTGGCGGGCCGACGACGCCGATACGCCAGATGGAACACGCTCATCTGATAGCCGTCGAGGAACGGCCGATCCGATACGCCCAGCGCATAGTCCTCGGTCTGGTAAGTATGAAGCGACAGCGACGACGCGGGCACCTCGGCCAGCGGCGTGACGGGGTGACGCTCGTGCTTCCAGACGTTGCGCTGCATCGCCGCCTGCTCGGCGGTGGCGCGGACGGTGATCGGGTGCTTACGCTCGATCACCAGCGCGGCCGCGGCTTCGGGCACGTGGTAGGTCGGGATCAGGTGCCAGGGCAGGTGGCAGGGGATGTGGTAGGCGCTGTTGTGCGTCGCCTGCCCCGGCTGGGTCGGCAGCAGGGCGTTGGCCGGGTTGATGAAGACCGACTCCCCGAACACCTGGTAGAGCACCATGTGCGCGTTGTGCAGGTGGGCGCAAAGGTCCACCATGTAGGCGCGGCTGTGCGGACCGGCCAGGGCGCACGTGCCCGGGTGGAAGTGGGCGCACAGGTCCATCCACACCCGGCCTTCGCACCACCGCGCCAGCTCCCGCGCTTCGTCACTGGGCGAAAGCTCGGCCACTTCCGCGAGGCAGGTCAGCGTGATCGGCGTATAGGTCGGGCTGGTGTATTCCGAGAGCAATCCTCTACGGGTCAGCAGCTTGCGCAGCGAGTCCAGGCACACCAAGCCGTCGTCGATCAGGCCGTCATCCCCCACCGCCGGCGCGCCCACCAGTGTGGCCACCGCCGACATCGCGGGGAAGTTGTCGTTGTACCCGCGGAAGCGCTGGCCCCGTTCGCCGGGCAGCAGCTCGCGCATCCGTTGGGTCATGGCGTCACGGGTCCCCGTCTCAAGCCGATCGCTGAAGCGGGCGAGGATCGACGCGGCCGCACTGGTCCAGAAATGCCCGCCCCCCCGTGCCACGCCCTGACTCAGCACGCGGTTGCCCCGCTCCACGTGCTCGGCATCCCCGTGAAGAAAGGACAACGGGCACCACAGATACCAGCGCGGGTCCGCCTTGGTGCCGGCGATGAATCGGCCGTCCGCATCAAACCACGCCGCGCTGGTGTCGCGGTGCAACGCCAGCACATGATCCCGCCGGGTGGCCTGCGCCTCGGGACTGGTTTGAACCTTTAATCCACCATCGGTGGCCAGGGGGTCCAGTGTCACGGTACTCATCATATCTTCCTGTAGGCATCGCCGTCGGCGCCGGGACGCATGGGATTACTCTCGTGTCAGTTCGATGCAGAACACCGGCTGGTCGGCGGGCACCGCCAATCGACCGTCCGCCACCACGCCGCTGTCGATCGGCTCCAACCGCCAGTTGTAGAAGGTGTATGTCATGCCATCGAGCGCCGGGCATTGCACCGTCGCGGCGACCCGCGCGACGAGCACCGGCGCATCGCCACCCACCGTGCCCGAAGGCGGCTTGTACGGGCTGGGGTGGGAGCCGGTGCCCATCTTGAAGCCCGTGTTGAAGCTGGTGCTCACGATCGACAGCGAGGCGTGCTTCGTCTGGGCCAGCGGCTTGCCGTCGAGCGTGTGAAGCGCGAAAGCGATGTACTTCTCATCCTCGGTCACCGGGTCGGCGATGCCCTCGGGGTTGTGGATGCGCACCTCGCTGAGCGTGACGCCGTGATCGAACGCGACGGTGTCCCCCACGTTTGCCATCAGCCCGGTGAACGCGACCGCGCCGGGCGCGTCGAACTTGAGATAGCCCTTCTTCCAGTCGAAGACGATCTGGTCGGTCGGGGTGTAGGGGTTGTGGGTGTGACGGTCCTCGAACTTCACGACCGGCCCGATCACCTCGTCGTCTTCGCGCGTCGGATCGATGCGGATGCGCACGCCGTGCTGGTACACCGTCTGGAGCATGTCCATGCCGATGTCGCCGTAGCTCCCGGCGTAGTCCATGCTCGCCGGGTCATACAGCGTCTTGCGGCCGTAGATAAACACCGTGGGATTCGGCGCGGGTTCGAGCAGCTCGCCGCGGAACATGTGACCGGCCGCGCGCATCATCGCGGTTTGCACCTCGTCGTAGGTGTAGTGATAGCCCTGGGGGTGTTGGCCGGTGGTGATGTCCATCTTGCGGTCGAAGGTCGCGGGATTCTCCGCCGCCTTATTCAGTCCGCCATCGCCGAAGTAGTGCCAACTCACCCAGTCCCAGTCCTGGATGACCGCCAGCGCCGCCAGGCGCAGCGGGAAGTCGGCGCGGTACTTGGCGGGCTGCTGGATCTGTGTTTCATAGACGATGTAGGGCTTGCCCTCGACGCGGTTGTGCTCCAGCCAGGGCACGCCCTGCGCGATGCCCGGCGGCTTGAGCAGCCAGTTCACCCACGGGCCGACATTGCTGGTCAGCCGCTCATCGCTGAGCCGGGATAGTTTCTGCTTGTGCTCGGTCGGGTTGGGGTCGGTGGACGCCAGCCGTTCGCTGAGGTCCGGCCCGTAGCCGTTCACGTAGGCGTCGTGGGCGACGGCGTCGGCGTTCTGGTGGAGGAACTGGCTCTGCACCTCGTACCCGATGCCGGTGTCATAGATCATCGGGCTCAAGCGCGTGCTCTTGCCCAGCGGCTTGATCGCCGCGGCGACACGCTGCTTGTAGCTCAGTTGCAGGCCCATGAAGAACTCGATCACGTCCTCCCCACGCTCGCGGGCAAAGTCGTCGCGGCGATAAGCCTGCTCCAGCCCCTGCACGGCCGCGGCCGCGTGCGGGTTCGCATCGTTAAGCCCGAGCGCCGGCTTGGTCTCACCCGCCATCGGCGCAAGCAGGACCGTGCCTTCCTCGAGGCTCTCGCCCGGGAGCAGATCGCCCCATGCCGCGGCCAATTGTTCGTTGTTGCCGTATTTCTCACGCAGGAATCCCTGCCAGCGATCCAGCAGGCTGTTGCGGAAGAACGCGGGCAGATTCTGCCACTGCCCCCCCACCATCTTGCGCATCCACCACTCCTCGTTGCTCAATTCCCAGACCGCGAACACCGGGTCGTCGCACCAGCGCAGGCCGGTGTACCGGTTGCGGTGCGTCGCGATCTGGGTCATGTCGCGGATGACCAGCGCTTCGCAGCGAGCGTCCCACATGTTGGCGATGTTGCCGCTGAGCCGAGCGTTACGCGGCAGCTTCGCCACGTCCGCGGCCCACGCCTCGGCGGTATCCGGGTCGTCGATAATGTCCACATCGCCGGGCTTGGCGCTGCCGATCCTGTTGAGCGCCGCGATCCAGACGCGGAAGCCACGCTTGCCCGCCTCGGCCAAGAAGTAGTCGGCCTGGTCCTGCTCCGATCCATCGCCTATCTCATAGCTGCTGTCGCCGCGGAAGCCGTTCCAGTACCGGAAAGCGTTAAATCCCAGCCCCTCGAAGCGGTCGAGCAGCATGTCGGTGCTGGCGCGGTTGTCGGCGTGGAGCTTGCCGATCGCGGCCCAGTAGCGCTGCCGCTCGCCGTTGACCGACAGGTGGCCGTGCTCATCAACCACCACGTAGGCTGAATCCGGCGGCAACGGAATATCCGTCTCGGCGGTGGCAATCGTTGCGTGTGACATGATGAGGCCAAGGAAAGCGATGACAAGTCGATGGTGCGTGATCATGACAAAACTCCGTTCGTGTTCGGTCTGGGTGTCGTGATGAGTTGGGCGGGGCGTGTGGGTTTCATTTAGTCGGGACATCACTGACCAGCAGGGCCCCGGCCCGGTGCTTGATCTGCTGCCAACCGACCGCACGCTCGGCGTCTTTGGGTGCTTCGCCCAGGTAGAGCTGGTAGCCCCGGCTGTTCATGCAGAGCGTGGCGCTGACGCGGCCGCCCTCGTTGATCACCGCCGGCCCGACGGGGTTGCGGTTTCCCAGCGGATAAAACTGCGCGCCAAGCATCTCCGTGCGCCCGGCGGTCTGGTGCAGGCAGGTCATCTCGCCCTCGGTCTTAAAGCCCAGCAGCCAGACATCGCCGCCGCGGTTCTCAAACAGCGGCCGCTCACCGAACTCGCTGTTGATCTGCCGGCCGAAGAACCGCTGGGGGTGATGCACGTGGAACGGTGCGCCGATCGTGTCTTCCACGAAAACGTCGCCGCTGCCCTCGGCGGTGTTGCGGTAGCCGCCGAAGTCCACGTGCCGCATGACCAGCGGCGACTTGCCCGCGTACTCGACGATGCCGTCGATCCGCAGGTGCTGGAGGATCAGTCCCTCGGCGGGCCCGCTCTCGAAGCGGATCATCGCCTGCCGCCCCATCTTGCCCGGCGCGTCGCCGTGGCTTGGCATCGGGGCGCTGGGTGTGATGCTGGATTGAAAACCGGTGATGACACGGACCTGACCCCGCAGCACGATCTGCTGCTGCACGCGGTACACGCCATTGGGCAGATAGACGATCGGCTTGCCCGAGTCGATCGCCGCCTGGATCGCGGGCGACCAGTCCACGATACCCTCATGCTCCTTGCCATCCCCGTCTTTCCACGTGCCGCGGACCGCTTGGCTCTCGAACGATCGGACATTGATCCAGTCATCCGGATCGTTGGACCAGAACTCGGGCGATTCGGCCACGGGCAGGTTCAAAGGCTCAATCGCCGCGCCCCCGACCGCGTACGCCGAGGTGGTGTGCAGATCGATCACCGCCCGCTCGCCTTCCACGGGGATGGTCCGCTTGGCGCGTTTGTCGTTCACGGCTTGGCCATAACCGGCCACCGTGACGTTGCGGAGGTAGAACTGCCCATCACCGGTGAGGGCGGTGGCGTCGGCCGCCCCGCCGGTCAACTCGCTGTCGAGCAGCACGATCAACGAGTGGCCCCAGGTGGTGAGCACCGGCACGCGGTTCTCGCTGCGCAGGCCGCGGATCGCCAACGCGTTGTTCGTGTTGTAGATGGCCAGCTTGTTCTGGTTCCGCAGAGTGATGTGCTCGAACGTCATGCTGTATTGGTAGTGATGGACGCGGATGCCGAAGTCAAAGCCCTCGATGGTGACGTTCTTGACAAGGGCGGGGCCGGGCCAGTGGCGCTCCAGCCGCAGGCCGCAGTACCCCGCGCCATCCCCCGAGCGAAGCGTCACTTCCCGAACGGTCCCGCGGTTGTTCGCCACGTAGTCCAGCGCGATTGCCCCGGGATTCCCCTTGCCGGTGTCGATCGTCAGGTTGATCACGCTGTGACGGAACGCGCGGTTGCCCCCGCCGTCCAACGGTTTATCTCCCGGCTTGGTGCGCTTGTCCGACTCCGACCCGCTGGCGACGACCCACTTGGGGTTCTCCGGGTCGCTGTAACCCTCCGCGCTGTCCGCCAGTTTGATGATGCTTCGGCTCCGATTCTCCCCGACCAGCAGCATGCCCGCGCGCCAGCCGCCGGACCAGCCGTGCGCCTCGACCTTGCTCTCCAGGGGGCCGCTGACCAGATAGGTCCCCTTGGGGAAATACACGAACGCGGGGCTCGCGTAACGCCCGGTCTTGTCGAACGCGAACGCGATCGCCTTGCGGATCGCCTCCGTGTCGTCGGCCTTGCCATCCCCCTTGGCGCCGAAGTCGCGCTTCACATCGACGACCCCCGCGTCGTCGGGCAGCCGAAAGTCCTGGCTCACCTCCGCGGACGCCGGCAAAGCAACGCTCAGCCAGCCGGCAAGCAACCCCAGAACAAGATGATGCATCCAATTATTCATGACCAAAATACCTTGTTTGATCTGACAACGACGAAACACACACTTTAATTGATATAGAATTTTTCAGGGTTACGATGTTGAGGGAACTTTGTTTCGGATCAATAAAATCTAGTCGGTCCGGGCACGATCGGTTGATCGTGCCGCGGGAGATAACAAGTGGGTGCGGGCCGCGGGTTCCTCGGCGGCGAGGCGTTGGATGTGCCGCTCATAGCCCGGCTCGCCGTACACCCTGGCCGCCTCAAGCACCAGGGGCAGCAGCTTGGCTTGATCGATCGGCGTGATCTGTTCGTGCGACCAATCCCGGTCCATGGCATGCGTCAGCAGGTACCCCAGCCCCGCCCGCAAGCGTGCGTCGCCGTGGTGCCAGAGATCAACCCCGACATCTTCCCCCATCCGGGCCAGCAACATGAACGCCCATAGATTCATCACCGAATAATCAAATGATCGCGTGCGCTCAAGCTCGTGGGGTTGTTGCCCGTTGTTCTTGAAGTGCTTATCAATCCGGCTTCGCGCCCGCTCCAGCGTGTCGCGCAGAAGTTCCTCGCGGCCCAGATGCTTTGCGTAGCTGGCCACCTGCACGTCGTACCACGTGCCGTGGTTGTTGTGGTGGGCTGACTCGAGCCTCCCGAACTCATGCGTCGTCAGCCAATCCAGAAAATCCGCGAACCACTCACGCAACGCGGCGTGGTCCTCCTCGCCCCAAGCGGGGCTGGCGCGCAGAATCGTGGCCGCGTCAAGCACGCACGCCAGCCGGGCCGTGTCGATCAGCCCGATGAACCGGCCGTCGTTGTGGCCCGGGATCGCCTGCGCGTACCGCAGGTGCGGATTCATCCGCGTCGCTTCGTCGATGAAAAAGACACGCAGCATCGTGGCGGCGTGCTCGGCGTAGCGCTCGTCCCCGAAGAACAGGTACGCCCAGCCCAGCGTCCCCACGCTTGATTCGAGCTTGCGCAGGGTGACCCGGTCGGCATAGCGCGGGTCGTGGACCTCGGGATTCACCTTGCCGTCGCGGCGGATGTAAGGCAGCCCATCCGCGCGATTGGGATCGGGCCACCAGTACGTCCCCAGCGAGCGGTAGTCGTGCCGGGTGCCCCCGGGGGGCACGAACTGTTTGGCCGTCACCGTCAAAGGTTCCTGCTCCAGCGCCGCCGCGGCGTCTTCCCGCAGCCGCTGCACCGCCGGCTCCAGCGCGGCATCGCCGGCGGCAACACGCTCGCGTACCTCATCAATCAAGACGGCGTCATACCACAATAAGCCGGGCGTCTTCATGGGAACAGTCACTTCATCACCGCATGCCCCGCCGGGTATCAGACAACTCGCCATCACACAGACAACCGTCAGGCACCGCCCCGGCACGACACGAACGCCCCGCAAACTCATGGCCTCTCCTCGAACGCCCGCCAGATGGAGTACACCGCGGTCTTGATCGGCTTTGCGCTGGAAAATGGGGAGGGCAATATCGCCAGGTGCGCATCAAGCGGTGCGCGATCCTTCCAGAACACCGATCCATCCAGGTGCCCGACATTCACCCCGGTCACGTGCGTCCGATCCACTTGCCACTGGCGCGTGTGCAGGTCCGCGATGATCGGTGCCGAGCCGTCGAGGGTATTGACACGTGGCGGATTCGGCCACGACATGATGTCGGGGTTCCGCCAGATGTTCCATTGCCCCTTGGGGTTGGCCGGATCGCTCACGTCGCGCGCCGGCCGCGTGCCGAAGTGGCTGCGGGTGATCCGGTTGCTCGGCTGCCCCGGCGGCCAGTGGTTGCTTTGGTTGAAATCAAACGAGACGGACGAGGTCTGCGACGGGCAGGTCCAGGCTTCCTTAATCGTGACATAGCCCTGCATGTAGATCAGGCCAAGTTGCTCGAAGCCCCGGTCGTAGAACGCATAGTTGTATTGCGGGGTATCGAACCCGCCGTAGCCCAGGGGGATGCGGCCGGCAAAGTCGTGCCCGAACACCGCCACGCCGACGACCACCTGCCGCTGGGCCGACATGCACAGGGTCCGCCGCGTCGCTTCGCGCACGTTCTGCAGCGCCGGGAGCATCAGCGCGATCAGCAGCGCGATGATGGTGATCACCACCAGCAGTTCAATCAGGGTGAATCCGCCGGCCGCTCGGGTTTGTGGTGGGTCTTGCCGCATCATGGATGATCCCTGGTTGCGCAGCCGGGCGTGTGGCCGGGCGCATCGGGTGGGGTGTTACCAGTGGAACCCAACCTCGCCGCTGTCCACCGTCCGGGTCAGGCTCGCGTGCCCATCGGCGAAGGCGACGTTGCCCGAGCCTTCGAGCGCGTCGCCGGGGTTGGTGCCGTGGTAGGAAGCGATCGCATCGGACCACTGCGGGTTTTCTGAACTGGTGCGGAAGTCCGGGTCGTTGAGCGGCCAGCGGTACACGGCCATCTCGGCCCAGGTGGCCTCCTCGGTCACCAGCAGGGTCTCGCTGGGCCGGGGCACATCACCCAGCGTCATCGCCAGCGCCTCGGCGGGCATGCCGCTGCGGTCGCCGCGCTTGCCGATGTAGGTGTTCATGGAATAGGAGTACACCGCGGTAACGCCGGTATGGCTGCACCGGTCGCCGCCGATCGCCGCGTTCCGCGCCGCCAGGTCCTGGAACGCCGGGAACGTGGGGCACAGGTAAGCGGCATCGGTGTTGTTCATGTACGGGTAGAGCGTGCCGTCGGCCAGTGTGTCGAACGTGTTGCCCCCGCCGGTCCACTGGGCGGTGTGCCACAGATGCGGGGTGATCGACGCGTTCCACCCGCTGCCGCCTGCCGCGATCACCGGGTCGGTGGCGCTGCGGATCCAGGTCTTGGTATGGGGCGGCCGATCGTCGTAATCCCCCGCGTACACGAACTTGGCGATGGCGATCTGGCGGAGCTGCGAAGCGCACTGCACCGTCCGCGCCGATTCCCGCGCATTGCCCAGCGCCGGCAGCAGCAGCGCGATCAACAGCGCGATGATCGAGATCACCACGAGCAGCTCGATGAGCGTGAAAGCTTTGCGTGTACGTGAGGCCATGGCTGAACTCCCAGAGGCGGTGCGATGTATGAGCCGTTAAGCACGGCCGAGGCAGTCAGGCCCCGGCCGCGCAGGAGGAGGCGGTCAACTTATCTTGCATCCCGCCGCCGCGGCAGCATCAGCAGGCCGCCGAGACCCAATAGCGCCAGTGAGGCGGGCTCGGGGATCGGGTTGGTCAGGTTCACGCCGGCGGTGTCGATCCAAAAGTTGTCCAAGTAGACGACGCTATTTCCAGTCCCCGATCGCAGGTATAGCCGGTCCAATACATCCGTCGTTGCAGTACGGAAGTTGATGGTTTCGCTGGCGAACAACTGGGTCTGTGTGGCGAAGTCCGCGTCGCTATCGCTTTGGACCCAGTACTCGACCGTGTCCGACGTATTGTTAATCACCATCCAGAGGTGGTACCAGGCCTCGAGGTTGTCAGCCTCATCGCCGCCGGCAGCACCGGTGGTGGTCAGGGGACGGAACGCACCGCCATCGCGCGTATCGAGTTTGCCGGACCCATTGCCGGTGCGGGCCTGGGCCCTGAAGTCATTGAAACTCGCGGGTGTATTGACGTCGGTCAGCCCGGTGCTCACATCACTGGCCGCGGTGTCCATGCGGAAGCTGAAGAACAGTGTGCCGGTCGTGTTGTTGGCGATGCTGATCGCCGCGGCACTGTTGAAAACAGAGGAGTCTTTGGCCGCGAAGCTGAGCACTTTGTTGGCACCCCCGGCTGGATCGGCAACCACGGTGTTGGCGGCGTTGTTAGATGTCCAAGAACCTTGACCGTTGATGGTGGAACCGACGGTGTAACTTTCGAAGTCGTCGATGAGGACGAACGCCGCCGAGGCGGGGCTGCTGAGTCCGCCGAGGCCCGCGGCCGCCAGCACCGCCGTCACGATGAAGGAAAGGGTTTGCGGTTTCTTGTTTGTCAGTTTCGTCATGGTGTTTACCTCCGGTTGGATGTCACTCGATTCAATACCCGCCATTACGGCACAATAAGGCACGGCCCGGCGGTTGGGCCGGGCGGTGCGAGAACAAAACAGAGCCTTACGCCCGGCGACTACGCCCAAGCATCAGCAGGCCTCCAAGCCCCATGAGCGCCAGCGATGCGGGCTCGGGGATCGCGGTGATCGTGAGTTTCACGCTGTCGGGGTCGATCCGATAGCGGTCGTTGTCAATCATCGTCAGGTTCGAGGTCTGATTGAATCGGAAGAAGGCCTCAAGCTGATCAGGCGTGCTGCCGGTGTAGAAGCTCTTGAGCAGGTCCAGAGCATCGCCAGTTAGGATGTAGGTGATACCTTTGGGAGGGTTAAATGTGATTTCATTTTCAATTCCACCCGAATTCGTGGAGACGCCCAGATCGCTTCGTGTGGTTCGACCAACGTGCTCCACATCCGTGCCGCCGGCGCTGGCCTGGATTGTCCCGCTCTCGTAGAAGAACTGCGTACCGGTCGTGGACGGGTCGGCGATATCGAGCAGGTAGGTGTCCAGACTACCCAGGGTGTTCGCGTTGCCCTGGTCACGGATCGCGGTGATGTTGAAGGTCAGCACCGCGCTGTCCACCGACTGCCCTGAGCCGAGCGTCGGCAGCGTCAGGCCAACGACCACAATCTCGTGAGTACGCGATCCGGTTGACCCACCTACACCAATCATGTTGCTGTTCGCGTCGGTGGTGTATCCAGTCGCTGGCCCACTGGATTGGCGCTCCCCGATGATCCTGTCCTTCGAAGCGACCGACGTCTCATGAATAAACGCCCCATGCGCCATCCCGGTGGCTCCAGCAAGGACGGTGGCGGTGAGGACGGCCAGCAGGCGTTGAGGCATTTTGGATTTCTTCCTCTTGCGGGCGGCGAGGGGGCGGGGTGACGCGGGTTGGGGCTTGCGGTTCATCGAAACCTCCTGAATAAAGGGAAACAGAATCGATCGCACTGCGGGGTCATGGCCGGGCCAACCGATGGCGTGGCCGGGGTCGTCGGGTCAGGCGTCCGCAGCCACACGCGCCGGCGGGGCGGTGGTATTGCCCGGCTCCATCCGGCAGGGCAGGCACAGGGGGTCGTGGGTGACGGCGGGGTCGGCGATGCG
>CAZTLX010000099.1:0-14361 GCA_964614575.1 uncultured Phycisphaeraceae bacterium | reverse complement strand
ACTACGTGGACTTCGCCCAGGTCGAGCCGCACTTGGGCGAGTTGGGGGCCACGCAGGTGCGCCTTCAGGCCGGCTGGGCCAAGTGCGACCCCGGAAACCCCGGAAACTCCGGAAACCCCGGCGATGGCCGGTATCAATGGGACTGGCTCGACGCGGTGGTGGACGGTTGCGTCGCGCAGGGGCTGCGGCCGTGGCTGCAGACTTCCTATGGCAACCCCGCTTATCCCGGCGGCGGGGGCATCGGACTCAAGGAAGGCATCCCCACCTCGCCCGAGGCATTGGCTGCGTGGGACCGGTGGGTGCGGGCCTTGGCCGAGCGCTACCGCGACCGCGTGAATACCTGGGAAATCTGGAACGAACCGGACCACGGCGACGCGGTGCCCGTCGAAGCCTACACCGCCTTTTTCATCCGCACCGCCGTGATCCTCCGCGAGGTGCAGCGCGAGGCGCGTATCGTCGGCCTGGCGCTGGCGGGCAACATGCCCTACGCCGAGCGCTTTCTCCATCAACTGGCGGCGGACGGCCGATCCGAGCTGCTCGACGAAGTGAGCTTCCACTTCTATCCGCACAACCCCGACGAAGAGTTTGAGCGGGTCGAACAACTGGCGGCGCTGCTCAAGGAACACGCGCCGCACGCGACCCTGCGTCAAGGCGAGACCGGCTCGCCCTCAGAGACCCTTGGGTTTCTTGCGTTGGGCAAACATGATTGGTCGGAGCGTAAGCAGGCCGTATGGAACACCCGCCGGCTGATGGCGCACCATGTCCGAGGCATCCCGATGAGCCTGTTTCAGATCGCGGACATGTATTACTCCAAGCAGAAGGGCCTCTTCGAGGGCCGCAACCCCAAGGGCCTGTTAAGCATCCGAGAGGACAAGACGGTGGCGTACCGCAAGCCGTCATACTTCGCGGCCCAGCACGTGTTCAGCCTGTGGGACGACCGCTTCCCGCTGCAGCCGCTGCCGCGGATCGAGGCCGATGCACCGTTTGAAGTCGCGGCTTACGCCTGGACGGATCGAGGCAGCGACCGCCCGGGTGTCGTGGCGTGGTGGCGTGCCGACGAACCGCCTGCGTTGGAAAGCCCGTCGCTCGGGCAGGTTGCCTTGCCGCCGCACCGGTTCCAGGAGCCGCTGCTGTTGGACCTGATCGGCGGAACCGCCTTCGCGCGGCCGGGCGATGGGACTGCCGAGGCGTTCTGGAAAGCCCTGCCCTGCAGCGATGCGCCGCTGGCGATCGTCGAACGATCGCTGCTGTCGCTGCCCGCCGAGACAGGGGCGGACCGGTGAGCGACTGGCTTGATGACGACTGGCTGTTGACCAACGCCCATGCACGGCGGCTGTACCACGAGCACGCGGCCGAGCGGCCGATCATCGATTACCACTGCCACCTCGACGCCCACGCACTGGCGAACGATCTCACCTTCGACAACCTCACTCAGCTCTGGATCGCCTCCGATCCTTACAAGCATCGCGCGATGCGGATCGCCGGGGTGCCCGAACGGATGATCACCGGCGACGCCGACGACCGCGCCAAGTTCGACGCCTGGTCGGCGACACTGCCGCGGACGCTGGGCAATCCGCTGTACGCGTGGTCGGCGCTGGAACTGAAGCGCTGCTTCGATATCGATCAGCCGTTGGGTCCGGATTCGGCGGATCAGGTCTGGCGAACGTGCAACAAGCGCCTGCGGTCATCGGGCTTCTCCGCGCGTCAGCTTCTGAGACGGCGCGGGGTTGCCTGCGTCTGCACTTCCGATCGTTTGCTGGATGACCTGGCCGCGCATGAAACGTTGGCGGCATCGGATTTCGCGGTGCGGGTGCTGCCCTCGCTTCGCGCCGACGATGTATTGTCGGTATGGGATGCCGCATCGAATCGAGCCTGGCTGGATCAACTGGAACAGTCCACGAACGCGGACGCCCGCACTTGGGATGGGTTCAGGCAGGCACTTCGCACTCGGCTGGATCACTTCGACCGCCGTGGCTGCCGCCTGGCCGATCACGGGCTCGACGTGCTGCGTTACGAAACGGTCGGCGACGATGAGGCCGCGGCGCTATATCAACGCCACGCATCAGGCGAGGCGCTCAAGCCCGCCGAGCAGATTCGTCTCCAATCCGCGGTGTTGCGTCGGCTCGGGTGTGAGTACGCCCGCCGCGGATGGAGCATGCAGCTTCATCTGGGCGCCCAACGCCAGACCAGCACCCGCCTGCGCAGGCAGGCCGGGCCCGCCGGCGGATACGCCACGATCGGCAACGCGGTCGATGTGCCTGGCCTTTGCCGGCTTCTGGATGATCTGGAGCAAGCCCAGGCTCTGCCGCGCACCATCCTCTATCCGCTCAACCCCCATGACTACGCGGCGCTGGCGACGCTCACCGGCTCGTTCACCGAGGACGGCATCGCCGGCAAGCTGCAACTGGGCCCGGCCTGGTGGTACAACGATCACCACGCCGGCATCGTCCAACAACTCGAAGCGTTGGCTAGCTACGGCCTGCTCTCGACGTTCATCGGCATGACGACCGATTCACGCAGCCTGATGTCGATGACGCGGCACGAGTACTTCCGGCGGGTGCTGTGCGACTGGTTGGGACAAAAAATCGAACGAGGCGAGTTGCCCGGCGACGTGGACGAAGTGGGCAAGCTCGTCCGGGCGATCGCCTATGACAATCCGCACCGCTGGGTGCTGGGTGATGAAGGGATCGAAGCATGAGTGACAAGACGTTTGCGAATAAGGTGGCGGTGGTGAGCGGTGCCGGCGGCACGCTTTGCTCGGTGGTGGCGATCGAGTTGGCCAAGCAGGGCGCTAGCGTCGCGCTGCTGGGCCGCACGTTGTCGAAGCTGGACGCGGTGGCCTCGCGCATCACCGATGCGGGCGGCATGGCGCTGCCCTTGGCGGTGGATGTGACGGAGCAGTCCGCGGTGGAGACGGCCGCGAAGACCGTGCGCGAAACGCTGGGGCCCTGCGACCTGCTGGTCAACGGTGCCGGCGGCAATGACAACATGGCGGTGACCACGCTCAACGCGTTTGCACCTGAAGAGCTGGCCGAGGACAAGTCTGCGGAGGTGCGGGGGTTCTTCAGCCTCGAGCTGTCACGCCTGGAACACGTCATTCGGCTCAACACCATGGGCACCATCATCCCCTGCCAGGTGTTCGGCCGGGGAATGGCCGAGCGCGGCGGCGGGGCGATCCTCAACTTCGCCTCGATGAACAGCTCGCGCCCGCTGACCCGCAACGCCGCGTACGCCATGAGCAAGTCGGCGGTGGTCAACTTCACGCAGTGGCTGGCGACCTACCTCGCCCCGGCGGGCGTGCGGGTCAACGCCGTGGCACCGGGCTTCTTTGTCAATGAGCGGACGCGGAAGATCCTCTGCACCGAGGACGGCGGCCTCACGCCGCGCGGCGAACAGGTGATGAGCCATACCCCGATGAAGCGGTTCGGCGAACCGGAAGACCTGCTCGGGGCCGTCTGCTGGCTGCTCGACGACTCCCGCGCCCGATTCGTCACGGGCATCACCGTGCCCGTTGATGGCGGGTTCCTCGCCTGCTCGGGTGTGTGACGTTGCGTTTGTGTTTTGATTCGTGGAACCGTTGTGATGAAGCTGACGCTCCTGTTGCCCGGCAAGCCCGACCCCCGCTGGACCCTGGCCAAACAGGTCGGGGTCACCCATGCCGTGGTTAAGGCCCAGCCGTCGCTCACCGGTCTGGGTGACCCGTGGGAGCCGGGCGTGCTGCGTGCCCTGCGCGATCGATTTACCGACGCGGGCATCGCACTGCTGGGGCTGGAGGGCGACCCCTTCGACATGAGCCGCATCAAACGCGGCGAGCGGGGGCGCGATGAAGACCTCGACCGCTACTGCCGCATGATCGCGCAGATGGGTGAGCTGGGGCTGGGCCTGCTGTGCTACAACTTCATGCCCCGCCCCCGCCCCCGGAAGGCGTTCGCCGCCGAGCACGACTGGCACCGCACCGACGTCAAGGTGCCGCTGCGTGGCGGGTCGCTGACCACACGCTTCGAACTCGCCAGGCTTCCTACGACAGATGAGTTAGAGCTGACGCACGACGAGCTTTGGGACAACTACCGCACGTTCCTCGAAGCCGTGCTCCCCGCGGCAAAGCGGGCTGGCGTCGTGCTGGCCCTGCATCCGGACGACCCGCCGTTGCCGCGGCTTGGCGCGATGCCGCGGCTGTTCGGCAGCGTCGAGGCGTTTGACCGCGCGTACGCCCTGGCACCGTGTCCGCACAACGCCGTCACGTTCTGCCAGGCCAACTTCAAGCTGATGGGGTGCGACCTCGAAGCCACCGTCCGCCGATTTGCTGACCAAGGCCGCATCGCATTCGTGCATGTCCGCGATGTCGACGGCAACGCCGAAGCTTTTACCGAGACCTGGCACGACGAAGGCCCGACCGACATGCCCGCGATGCTCAAGCTCTACCACGATGTCGGCTTTACCGGCCCGATCCGCGATGACCACGTGCCGACCATGCACGGCGAAAACCCTGATATCCCCGGCTACGCGGCGCTGGGGCACCTGTTTGCCGTCGGCTACCTCAAGGGCATCCTCCAAACCCACCGCATTGCTTACACCTGATCCCATACCTCACCACACCCACGAAAGAAAACAACGATGAGCCACAAAATGAACCTCGACAAGCTGCGTTCGATCCGCGACACCGTGGAGGCGGTCGAACTGTCGATCCCCGAAGACGAGCTTTGCGCCCGCTACGAGAAGCTCTACACCGGCGCGGTCAACGACGTGCTGCGTGAGCTTTGCCTGACCAACGTGGCGCTGCCGCCGCAGATCATGCCGCTGCGTGATGAGATGGTGGTCTGCGGTTTCGCGTTCACGATCCGCTCGGCGGCCGACCCGACGCTCGAAGGCGAGTTGGAACTGCGGGTGAAGATGCTCGATGAGATTCGCCCGAACCATGTGTGCGTCTGGAACGCCAACGGCGACGACGGGGCCAGCCACTGGGGCGGGGTGATGACCCAGGCAAGCATGAAGCGTGGCTGCCGGGGCGCGATCATCGACGGCGGCATCCGCGACACCAAGGACATCCTCAGCCAGAACTTCCCCATCTGGAGCCGTTACCGCACCAGCAACGGCAGCCTCAGCCGGGCGAAGATGACCGGCTACCAGGTGCCCATCACCGTGGGCGGCGTGATCATCAAGCCCGGTGATGTGATCTTCGCCGACATCGATGGCGCGATCGTGATCCCGCGCAAGCTGGCCGTGCCGGTGCTCGAACGCGCCGAGCAGATCGAGCGCAATGAAGGCGAGATCAAGGATTGGGTCGAGGCGGGCCTGAGCACGGAGGAGATCCACGACCGAGGCGGGTACTTCTGAACGGTAAGACAGAGGTCCTCGCGAATGGACTTGGCTGTTGCCGCGAAGTTTGGCCACAGATTCTGGCCATCCGTGATCGGACGGGTCATTGGTGCCGCGGGCAAACGGGCACGGCACGCCGCGGCGGCCCGGCTTAAAGAATTATTCGATCTTTTGACCCGATGCGCTCTGTATGGTCGCGGCGTCGCCCCGTCGATAGGCGCTGGGGGATTGCGCCATCGACTGCTTGAACTTGCGGTTGAAATGGCTCAGCTCGCTGAACCCGCTGCGCCACGCGATTTCCGTCACCGGCAGCGGCGTGGTGCGAAGAAGCCAGGCGGCGGCCTGGATGCGACGCTGGGTCAGGTAGGCGACCGGGGGAAGTCCCACGGCTTGTTTGAAACGGCGGCAGAGGTGGGGGGGCGAAACCCCCGCTATCTGAACCATATCGGCGATTCCGATCGGGCGGTGATACTGGCGGTCGATCAACGCCCGGACCTCGCTTATCCAATGCGGCTGGTGCGCGCCGGGCCTGGGGTGGGTCGTAAACAAGCCGACACGCAGCGCCTGCCGACAGACCTCGACCAGAAACCGTTGCAGGGCTTGCGACAAGAGGTGCCCCCGGCCCGCGGCGAATTCGGTCTGTTCCCGGGCCAGCCACTCCAGCACCGATCGGAGCACCGCGGTTTCTTTGAATTGCAACAGCAGCGGCGTGGTAAGAGGCGTCACAAGATTCCGGTGCGGGGGAAGCATTTCCGCCAAGATGCGATCCCACGGCCCCGGCAGCAGGGGCAATGGGTGACGCATGAGGTCGAGATAAACATTCACCACCTCCATCCCCGAGCGATCGGTCTGAAGATCATGCGTCTGGTTGTACAACGTAATCGCCACCGATCCCGGACGGACCGCCTCCGCAGCCGATGACAGGCGATGCGTCCCGCTGCCGCTCAGCACGCAAGTGAAGAGCACGACGTCCACCTGGTGGGGCCAAGGCTGGGCGTTGACGTACCGCGCGAAGTGTTCAACGGCCACTCCCGATGCCGCCAATGAGGGGAAGCGCTCGGCCACCCGGACCACCCCCGGCCGGCCGAGATCATCATTTGCGCCCTGACTTGACATCAATATCAGCATAGTAAAACACAATTAATCTGTCATGATTGATGTATGGCTGATTAATGAAGCATCGCACACGCTAAGCAGAGACCACGCATGAAGACGGACCTGAGTCAAACGCAAATCGAGTCCTACCGTGAGCAGGGCGTATTGTTCTATCCCGGCTTTCTCGACGCCGCGGAAGTCGCGGAACTCAAGGCCGCGGTTCTGGAGGCGGTCGGTTCGATGGGCAAGCAGAAAATTGCCGGCGACGGCGCGGGTCTGGTCGAAGGCGACTCCTATTACGACAAGGTCTTTACGCAACGGCTCAACCTCTGGCGGATCAACCCGACGGTCAAACGGTACATGCTGTCGCCGGAGCTTGGCGCGATGTTGTGCCAACTCGAGGGGCAAAGCGCGTTCCGGGTCTGGCACGATCAGGCCCTGATCAAAGAGCCGTTTGGCAACCCCACGGCGTGGCATCTGGATAATCCGTACTGGTCATTCCACTCAAGGCATGCGGTTTCGATCTGGATCGCGCTGGAGGAGGCGACGCCTTACAACGGGTGCATGTGTTTTATCCCCGGTTCGCAGAAGCTGGCGAGATATGATAATGTCGCCATTGGTGAGAATATGGCCGATTTGTTCGGGGTCTATCCGCAGATGGCCGAGCAAGACGCGGTCGCGTTCCCGATGAAGCCGGGCGATTGCAGCTTCCATAACGGGCTGACCGCCCACGGTGCCGGCGCCAACATGACCCGGACTCGCCGCATCGCGATGACGTGCGCCTACATGCCCGAGGGCAGCCGCTTCAACGGGCAGCAGAACATCCTGCCACAGGACTATTTCGCCTCTCTGTCGATCGGTCAGGTACTCGATCGTGATGGTTTGAACCCCGTTGTCGGGAGGATGCCGGCGGCGGTAGCCGGTGGATAAGCGGGATCAAGCCGATTGGCGCGATCGTGTTAACGCGGGGGGCTTAGGGGCGTTCAGTTCTGATGGCTCGCCGATGTACCGATCCGCGCCCGCTGACGAAACGCACGCGGGGTTTCGCCGCGGACGGACCGGAAGGTGACGGACAGTTGCTTGCCGTTGCCCAGCCCACAGCGTTGGGCGATCGTGGGCATGGGCAAGTCGGTATTCGCCAGCAGCTCGCAAGCCATGTCCACGCGGATGCGGTGAAGTTCTTCCAGAAAGGTTCGGCCGAGCACGGCCTTGAAGCGCCGCTCTAATGAACGCCGTGACACCGGAAGCTCGCGCAACAGGTCCGTCATGCCGATCGGTTCGGCCGCGTGAAGGCGCAGGTAGCGTATGGCCGAGGCCAAATCCGGGTCTCCGATGGCCAGGATGTCTGAACTCTGGCGGGTGCGCACGCCCAGCGGCGCCAAGGGCGGCGGGGCGGCCGGCGAGTGGCCCGCGATCAGTTCATCGAGCATGTGGGCCGCGGTATAACCTAACGCGTCCAAGGGCAAGGCGATGCTCGACAGCGGCGGATGCGCCAAGGTGCAGATCAGGTCGTCATCGTCCACGCCAAGCACGGCCACCTGTTCGGGTACATGGATGTCCTGTTCACGGCAGGCCTCGGTCAGGATGAGGCCCAACTCATCATTTACCGCGAGAACCCCCGCCGGCTTAGGCAGGTCCATCAGCCATTGATGCAGCCGCTGGTCGGCCACGGTCCGGGCCCGCGCGTCATGCCGCTGCATCTGCCCGTCGGTGATCAGGAATCGTGCGATATGGCTGTCGGATGTCAGGGACTGCGCCGTCTGCATAAAACCTTGGCTGCGCAGGTCCGAGAAACTGGCCCGCGCAAAACCGACCAGCCCAAGACTGCGAAAACCCCGCCCGACAAAATATGCAGCGGCGGCTTGTCCCACAGCGACGTCATCCACCCGCACCTGAGGCAGCGGATTATGGTCCAGGCTGCCGGACAGATCGACCGCGGGGACCCCTTGGCCGAGCACCATCCGGGCGTTGGCTTTGCTGACCACATGAGTGATCAGGCCATGCGGCCGCCAGTCACGGATCGCCAACTTGACCGGTGTATCCGGCCGGAAAGTGCGGAAGACCCAATCGTGCCCCGGACGAGCGTACCGCGACACGCCGCGCAGCACCCCACGCACGAACGCCGAGTCCTCATGCATCACCAAGCCAATCCGCTTGATCTGTGCCATGCTGTGATTCCTGAGAACCGGCGACTCGTGTGCTTCGATTGGAAGTGACCGGCACCACGAGTATGACGCATACCGGGAAAATTATACCGCAATCAAGTCATTGCTCAATGCCCGTGCTGAACTAAGCTAAACGCATGACTTCGTCGATCCCGTTCCACGCCGAGGCCACACAAAAACCGCGATCGCGGGAGGTGTTGTCGCAGATGAAGACATCGCCCGTGATGGTGTCTTCATCCGGAGCCCGACCCGCAAGACTGCTCCAGCGGTTTGAACAGAACCCGGTCATCCGGCCCGAGCAGGTTCCCGGTGGTGCCGCGGCCGTCTTCAACTGTGGGGCGGTCCGGATGCGTGGGCAGATCGTGATGCTCGTAAATGTATGGGACTGCCAATGGCGGCCGCGCTTCCATGTGGCACACAGTCCCGACGGGCGGCATTTCGAGATCGAACCCAAACCGCTGATCGTGCCGCCGGCCGAGTATCCCTACGTCAATCATGAAGGCATCTTCGATACCCGCCTGACCTGCATCGATGAGTGGTGCTACATCACCTACAACGTGGCGTCCCGGCTAGGCGGTCGTATCATGCTGGCCCGCACGCGGGATTTCACGGCCGTCGAAGAGATGGGCTTCATCACCGCGCCCGATCACCGCAATTGCGTCCTGTTCCCCAGGAAGATCAATGGACAATATGCCCGGCTCGAACGCCCCAACGTTGATGGCGCGGGCGACATCTACCTCTCTTACTCGCCCGACCTGATCCATTGGGGCCGCAGCTCGCTGGTCCTTGAACGCAATCATCGCTATTGGGAATCGGCCAAAGTCGGGCCGGGCGCGCCGCCGATCTGGACCGAATCGGGCTGGCTTTGTTTCTATCATGGGGCGAGGCTGGGGATGAACGGTTACACCTACAGCGGTGGGGTGATGCTGCTGGACCGCGATGATCCGGCTCGGGTGGCGGGCAAGTGCCACGAGCCGGTCCTGACGCCCGAGGCCGACTATGAGCGTCTGGGCATCACGCCCAATGTCGTGTTCCCCACCGCCGCGATTCGTGACCCGGATCATCCCGCAAGCGTGGTGGTGTATTACGGTGCGGCGGACACGTGCATGGCTGCGGCTATCGGTGATCTGGATTCGTTGATCGCGGCGTGCGAACCGCTCGTATAGCCCACCGACGCGGGGATGGGACTCTCGGTCTTCGCATAGGAATCACATAATGCAACGCCATCACACACGATGCATGCTCGAACCGGGCGGATTTACGCTGATCGAATTGTTGGTCGTCATCAGCATCATCGCGCTGCTGATCGCCATCCTGCTGCCGGCGCTGCAGGCGGCCCGCGCGACGGCCAGGGCGGTGGGGTGTCTGTCCAACCTCAGGCAGATCGGCATCGCCATGACCGCCTATACCGGCGATTACGACGGCCTGCTCATGCCCGCTTCGATCCGCCCGCCCGGCTACGGCTGGAACTCAATCCTTGCCGACAACGCGTACATCGAATCCACCGATTCGGGCTCCGCCGACCAGGCCCTGACCGTCAACTCCGCCTTCCGTTGCCCCGACGGGATCAGTGAGACGTGGTCCGGCACCCCGACCTCCCAGACCGACCCGCGGGGCGCACGGATGTGGGCGTCGTTCAACGGCTCACGGTTCCTGGGCAACTGGTACGGCATCAACGCGCAGAACCCGGTCGGCTCGCCGCCCGCCAGCGCCTTCCCCTTCACCTGGATCATCACCCCCACCGACCCCTGGCCCCTGCACTCGATCGAGCAGATCACCCAGGCCAGCGACATGGCGATGATCTACGACGGCGTACATATCCACCGCGGCAACGCCACCTTCATCAACCTCCGCCATGGCGGGCTAAGCAGCACCAACATCCTGTGCGCCGACGGCAGCGCGGGGGCGATCGGCGAATCGTCCGTCGCCTTCACGGGCCTCATGGGCTCGGCCGCAACCCTGAACGCGTTTTATCCCCCGCTCAAGTGGCGGATGGATCAATAAGAACGTTTTACTCATGCCGCTTGTTGCGACATCAAGCTATTGCGTTTCACCAATCGAAAAGGAGCAGTCAGATGAAAACCACACGTATCATGGGCATCGCATGCACAATGGGACTGATCTCGGCCACCGCGAATGCCGCGGCGCTGGTCGGGACTTACGACGAGCAGGCGACACAAGCCAACTCGGTGAATCAGAGCGCCACGTTTGCCACCGGCACAGGTGGCGCAACCGCGGCCAACGTGCTCAACGCGGCCACGTTCAAGACCGCGGTCGAAGCGGCATTCACCGCGGGCATAGGCGGGGTGCTTGATTTCGACAGCCAGATCAATATCGATGACCAGGTGCCGACCACGGGCATCACCAGCCCGGTCGGCGTCACCTTCGACTCGGGCAGCAAGTCGCTTGATGTGACTTTCTCGTTAAGTTCGGGGGAGAAGGTCTTCCGGCAAGGCAACCTTAGCAACCGCACGCCGATCTCCGCGAGCAATGGATCGACCCCCGGCTTTGCGCTGACTACAGAGGACGAGACGCCCGGCACCCTGACCATCAGTTTCAGCGGTGTCGATGGATCGCCGCTCGAACAGGTCAGCTCGGCCGGCTTCACCTTCCTCTCACGAACCAGTCGGGACTTTGGGGTGGTCTCCGGCGTCGCCACGTTCAGTGGTGGCGGCACCGCAACCGCGTCCTTCACGAACACCACATTTACCGCCGGTGCGCAGGACACCTTCTTCGGGTTCGTGGCACCGACGGGTCAGGCCATCACCAGCATCAGCATCTCCACCGCAAACGAGTATCAATTCAGCATTGATGATCTGGGCCTCGTGACGTCAACGGTACCCGAGCCCGGTTCACTGGCGCTTATGGGCCTTGGCGGGTTCATGATGGTGTTGAGGCGTCGTTCGTTATAAAAACAGACTGACATACCCGATGGCGTGTCCGGCTTCACGGCCGGGCACGCCCTTCCAGCTCGCCATCAATCCAATCCCTGCTTATGCTGACAAAAAACACTCTTACCGTTTTTCTGTGCTTTTGTTCCGCTGCCTTGGGGCTGTGTCCCGTGCCTGCGATGGCGGTCGAGCCCAGCGAAGCTCCGCCGTCTCAGGCCGACGCGATCGCCCACATCCCCGGCAACGCCGAGTGGGTCACCGCCAGCCTCCAAGCCAAGCGTCTGAGCAATCAGACCCATCGATTCACCACCGTGCCCGAGCAAATTCAAGGCTTACCGGCGGTTGCGCCGCACCGGGGGCCCAGCACCAGCGAGCCGGGGCCGGGGTACGTCGTGACGTTGACCCGACCCGCCGCGCTCTACCTGGCGGTGCATCATCGTGGCTCACCCACCGTCCCCGACACCTGGAAGCCCACGGGCCTGACCTTGGGCTGGGGCAACCATGAAGACGACATCTACGTTCAGATCGTGGAACCGGGTGAAATTCAAATCCCCGCCCATGATGGTAAAGCGGGCGGCTACGGGGTGCCGCACATGTTGATCGTCGGCGATGACCTGAATCAGGCCCGGCAACTGATCGCCAACCCGGTCCCGCGACGCTCCGCGATCCATCGCCCCGCGCGGGTGGTCGCGGTCCTGCCTGACCCGAATCAACCCGGTCTCTACGGCCACCCCGGCGATACGATCCGCTGGCGGCTGCGGGTGATCCCCGGCAGCAACCCCGACCTGCCGACCTCATTGCAGGTCGAGGCGCGCGAGCTTGATGGTCCTTTCGTATGGTCCATCGACGCCCCGCTGGACGACAAAGGATTTACGGGTCCGCTTGATCTCAAACCGCCCCGAGTAGGTTTTTACGACCTTGGCATCGAGGCGAGCGATGCGGCGGGGCAGCCGTATGAGTTGCACCCGTTCCTGGGTGGGGTCGGCATCGTGCCCGAGCCCGGGCCGGTGGAAGCGGCCTCTCCCTGGGGCGTGATGCGCGTCGCCGACGCCCCGTTCGAGGCCCGGCTGGCCCGGATGCTCGGCGCGTCGTGGGTGCGGCACACCAACTGGAACATGGTGCGTCCGACCGACGACGGCGTGGACCCCGGCCGTTTCCTCACCCTCGCCGAGGCGTATCGGGAGCAGGGGCTTCACATCATGGCCTCGATCTCGCTGGTCCCGGCCGAGCTTTCGTCGCGCCCGGATGACACGTCCACCTCGGGCGATGCCGGGCCCTTGCACTCACGGGTCGCCCCACGCGACTGGGAACAATGGCAGCGCTTCATGCGCGACACCGCCGCGTCCATGGGTGATTTGATCGACTATTGGGAGATCGGCAACGAGCCCAACACGCCGCACCACTACTGGGCCGGCACGACCGACGAGTTTGCCCTGCTGCTGAAGCACGCCGCGGCCGGCATCCGCGCGGGCGACCCCGGCGCGACGATCCTGACCGCGGGTTTCACGCTCGACCCGTCATCGCGCCCCTTCTTCGATCGCCTCCTTGAACAGGGGGCGGGCGACTGGTTCGACATCCTCACCGTACACAGCCTCTACGCCAAAGCGGTTTCGGTGGACGATATGCGCACGGTGCTCGAAAAGCACGGCCTGCCCCGAGACACCCCCGTGTGGTCTACCGAACCCAAGCACGTGCTGCCGATGCGCAACTTCGCCGCGGGGGTCGAGAAGAACATGCACTTCCTGCTGGTGAATCCCGGTGCGTACGCCAGCTTCCAGAATCTGGCCGAGCGCGACGGTGCCGCGACGAGGTGGGGGGTGGCCTACGCCTTAGCGGCCAAGCACCTCGGGGCCGCACGGTACGTCCGCACGGTCACGACGGGTCTGCCCGACGTGGAACTGGGCCTCTTCCAACGCGACGGCCAAGCCATCCTGGCCGCCTCGGCTGATGAGGGCCCACGCGGCAGCGGCGTGCGGGTGCGCGTCACGGCGAGCGAAGGCACCACGCCCGCGTATGTCGATCTGTTCGGCCATCCTCAGGAAGTGTCGGCCGAGGACGCGTTTCTCCTGCCGCTGGACCGCAGCGGGGTTCTTTATGGATGTGAATCAATCGAGGTGCTTGGGGTTGAGGTTGGGGACCACGCGGCACAGTCGCACGGGATCGAGATCAAGGCTGATGAGGCGACGTTGGCGAACGGGTTCCTACTCAAGTCGGATCAGGCGCGTGACCACTACGCGGTGGTTTATCGATCGGCCGCGGATGTGGGTGAAAGCAAGCCGTCGGTGACCTTCCCGTTCAGCGTGGAGGAAGCGGGCACCTATGAGTTCTTTGTCTCGGCGATGTGGTACCCCAGCCACGCGGGGGTGCTGGTCTCACCGTTTACCTGGTCGGTGGACCACAAGCCGGCCGCACCGGCCTCCGCCAACACGACCACGCATTGGCGGCGAAGCACCCGCACGCACCTGCGCTTCGGCGAGGTCGATCCGCAACAGGACGCCAACATAACCGCGTCGCAAACCCTCGCTAGACTCGGTGTTGTACGAAAGCTCGATCCGGGCGAACACACGCTCAAGATCGAGCTGCAAGGCCCACGGGCTCACGATGAACATTACAGCATGGAAATCGAGCTGATGGCCGCACGCCGGATCACCGACGATCGCGAATAAGTCAGGTGACGTCGTTTAAGCGCTACCGCGACAACCGCCTTTTGGCGCGCTTTCAATCGCACACGCATGTTTCTTGCGTGCCCTGGCGGATGACGGAGAAGGCTCCGCGCATCACGGCCGCATAAGATCGACGCAGAACACCGGCACATCATTAGCGATGACGGTCTTGCCATCCCGGCTTGGTCCGCTTGTCCGACTCCGAACCGGTGATGAGGATCGGCCGCGGAG
>CAZTLX010000098.1:0-14400 GCA_964614575.1 uncultured Phycisphaeraceae bacterium | reverse complement strand
CCGGCCCCCCCGGATCCCCCGGAGCACCCCCATGCCCCTGATCGACTGCGACCGCGCCCACGCCGACGCCATCCTCGCCATCCTCAACGAGGCGATTATCCACACCACCGCCGTGTACGACTACGAGCCCCGCCCACGCAGCGCGATGGACGCATGGTTCGACACCAAGGAAGCCGGCGATTATCCGGTCCTCGGGCTGACCGATAACCAAGACGGCCTGCTGGGCTTCGCGACCTACGGCCCATTCCGCCCCTGGCCGGCCTACCAGTACACAATCGAGTGCTCGTTATACATCGCCACCCCCCACCGCCGCCAGGGCCACGGCCGCACGCTCTTCACCGAACTGATCCGCCGCGCCCGGCAGCAGAATTACCACGCCATGATCGCCGGCATCGACGCCGGCAACACCGCCAGCATCGCGCTGCATGAATCGATGGGCTTCACCCACGCCGGCACCCTGCCGCAGGTCGGTTCCAAGTTCGACCGCTGGCTGGACCTGTGCTTCTATCAACTGCTGCTGACTGACCCGCCCCGCGCCAAGCGATCCGCTTCGGCGGCGACGGCCAGCGAGGTGTAGCCGTTGGCTTCGGTGATGCGGCGCTGATGCTCGGGTTCGTGGATGGCTTTGATCTGGTCGTCGAGCAGGCCGCGCAGGACGTGGCCATACAACGCCGGCTTGTCCATCCCGACGCCGGAGGTGATCTCGTAGCGGCCGTCGATCTCATATTGCTTGTGGCGGCTGGTCACCTGCTTCTCTGAGCCGTCGTACTTCGCGACGCGGCGGCACTGCGGCTCGGGCAGGACGTGCTGCAGCGCCTCGACCGTCGAGCCGTCGCACAGCGCATCGATCTCGATCCGCGTGGGCACCCACTCGAACAGCCGCAGCGTGCCACGCTCGAAGACGATCCGCATCTCCTGCCGATCCATGCGCTCGGCCTGCGTGAAGCCGTGGTAAAAATTCACCAGCACCGAATCCTTATATCGCACCGTCGCCTGCACCTGCTCGATCAGTTCGCCCGCCGCGCCCGGCCGCTGCACCTGCTGCGCCGCTTCCACCCGGCCCGCGTCGTCGCGCGAGCCGAGCCACCACTGGAACAGGTCGAAGAAGTGGACGCCGTGCTCGATGAATATCCCGCCGGACAGCTCGCGCTTCCAGAACCAGTGATCCGGCGGCAGCGGCTCATCTTTCGCATAGTTCTCAAAAAAACCATGCAACGGCTCACCCAGCAGCCGGGTGCGCACGATCGATCGCACCGCCTCGGCCAGCGGGTTGTAACGCATGATCAGGTTCACCGACAGCGTCAGCTTCTTGCTTCTCGCCAAGGCAATCATGGCCTCGGCGTCTTCGAGCTTCGTGGCTAAGGGCTTCTCGCAGAGCACGTGCTTGCCGGCCTGCAACGCCTCGGTCACCAGCGCGGCGTGCGTGGTCGGCGGGGTGGCGATGTGGACCAGGTCGATGTCGTCGCGGCCGAGCAACGCCTCGACCGAGGCGCACGCCTCGAGGCCCAGCGCCTTGGCCGCGGCCTGCGCCGCGTCGGCGTGGACATCGGCGACCGCAACGCACCGCACCGATTCGAGCTCGCGGAACTGCTCGACGCAGAAGCGACCGAACGAACCGGCACCGATCAAGCCGTAGCGGAGGGGGGGGTGGGTAGACATGGTTTTGATTCCAAAACTCGGGTATCCCGCCGCAGCTCCGCGGCGCTGTGCCTCGGCGGGCAGGGGGAAGGGGCGGTATTTTTCAGGGGGTAACGCCCTTGGCGATGCGGTCGGCATCCAGCGCGAGGCTCAGCGCCGCCCGCGCCTCGGGGCCGCGCACCGGCAAACCATGATGCCGATCCTGAATCGTCTGCAGCACGTCCGAGAGCAGATCGCGTGCGGCCGCGGCATAGATCGCCTGCTTGTCGCGCGGGTCCGCCCAGGTGACCTTCACCTTGCGGTCCACCGCTTCGCGCCGATGCCGACGGCTGACCATCGTGTCGCCCCCCGCATAACGCTCCAGCGTCGTCACCGAACACCCCGGCAGTGCGTATTCGAGGTGCTCGATCTGTTGATCCGACAACACCGCTTCGATCTCGATCGAGGCAAACACCCAGCCCAACACGCGCAGCTCGCCGCGTTCGAAGATCAGGCGCAGGTCCTGCTGGTCCGTCGGCGGGGCCTGGGTGAAGCCGTGGTAAAAACCCACCGCGGTCTGCGAGCCATAACGCGCCACGCACGAGACCTGGTCGATCAGTTCGGTGTTCGGTCGGCGCAGTCGGTGGGCGGAGAGGATCGTCGCGTCACCGAGCAGGTGGCGCAGCAGATCGAAGAAATGGACCCCGTGCTCAACGAAGATGCCGCCGGAGACCGACTCATCCCAGAACCAGTGGCCGATCGGCAGCCCGGCGTCGCCCGCGCGGTTCGTGAACTGCCCACGCAGCGGCGCGCCCAGAGCGCCGCCGTCCAGCAGCTTGCGCAGCGGCTCGACCAGCGGGCCGTAACGCATCACAAAGTTCACCGCCAGCACTCGGTCGCGCTGTGCCGCGGCACGGATCACCTCATCGGCGTCGGCCAGCGTGGTGGCCAACGGCTTCTCGACCAGCACGTGTTTGCCCGCCGCCAGCGCCGCGCGGGCCTGCTCGGCGTGGAGCTGCGGCGTCGTGGCGATGTGTACCAGATGCACCGCGGGGTCAACCAGCAACGCGGACAACTCCTCCGCCACCGTCATCCCGTGCTTCTTCGCCAACGCCTCGGCCTTGCCGGCCGTGCGGTTCCAGATCGCGATCGGCTTGACGCCTTCCAGCCCCGCGTACGACTCCAGGCAAAAGTCCGCGAAGCCCGATGCGCCGATCACGCCTAGCCCGAGGGTCTTCGGCGGCTTAACGGCGACGTGGTGGTCGCCCATCTGATCCGCGCGGTACCGGTGCAGCTCCAACACCGTCAGCAGGTACGCGAGGATCGACTCGGCCCCCTGGTTCTTGTTCGGCCCGTCGGGCCGCAACCCGTCCTGGCAGCCGCCGGTGTCGGGGTGATAGAGCGGCACGCCCAGGTCGTTGCGGCCGACGAACCAGCCGAAGCACCACCACGCGCGGTCCGCCCACCGCCGGGCTTCCTGGGCATCATCCACCACCCGGGCCGCGGCCAGGCACGCGTCGGCCAGCGCGTACGCCTCGAGCGGCTGCTGATCGAACCGCGCCCGGCCGACGCCGCGCCGCAGCCAGCCGTCGTTGCCGATGATCGACAGGTGCGTTGAGCCGTCGGCCCCGGCCTGGGTCTGTTGATCGAGCAACCAATCGAGGCTGCGCAACGCGGCCCGGGTCATCTCAGGACGCCGCATCGCGGGCCCGGCCAGCAGCAGCGCGTGGCACAGCTTCGCGTTGTCGTAAGTCACCGTCTCGCGCCACCACGGCCAATCATCATCCGCCTCATCGCGCCAGCGGTTGTAAAGGCGATTGGCCAGAAGGTCGCGCAGGTCGTGGCACTGGGTGTGCTCCGGGTCGAAACGCAGGTAGTGCTCAAGACCGATGAGCGAAAACGCCCACGACCGCAGGAATTCAAACTCCGCCACCACCGGCAGCGAGCGCAGGAACAAATTCTGCGCCAGCTCGCGGATATCGCTGGTCGGCGCGAGGTGGACGGTCAGCCCCAGCGCCCAATACGTGCGGGCCTGGCTGTCCTGGCTGCCCTCATCCTCGAGCCAGCGGCGGTCGTAGCCCATGAAGTTGCGGAAGCGCTGACGCGCCTCGTTGTAGGCATAAGCGAGGAAGCCGAGATAGCGGGTCATCGGCACGACACGCTCGTCGTGGCCGCGGAGCTGGGCGTGGAGCAGCGCGGCGATCAGCGCGCGGGCGTTGTCGTCGATGCAGTAGCCGTGGTTCGGGTCCGGCACGCCATGCACCGCGTGCTGGAAGATGCCGGTGTCATCCGTCATGCGCAGCAACTGGCGCAGGTCGATCTCGGGGAACGGCTCCCAGCCAGCGCCACTGCCCGCGGTCAAGCGGTTCGGGGCGGGGGTCTTCGCGATGGATCCGGACGGTTTCAAGTAAGGTGCCCTCCCTGGCATCGGGCGAAGCGACACCACGAGGGTACCCGGCGCAACGCCCGCGGGCAATTACCCGCCCCCGAAAGCAGACTCAAGCTGCGGCGGCTGGAGCATCTTGCCGGATCTTTCTACACGAAGGGTTTGGATCAAACGATCGCCGGCATCGCTTGCTTCTAGCCCGTCCTCTTCCAGCGTGGCGTTCGATCAGGCCGGCGGTCGTTGCGGGTGAGACCTCGACGCCCCTCTGCTCGGCGGCGTGCTCGAAGATGGCGGTGTATCGCTGGGGGGTTGGGATTGCCCCGCCGCGGCACCCGGACCTTCACCCCGACCAGCATCGATCCAAACGCGATGCGCATCAACGCGCGGCCAAGCGCCGGCCACGAACGTGACACATGACCAGACCGATCCGTTGGTTGAAGCCGGCGTGGTCATCGAGGTCCTGCCGATCGCTGATCCGGCCACGGAGATCGCGGTCAATGCTCGCGAATCGCATCTTCGTGTCATCGTTCGGGCAAGCACGCCATCGGCAGGCTCAGCGCGACGGTCCAGTTCGGTTCGTTGACCGCCTGGGCGATGCGCAGGTCGGCCAGGGCCGAGAGCAGGACCATCGCGGGTTCCGCATCGAGCGAAAACGAAGCGGTCACGAAATCAAGCATCTTCGCGGTGGCGTCGCGTGCCGCTTGTCGCGGGTCGGCGCCGATGCCGACGGTGATGTGTCGCGGACCCTCGGGTCGGGTTGCGGGCTTGGGTTGTGTGATGTGGATGCCGTCGGTCGGGGTCTGCGGGTGTGCGGTGAGGCGGGCGGTGACGGTGAGCGGCGCTTCGATCGCGGTGCCGCACAATTCGCCGTCGCCCTGATTGGCGTGGCCGTCGCCGATCATCAGCCCCGCGCCGTCGGCAAACACCGGCAAACGGATCGTGCTGCCGATGCCGACATCGCGCAGGTCGAGGTTGCCGCCGTTGGCGCGTGGCGGGAGGGTGTTCAAGCGTCCTGGTTCCGCCGGCGATACCGCGATACAACCGACGAACGGCTCGAACGGCACGACGATGTCACGCAGGCCGAACGCGCAGCCGACATCGCTTAGCGTCCAATGATGCAGGTAAGGATCGGGGAAGCGCTCGTGCAGCAGGCCGAAGCCGGGGATCAGCGCCGACCATCCCCAGCCGTGGTGCGTGATGGCAAGGATCTCGACATCCAGTGAACCGCCGGCCCGCGTGCCGCGCACCTCTATGGGCCCGAGCAGCGCGTGGACTTTTGTGGTGTCCCACCGTTCGGCGATGTCGCGTGCGGTCCAGTCGGGGGTGACCTGGCCGCAGGGCTCGGGGCAGGGGAAGACGACGGTGTCGCCGCTCTCGACACTGAGCACGTTCGGCGCAGCGCGGTCGAAGTAAGGCTGCGGGGTCGGGTTGGAGAGGGTGTGGGTGGGCATGGCGGAACGCATACCCCGCCGCAGCTGCGCTGCGCATCGGCGGGCTTGGGGTTGGTCAGTTGGCGTGGTGTTCGCGCTGGATGACGGCGTCGGGCGACCGGCGTTCGAGGGTGGGCGGGGTGGCCTGGTGCTGCTCGGGGAAGCCTTCGAGGTCGCCGATCGCCTCGCGGTCACGGGGCACCGCCGGGCCGGACTGCAGGTAGACCATGAGCAGTTGGGTCAGGCAGCAGAGCGATAGGATGTGGGTACGCTCGTATCCGTGCGACCCATCGACGCCGAAGCACACCAGCGCCGTGCGCAGGTCGTTGCCGGATTCGACGGCCGAGGCCGCATCGGAGCGGTAATACTTAAAGACGTCGCGTTCGTGTTTGATGTCGGCCTTGCGGGCGAGGTCGATCAGCCAGCGGGTGAGGTGGTAGTCGTAGGGTCCGGAGGAATCCATCATCGCGAGGGTGACGTCGTACTCGGCCGAGTTCTGGTTGGGCGCGTTGACGCCGTTATCGACGCTGACCATTTCCGCCACGTCGCCGTGCAGCGCGCCCGACGCGCCCGAGCCGACCTCTTCGAAGATGGTGAAGATCAGCCGGCACTCGAGGGTGGGGGTGATCTGCGCGTCGATCAGTTGCTTGACGGCGGTAAGCACGCAGGCGACACCGGCCTTGTCATCGAGGTGTCGGGAGACGATGTAGCCGTTTTCGCGGAACTCGGGCTGGGGATCGACCGCGACGAAGTCGCCGACGCGGA
Organism: uncultured Phycisphaeraceae bacterium; assembly: GCA_964614575.1. Taxonomy (GTDB): domain Bacteria; phylum Planctomycetota; class Phycisphaerae; order Phycisphaerales; family Phycisphaeraceae; genus JBGTLW01. The sequence goes on along the minus strand of CAZTLX010000098.1, from coordinate 8,202 downwards.
AGCCGTTGTCGTAAAGCTCTTTGGGGCTGGTGGAGAAATCATCGATGCGGACTTCGAGGTTGTCCCAGGAAACGGGCTGGGTGTCGATCTCTTCGTTGTAGGCATGGCCGGAGCTCTTGAGGGGCATGAGGGTGCCGCGCTGGTGGCCGCGATCGGTGAAGATGGTGACACGTGCGCCCTCGGCAAAGCGGGCCGACCACGTGCCGATCGCGCGCACGCTGAGCCGACCGTTGTCTTTCAGCCGTGTGACCATCGCGCCCAGGGTGTCGAGGTGGGAGACGATGGCGCGTTTCGGGGTGGCCTGCTTGCCGGGGAACACGGCCCGGATCGCGCCGCGGCGGGTGAGCTGGGCGTCGAGCCCGAGGCGGGTGAGTTCCATCACCACGTAACGCGAGATGTTCTCGGTGTAACCCGACGGGCTGGGGATCGCCAGCATCTCGCGGAGCACACGGGTCAGGTAGTCACGGTCCACCTCGGGCTTGATGAGATTCTCGGGCATGTGGGCCTGGGGGGAGGGTGGGGTCACGGTCCGGTCCTTCGGGTCTGGGGGAAGAGCAAATCGATAAAACATTCGGCGGTGGGTTGCGGTTCGTGGTTGGCCAGGCCCGGCCGTTCGTTGGCTTCGATGATGACGTGCTGAGCCTGGGTCACATCCGGCACCATGAAGTCGAGCCCGACGACGGGGATGTCCAGCGCCCGGGCCGCGACCACGGCGGCCTTGCTCAGCTCGGGATGCAGTTGATCGGTCACGTCTTCGATCGTGCCGCCGGTGTGCAGGTTTGCGGTCTTGCGCACGCGGAGGGTCTGCCCCTCGGGCAAGACGTCGTTCATCTCGAAGCCGGCCTCGCGCACGCAGCGCTGCGTGTCCTCGTCCAGCGGCACGGCGCTCTCGCCGCCCGTGGCGGCCCTGCGGCGGCGGTTGTAACGCTCGATCAGGTCGCGGATGGTGCGGCGCTGCGCGCCGCTGATCATCGCCGGCCGACGGATCGCCGCGGCCACCACCGCGTCGTCGATCACGATGATCCGCAGGTCATCGCCTTCGACGAACTGTTCGAGCAGCACCTGCCCGCTGCTGCGCCGGGCCAGCGCAATCGCCTCACGCATCGCGGCCGGGTCGCGCACATCCACCGTCACGCCCATGCCCTGCTCGCCACGCGCGGGCTTGACCACGATCCGCCCGTGCGCCTGCAAAAACGCCTCGTCTTCCTCGTCATCGACCACCACCGCCTGCGCCGGCACCTGCAAGCCCACCGCCTGCAAGACCCGCCGCGTCAGCCGCTTGTCGTCGCAACGCGTCATCGCCACCGCCGAGGTCAGCTCCGAGAGCGACTCCCGGCAGGTCACCGAGCGCCCGGCGAAGCTGAGGTTGAACAGGCCGTACTCCGCGTCGAGCACCTTCACGTAGATGCCGCGGCGGCGGGCCTCCTCCACGATGATTTGCGCGTAGGGGTTGAGGTCTTCGCTGCCCGTCTCCCGGACAAAATAAGTCTCGTTGATCTGATTCTTGTGCTTGACGCAGAACACCGGCACGCGGCTAAAGCCCAGCTTCTCGTACAGCGCGATCGCCTCGGCGTTGTTGTGCAGCACCGACAGATCGACGTAGTTGCGCCCCCGCGCAAAGAAGTGCTCCACCACGTGACGCACCAGCGACTCGCCGACGCCCGGCACCTGGCAGTCGCGGCCCGCGGCCAGGCACCACAGGCTCGCGCCGCCTTCCGGATCATTGAACGCCGAGACGTGGTCCACCCCCAGCACCCCGCCGAGCACACGCCCCTGCTCGTCGGTCATGGCGAAGTAGGTCCCCGCGTCGCCCTGGTTCACCGTGAGCATCGCCTCGGGCGGCGGCGCGACCATGTTCCACTCCAGGTACGTCCGCTGCAGCCCCTTGGCCTGGCACACCTCCGCGACGGGTGCGATGGTGTACGGCGGATCGGGCCGATCGGTCGGGGCCGCGTAGCGATCCGGCCACAGGCGGTAGGTGTGCGACGGGTCGAGGAACAGCCGGTCGGGCGCGAGCGAGAGCAGCACATGCGGGTCGCGCAGGTAGAAGACGATGTCGCGTTTGCCGGGCTTCTCTTCGCACAGCGCGTCGGCCAGCTCCTGCTGATCGGTAAAGGTCTGGCCGAACATCAGTCGGCCCCAGCCCAGGTCGAGGCTCACGCCGTCGCCCATCTGATCCAGCTCGCTGGCCGGGGGCTTGGACCAGTTGCGGACGGAGGACACATCGAGTCGCTCGGGCGGTGGGTTGGAAGATTTGGGCGCGGCGGGCATGCGAGCCTCCTGTTCGTCCCGGTTTAGTTGAGGTGGGTCTGCAGCCAGCGTTCGAGCAGCGCAACCTGCCAGAGCTTTGAGCCGTTGAGCGGCGTCAGGTGATCTTCCGGCGCCTCGAGCAACGTCTGCACATACTCGGCGTTGAGCACGCCGCGCTGCATCGCGGCCGCGGAGCCGAGCGTGTCGCGCACCATGTCCAGGTACGGGCCCTGCAGATATTTCAGCGCCGGCACGGGGAAATAGCCCTTGGGCCGGTCGATCACGTCGGCGGGGATGATGTCGCGCGCGACCTGCTTGAGGATGTGCTTGCCGCCTTCTTTTTCCCAGTTCTCGATGCTGCCGGTCTTGAGGTGACCGGGGATGCGTGCGGCCAGCTCGACCACCTCGTGATCGAGGAAAGGCACGCGCGCTTCGAGCCCGAACGCCATCGTCATGTTGTCCACCCGCTTGACCGGGTCATCGACCAGCATCACCGTCGTGTCCAGCCGCAGCGCCCGATCGATCGCCTCCGATGCGCCGCCCTGCGCGAAATGCTCCCGCACAAACGCGCCGCTGTAGTCCTCGCTCACCCACGCGGGGGACAACGCCCGCGCCAGTTCGGCGTGATCGCGATCAAAAAACGCACGGTGGTATGTCTCGAAAGCGTCCTCGGTCCGCAGCATCGGCGGGTACCAGTGATACCCGGCAAACACCTCGTCCGCCCCCTGCCCGCTCTGCACCACCTTCAGGTGCTTGCTCACCTCTTCGCTGAGCAGATAAAAACCGATGCAGTCGTGGCTGACCATCGGCTCGCTCATCTGCGCGATGCAGCGGTCCAGGCTGGGCAACGCCCGCGTCGAGTCGACCTCGATCTTGTGGTGCGTCGTGCCGAAGTGCCGGGCGATCAGGTCGGAATACTTGAACTCGTTGCCCTCCTCGTCGCCCACGCTCTCGAAGCCGATGGAGAAGGTGTTGAGCCCCTGCTGGCCGGACTCGGCGAGCATGCCGACGATCAGGCTCGAATCCAGGCCACCGGAGAGCAGGCAGCCGACCGGCACGTCCGCGATCATCCGCCGCTCGATCGCCTCCTGCAGCTCGTGCTTGAGCCGATGCTTCCAGTCTTCTTCGGAGTACTTGGCCTCTTCGCGGCCGCGGTCGAACGTCGGCCGCCAATACACCCGCTCGGTGGTCTTGCCGCCCGGCTCGATGGTCATCGTGCTGGCCGGGGCCAGCTTGCGGACGCCCTTGATGATGGTGTACGGCGGGGGGACGACCGAGTGGAAGCTCATGTAGTAATGCAGCGCGACCGGGTCGATCGACGTATCGAGGCCGGGCGTATCGAGCAGCGCCGGCAGCGCGGAGGCGAAGCGCAGGCCCTTGGCCGTCTTCGCGTAGTACACCGGCTTGATGCCCAGTCGGTCGCGGGCGATGAAGGTTCTGCGGGTGTCGCGCTCGGTGATGGCGAAGGCGAACATGCCGTTGAACCGCTCGACGCAGTCGGTCCCCCACGCGTGGTAGGCCTTGAGGATCACCTCGGTGTCGCCGGTGGAGAAGAAGCGGTAGCCTTTGGCTTCGAGTTCTTCACGCAACTGCGGGTCGTTATAGATCGCGCCGTTGAAGACGATGGTCAGGCCCAGCGTCGGATCGACCATCGGCTGACGTGCGGCCTCGGAGAGGTCGATGATCTTCAAGCGCCGGTGCCCGAAGCTCACGCCCGGCGTGTGGACGATGCCCTCGCTGTCGGGCCCGCGCGCCGCCATGCGCCGGGTCATCTCGTGGATGGCCGCGGCCGGTGCCGGCGAGCCGTCAAACCTGATTTCACCACAAATACCGCACATGCGGGGGTTGCTCCTGTCGTTAAAGAACTCGGTCTGGCACGGGTACAGTGTACGCGAGGCGGGATTAAGTTCGTAGTTCGTAGTTGGTCGTTGGTAGCAAAGAGTTGAAAAACAAGACAAATCTGATGACCTGCGACGCGCTGCCACCGACAAACGACACACTACAAACTACGAACTACAAACTCCTCTCCCCCAGCGCATCGCGTAAACCATCGCCCAGCAGATTAAACCCCAGCACCGTCAGCGTGATCGCCAGGCCGGGGAAAACCGCGATCCACCACGCGAATTCCATGAAATCCTTACCCTGGCGTAGCATCAGCCCCCACGACGGCGCGTCGGTTTCCCCCGATAAGCCCAGGAAACTCAGCGCCGCTTCCGCCAGCACCGCGAAGGCCAGCGACAGGGTCGCCTGCACGATCAGCGGGCCCGCGGCATTGGGCAGGATGTGACGCAGCAGGATGCGCCCGCGGCTCATCCCCACCGCCCGCGCCGCTTCCACATAAGGCTGCTGACGCAGGCTCAGCACCGACCCGCGACACACCCGCATGAAGATCGGCGTATAGACGATCGCGATCGCCAGCGCGATCCGATCAAACCCCGGCCCCAGCACCGCCATGATCACCAGCGCCAGCAGAATATCCGGCAGACAGAACATCACATCGGTGACCCGGCTCAGCACGCCATCGATCAACCCACCGAAGTATCCGGCGAGCAAACCCATCGCCGTGCCCGCGACCAGCGACACCGCCACGCCCAGCGTCGCGATCAGCAGCGAGATGCGGCAGCCGTAGATCACGCGGGTCAAGACATCGCGGCCAAGGTCATCGGTGCCCAGCCAGTGCACCGCGGAGGGCGCGGCCAGGGGCTGGTCGCCGATCTGCAGCGGGCCGTACGGCGTGACCCAGGGCGCGACCATCGCCAGCACCGCGAGCAGCCCGATGAACGCCGCGGCGAGCATGACGACGCGGTTGGCCAGGAACAGGCGCAGCAGCCCGCGGATCATGCCCCGCCCCCTGTGCGCACGCGCGGATCGACCCACGCGTAGGCGATATCGACCAGCAGGTTAATCGCGAGAAACGCCGTGCCGACCAGCATGATCGCGCCCTGCAGCAGCGGGTAATCGCGGTCGTTGATGGCGTAGAGGATCAATCGGCCCAGCCCGTTGAGCGAAAACACCTCTTCGATCACCACCGACCCGCCGAGCAGATACCCGGCCTGGATGCCGATGATGGTCAGCACCGGGATCAGCGCGTTGCGCAGCGCATGGCGGAACACGACGCTCGCCCGACTCAGGCCCCGCGCCCGCGCCGCCCGCACATAGGCCTGCGGCAACACCTCAAGCATGCTCGCGCGCGTCATCCGCAACACCACCGCCATCACCGCGAGCCCCAGCGCAACCCCCGGCATCAGCATGTGCGCCAGATTCGCCAGCGGGTCCTGCGTCAGCGGCACGAACCCGCCCGAGGGCAGCCAACCCAGCACCAGCGCGAACAGCAGGATCATCAGCGTGCCCAGCCAGAAGCCCGGCACCGAAAGGCCCAGCAGGCCGAGAAACCCCGCGGCATGATCCGTCGGCCTCCGCTGACGCACCGCGGCGACCGCGCCCAGCGGGATGCCCACCAGCACCGCAAACCCCAGCGCGATGACCATCAGTTCCAGCGTGACGGGCAGCGCGTCGGCGATGCGGGAGGCGACCGGCTGGCCGTCGATCGTCCGCCCGAAGTCGCCCGCCGCCGCGCCGCGCAGCCAGATGCCGTATTGCACGATCAACGGCTCATCGAGGCCCAGTTCCTCCCGCAACGCCGCCGCACCGGCTTCGGTGTAGCTGGTGCCCAGCAGCGCCGCGGCGGTGTCGCCCGGCACCAGCCGCACCATCCCGAACACCCCCACCGACAGCCCGAACAGCACCAGCAGCGAGATCAGCACGCGACGAAGCAGATAACTGAGCATGATAATTCAGCGGACTGAGGTATCCGTAATCCACGTGTCCATGAGCGCCCGTGTCGTCGCGGTCGGGTGAACGTGGTAGCCGTGTACCGTGTCGCGCCAAGCCGAGGCCTGGTCGTTGAGATACAGAAATACCATCGGCGCTTCCTCCGCAATCAAGCGCTGCGCTTCGGCGTAAAGCGTTTTGCGCCGCTCGCGGTCCAGCGTCCGCTTCGCTTCGTCGAGCAGGCGATCGACCTCGGCGTTTGCGTAGCCCTGCTGGTTGTATTTGCCCCGCGAATGAAAGAGGTTCCACGTCCACTGGTCCGGATCGACGAAGCCCATCCAGCCGACGACGGTCATCTCGAAATCGCCTCGGCCCAGCCGATCGAAAAACACGGATGACTCGAGCCCGCGGATCGTCACGTCGAAGCCGACGGGTTTGAGCTGCTGCTTGATGACCTCGGCCGCTCGCCCCTGATACGCCACGCCGCTATCGACGATCAGCTCGACCGCCAGCGGTTCCTCGACCCTGCTCGCGCTAAAAAGAAAACGCGCATCGCCGGGGTTCTTGTCTTTGAACAGCTCGAAGTCGGCGTGGGCCCAGTGGTTGGGCGGGATGTGCCCGCCGTAGAGCTCGGTCGCCTTGCCGAACTTCACGAGCTGGTTGAGCTGCGCGCGATCGACGCCGTACGCCACCGCCCGGCGCAGGTTCTGATCATCAAACGGCGGTTTGGCGCAGTTGAGCCCGAGGTACTCCCAGAACGTCCCCGGCACCGCCTCGACCACCACGCCCGGCGCTTTGCTCAGCAGCATCACATCCTTGGGCGAGACTTCGAGCAGCAGGTGTGCCTCGCCGGTGCGCAGCGCGGTGGTGCGCGCGGTGTCATCCGGGATCGGCCGGAAGACCAATCGGTCGAGGTACGGCCGACCCGCGACGTGGTAGCCGTCGTGCTTCGCCATCACGAGGCGCTGGTCGCGCTTCCACTCAACGAGTTTGAACGGGCCGCTGCCCGCCGCGGCGCTGTCGAGCGAACCGTCGGCCTCGTCCACCGCCTGCGGATCGACGATCGCGTTCATCGGGTGCGCGAGGTAGCTGAGAAACGGCGCGGAGCGGTGCGAGAGCGTGATGATGACGGTGCGTTCATCGGGGGTCTGGATCGATTCGACCGCCTCGAAGTGCTCGGCCCGCACGCCTCGCTCGACGATGCGCTCGAGCGAAAAGCGGACCGCGTCGGCGGTCACCGGGCGGCCGGAGTGAAACGTCGCGTCGGGCACGAGGCGCAGCGTGTACACCAGGCCGTCCTCGGAAGTCTCAAGCGATTGGACCAGGTCGTGGCGGAAGTCGCCGTAGCGCTGCCCGTAGGTCAGCAGCGTGCTGTAGAGGTTTTCGATGATGCGCATGGACGCGGCATCGGTAACGGCGTGCGGGTCGAGCCGGCCGGCGTCGGAGAGCGTCGCGACCACCAGTTCACCCCCGGCTCGCGGCTCGCTTGCGGTACGCGCAGACTCGGGCCGCGGCGAGGCGTCCTCCGACCCGCAGCCGATCGCCGCCAAAACGCACAATGCGGCGAGGAGCGCGGGTGCCGACCGGGCGATCGGTCGTGCGATCTGGCTTAGCCCGCGGGGGCGTCGGGATGGGCGGGGGCGGTGAATCATCAGCGGTCCGAGGTGGGGGACGACAATCAGTTCCAGCCCCCGACCCTACCGCCTTGGCGGCGTAAGTCCAGTCCCGCAGCCGATTCGCGGTCATCTGCGGGGCGAATGACCGCCCGGAGCGTAGGGTGGCTTGGAGCGAGGGGCGGCCCCGGGGCGCGGGTTATCCCGAATTTATCCTCAATCTTTCCCGGATCGCGGTTACGACTTGCAATCGCGGGAGGCGCGGCCTACGATGTGTGCGTAAATGATGCAGAGGATTGATCGGTTAAGCCGATCATCTGAACGCGACAACTTTGCCCCCGGAAGCCGTTCGGCGTGCCTTTATGGCCGCCGAGCGGTTTTTTTCTTGCGCCCCATATTGGCGCTCCACCCAAGCCTGTCAATGCGAAGCGCTGCGGAGCTTCGACGGGGTACCTCGAGGGTAATTCAGAGCACTCACAAGGCACCGCCATCGGTGCCCAAAAACCGCAAAAAGCCCCCGGCCACCCAAGAAGAAGGCCCCCCGCCCCACGGCACCCCCGGCACCCCG